>CAMOLD010000069.1 GCA_946618395.1 uncultured Clostridia bacterium
TTTGGTCTTGTTGCGCTTTGCTCGGTCGGTCCCATTCTTGCCGTTTTGATTTTGGGAATGGCAAAGGGAGGAGCGCCGCTTTACACGCCAACCGATTATAGCCTGCAAGCGCACCTGGGGCAGGCATTTTGGAAGACGATTGGGTATATTGCCCAGGAGGTCGGCGTTTCGTTGGGCCTGATTGTTCTGTTCTTTTTGATCCTGCAAGCGGTATTTCTTCATCTGCCGCGCCGGAAGCTTTATCAAATTGCCATTGGCATTGGATATACCTTTTTGGGGTTGGTCATTTTCCTGTCGGCGGCAACCGTCGGATTCATGCCCATCGGTTATCAAATCGGTTCCCAACTGGCAAAAAGCAATTCCGGTTTGCTTCCGCTGTTCGGCTTTTTGCTCGGGCTTGTGGTTGTTTTTGCCGAGCCGGCAATCCATGTGCTCAACCGGCAGGTGGAAAGCATTACCAACGGCGGCGTCAGCAAACGCTCCATGCTCCTGGCGCTTTCCATCGGCGTTGGCATTTCCATTGGGCTTTCCATGTTGCGCATTCTGCTGGGTTTTAACATTTTGTATTATCTCATTCCCGGCTTTTTGATCTCTTTGGGGCTTTCATTCTTCGTCCCCAAACTATATACGGCAATCGCGTTCGATTCGGGCGGCGTTGCCAGCGGACCGTTGACATCCACCTTTATTCTGCCGTTCGCCATCGGTGCCTGCGCGGCGCTGAACGGAACCGACTCCATTATGAGCGATGCGTTTGGTATTGTTGCCATGGTGGCAATGACGCCGCTGATCACCATTCAGGTTCTCGGTTTCCGCGCCATCGTTGCCAAACGGATGCGCGAAAAGAGCGCCATGAAAAAGATTTTGGCGGCGGATGACGAACAGATCATCAATTTTATGTAAAGGAGGGCCGGCGATGAATCATACTCCCACTCCGCGCGGAAAACGGGCAGGGAAAAACGAGCCGCCCCAGGTTTCCGCGGTCAAAAAACTAAAACTGTTAATCACCATTGTCAACAAAAACAAAGACGAATTCTATGCGGATTATCTGCAATCTTTCGGTGTCAATTTGCAGCTGCTCATGCGGGCGCATGGAACAGCCGGCTCGGAGATGCTGCACTATATGGGGCTGGAGGAATCCGAAAAGGCGGTTTTGTTCAGCCTTGTGCGCGAGGATTACGCGCCGCAGGCGCTTGCCGGGCTGGAGGAAAAATTCCGCACGCTTCGCGGCGGCAAAGGCATTGCCTATACCGTTCCGCTCACCGGCATCATCGGTGCGGCAATCTATCAATTTTTATCCAACCAGAACAAAACCGGAAAGGAGGACTTTGGAAATGCAATTTGAACATGAAATGATTCTGTGTATCGTCAACGCCGGGTTCAGCGAGGCGGTCATGGACGTTGCCAAAGAGATCGGCGCCCGGGGCGGAACCGTAATCTCGGCAAGAGGAACCGCCGCAAAAGATGCGGAACGCATTTTTCAAATCACCATTCAGCCGGAAAAAGAGATCGTGTTGATTTTGGTCCCTTCCAAAATCCGGGACGATATTCTGCACGCCATTTACAAAAGCGTGGGGTTGAACACACCGGGACAAGGTATTGCTTTTGCTCTGCCGGTGGACAGCGTTGTGGGGTTGCAGGAAACATAAAAAAGCGCGCCTTCCCGAAGAGGAGGGCGCGTTTTTTATGTCAGAACGGCGCGATTTAAGCGGTAGCCGTTTCCATATTCCGAAAGAATGAGATTCGGCAGTCCGAGTTTTGCCGCCCGCCGGTTGATGCGCGAGATTTGCACCGAGAGGTTGGCGGCGCGTTGTCTTCCT
Source organism: uncultured Clostridia bacterium (assembly GCA_946618395.1). GTDB lineage: Bacteria > Bacillota > Clostridia > Oscillospirales > CAG-272 > UMGS1865. The sequence goes on from CAMOLD010000069.1 coordinate 1,818, forward strand.
TCCGGGAAGCACAAAAGCAACAAATCGTCGGCGGAAACGGTGTTTGGCGCAAAGGCGAACAAACAGCGCAAAATAGCAAGCTCGCGGAAGGAAAGCGCAAACGGATAGCCCAAAAGTGTGGCTTCGTTTGATTCAAGAGACAGCGAGAGCGAAAAGGTTGAAAAATCATGTTGCCAGCCAACCGTGCGGCGGATAAAGGCAAGCAGATGTTCGGCAAGTGCCGGAAAGTCGCCGGTATCGCGCACCGTTTGCGCCGGTGCGTTGGGCAAATCCTCCGGCGCGGCAATCAGCAACATCGGCAATTCGGGGTATTCGGCGCGCAGGTCTTCGGCAAGCGCTTGCGCCTGGGCAAGAGAGGGGATGCCATCCAGAATTGCACCGCTGATTTGCTTTTCGCGCGCAAAGAAGCGCGCCGTTTCAAAGGGGCAGGTATAGGTGAAAATACCCGCGGGCAGAAAATGGGAAACCGGCAGACCGCGAACGGTTTGCCGGTCGGAAACAAGAAGGATCATACCGCAAGTTCCATGCCCAAAGCCGCCGCACCAATGATGCCGGCGTCGTTTCTCAACGTTGCCATATGAATTTCGGAGTTCGGCGCATAGAAGGCTCCATAGGTTTGCTTTTTCACTTCCGGAGTCAACCGATCAATCAGCGATTGCCCCTCGTTGGAAATTCCGCCGCCGATTAAAAGGATATTCGGCTGGAAAATGTTGACCATGTTGGCAAGCCCAATGGCAAGATATTTTACGTATTCGTCCACCACTTCGGCGCCTGCCGCGTCGCCCGCACGCATCGCGTCAAAGGCAGTTCTGCCGGTAATACGACCTTTTTCTGCAACCAGATCGGTCATTTTGGTCGGTCGGCCCGCTTTTTCGCATTCTTCCAGTTTTTCTTTCGTCGTGCGAATCAGCCCGGTTGCCGAGGAGTAGGTTTCCCAACAGCCGCGTCTGCCGCAGGTGCAGGGGCGACCGTCCACCCGGATAACGGTGTGACCCAGCTCTCCGCCTGCCGAGTTAAAGCCTTTGTAAATTTTTCCGTCGGCAACAATTCCGCCGCCAACGCCGGTACCGAGCGTGACCATAATGACATTGCGATAGCCTTTTGCCGCGCCGGCGACCACTTCGCCCCAAGCGGCGGCGTTTGCGTCGTTTTCCAAATAGATTTCGGCAACGGGAATTTGCTTGCGCAAAAGCGGGATCATGGGAAATTTTTGCATTTTGATATTGTTGGAGTAAACAACCTCTCCGCTTTCCTGATCCACCAGTCCCGGGGTGGCAATGCCAACCGATGCTATCATGTCAAAACCAATGCCAACCTCGTTGCAAACCTCCTTGCAAAGCTTTGCAATGTCGGTAACAATCTCCTCGTTCGGCCTTTCGGCAAGGGTAGGCGTGCTTTTCTTTGAGAGAATTTCAAATTTTTCGTTCACCAGTCCAACGACAATGTTCGTACCGCCAAGATCCACACCAATCCGATACATATTTGTGCTCCAATCTTTTCCGCTTTTCAAAAAAATTTCCGGCGGATATTTTTTCCGAATTTTATTATACCTTTTTTTCAATCTTTCGTCAAGAGCTTTTTCAGAAAATGCAGGAATGTTTCGTTTTTTGTAAAAACGCTTGCAAAAATCTCCTTTTTTCAGTATAATAAAACTACGAACAGAACCGGAAAGGAACAAAGAAAATATGGATAAGAATTTTACCATCCCGGTCAACGAGGCGTTTGAGGCGTCGGCGGCAAACCCTGCCTGCGGTTGCCCGTTTTGCGCGCTTTATCGGATGTTGGAGGAAAACGAGCTGGACTTGATCCTCGGCGCTTCTATGATGGAGCCGGACATTCGCATTCGCACCAACCGGGAGGGCTTTTGCCGCCTGCACTACGATTTGATGTTCACCCGCAAAAACCGGCTGGGCATGGCGCTAACGCTGGAAAGCCACCTTGCCGAGCTGGAACACGACCTGCGCGATGGCGGCATTGGCGGCGGAAAAGGAAACAAGCCGGTCAAACGCATTGGCGAGCTGGAGGCCGGATGCTATATTTGCAACCGGATCAACCACAATTTTGAAGAGATGGTGGATACCGCCGTTTACATTTGGGAGACCGACCCCGAGTTTACGCCCAAGATCAAAGCGCAGCCCTATTTTTGCCTGCCGCATTACCGCAAATTGTTGCAATACGGGCAAAAACGGCTCAGCAAAAAACAACTGCCGCTTTTTGTTTCGCAATGCGAAAAGGTGGTTTCCAATTACCTTGCCGAATTGCAAAAGGATGTGAGCTGGTTTTGCAAAAAATTTGACTACCGCTATGACGAAGAACCCTGGTATAACTCCAAAGATGCGGTGGAACGCGCGTTCAAATTCCTGCGGTCGGATATTCACAACAAATAAGGAGAAGCCCGCATGATCGATCTTTTGGAACTGCACAAATATTTTATTCTCAAACACCTGCACGAGGGGGATGTTGCCGTTGATTTTACCATGGGCAACGGACACGATACCGAATTTCTCTCCAAAACCGTTGGCGAGCGTGGACACGTCTATGCCTTTGACATTCAGGCGCAGGCGGTGGAATCCACCCGGCGGCACCTGGAAGAAGCGGGTTGCCCTCAAAATTATACCTTGATCCACGCTTCGCACGAGTTTGTGAAAGATTACGTCAAAACGCCCTTCAAGGCCGGAATGTTCAACCTGGGCTGGCTCCCCGGCGGCGATAAATCCATCACCACCCTGCGCAAAAGCACCATGCCGGCGCTGGAAGCGGCAATCGACCTGATGGACCGCGACGCGATTTTGAACGTTGCCGTTTACCCGGGGCACGAGGAAGGGGACGCCGAAGGGAAGATGATTTGCGAATACCTTGCCGGCATCAGCCGCCATAAGGTTTGCGCCACCAAGGTCAAAATCCTCAATTCGCCCACCTCGCCCTATTTCATCGTCATTGAAACAAAGCCGTAAATCCGATTTTGGAAAGGAGAATTAAAATGAAAACTCTTGGCTATTATAATGGGAAAATTCGCGATTTGGAGCATAGCAAAATTCCCATGCTGGATCGCGCAACCTATTACGGCGATGGCGTTTTTAATGTTTCCTATTGCCGCAACCAACACATTTACGAGCTTGACGCGCACCTGGATGGGCTGTATTCCAGCGCGCAGGGCGTTAAAATCGAGCCGCCCGTTTCCCGCGAGGCGTTGAAAGACTTGCTCTACCGTTTGGTAAAAAAGCTGGACGACAACGAACTCCGCATTTATGTTCAGTTTACCCGCGGAACGGGCATCCGGCAGTATTCGTTTGCCAGCACAGCCGAAAAAACAAATTTGATGATTATGATCACGCCCGGCGGCATCCAGGATGTTCACAAAACGGTGCGGTGCATTACCGGCGAGGACCGCCGGCATTTGATTTGCAATTTCAAAACGCTGAACTATATTGCCAACGTGCTGGAACAGCAGGATGTTGACGCCGCAGGGGTAGATGATTTTATCGGTCACCGCGGCGATGTGGTCACCGAGTTCATCCATTCCAATCTTGCAATTCTGAAAGATGGAGTCTTAGTTACCCCTCCGGCAAACCAATATATTTATGCCGGTGTCGGGCGCAAACTGATGCTGGAAGAATGCAAAAAGCATAAAATCCCCTATGAGGAAAGACCGATGGTGTTGGAAGAACTGTTCTCTGCCGACGAGGTGATCCGCATTTCGGGCAGCTCGCTTTGTATGCAGGTGGTGGAAATTGACGGCAAGCCGGTTGGCGGCAAGAGCCCGGAAATTTTACACGCCCTGCAAAACGCGCTGTTGGAACGCTTTTTGAAGGCTACAGATTAAATGAAGAAAGGCCGCCTGAACTCAGGCGGTCTTTTTCTATATTCTTTTATTGATTTACATCCTTTGAGCGGTCAATGGTAAAAATGCGCATCGAGCCGGCGCGCACGCGGGCGATATAATCGGCAACGCTATGGAGCGGTGTTTCGCATTCCATTCCGGCAAGTAAAGGGCAATCCCCCGCGCGGTGATTGTCCGATCCGGCGGTCAGGCAGGGGAACCCGTATTTTTTGGCATAGAGCTCCGCCATCTCGTTTTCAAATGCCGGTCGGCCGGAATTGAGAATTTCCACCCCGTCCACACAGCGCGGAAACAGGCGGATGTGGTCAATATAGGAGCTGTCGCGGAAAGGGTGCGCCTGAATGACCAGGGCCCCTTGCTCGCGCAAAAAGGGGAGCTCCTCGCTCTTTTTCATCTCCATAATTTCCGGGTGCGCAAGATACCATTCCTTATCCAGCCCGTAAATCAGAAAATCGGTGCCGCCGTAGGTCAGTTCCACTCCGAAAAAGAGTTTGATGCCCAGCTTTTTTGCAATCGGCAATCCGTCCTCATAGTCCTTGCAGTAAAGCTCGATCTTTTCCGCATAGGGTAAATCGGCATCGCGCAAATAGAAGTTTCCGTCCAAAAAATGGTTGGTCAGAAAAACACCGTCATAGCCGAGCGAGGCGTAAAACTCCAGGCTTTCCCCAATCGTCTTTTTGGCGCATTTGCTGACCGGAGAGGTATGCAGGTGGGTTTCGTAGCGATACATACCGGGTTCCTTTCAGTCAAGATAGTCGCAGGCGGCAAGCGCGGCGACGGCGCCGTCCGAGGCGGCGGTGGTCACCTGGCGGATCTTTTTGGAGCGGCAGTCGCCGGCAACAAAAATGCCGGGCGTTGTCGTCGTGCAGGATTCGTCGGTGTCGGCATAGCCGTAGGAATTGAGCTTGACCACGTTTGCAAACGGCTCGTTTTGCGGGATCAGCCCGATGGCAACAAACATTCCGTCAACGGCAAGGTCAGAAAGGGTATTGTCTGCCACCTTTTTGATGCGAATGCCGGAGAGGGCGCTTTCGCCCAGAATCGAATCGACCACCGTTCCCAGAATGATCTCCACGTTCGGGCG
>CAMOLD010000070.1 GCA_946618395.1 uncultured Clostridia bacterium
TGACCATCCCCACCGGGGAACCCGATTATCAGGAATGCGTAGCCGCAATCGAGGCATATCATGAAGCCCATCCCGATGATCTGACAACCCTCAAAGCCTTCGCCGCTTTCTTCGGCGTGGAAGCAAATTTTTTGGATTGATCCAATCCATTCCATAACAAAGTAACAATCTGCAAGACCGCCGCATTTTTGCGGCGGTCTTTTTCTGCGTTTTGTATTTCCTTTTTGAATTTCCCAAAAGGGCTTGCAAAAAAAGAAATTATTTGGTATAATAATTTTTTAGATAGAAAGATAGAGAAAATCGCCCGCAAAAACGCAGAAAGGAGGATCCCGGATGGAAAACGATCACCGCACAAATTTCCAAGCGGCAAACCGCGAGGCAAGCGTCATTTTATTCCGGCGAAGCAACCGCTTCAAATTGATTGAAGGGCTCCTGTTCTGCATCACCGCGGTCCTGTTTGCTTTCCTTTTGCGCGAGGCGTGTTTGCAAACGGCAACCGTGCTGGCAAAGACAAACGGGGGAAAAATCCTGCTTGTCCTTACCGGCGGACTGCTGTTCTGGGGGTTCTTGATTTTTGTGGTCGCACCGCTGTTTTTAGGGCTTTTGCAAATGGCGGCGCGCATGGCAAATGACGAGGAGGTCTTCCTGCCCGACCTGTTTTTGCCGCTTTCCAACGGCAAGCGCTATCTCCGTGCGCTGGCGGTATTGCTCCCCTTTCTTTGGAAGATTGCCGCTTTCTTCTGGCTCCCGGGCTTCCTTTTTGATGTTTTGGAGGCGATTTTTGGGGAAATGTTGCTATTCACTGTTCTCGACGTGGTTGTTTCGGCGCTGTTGGCGGCAGCTTGGTGTCTGCTGGCTCTGCGCGGTTTTGTGCGGCTTTCCTTCCTGCTCCAATGGCGAATGCCGCTGCGCGCCTCCCGGCGCGCCAACCGGCAAATTGCCGGCAAATCCTTTTCGGGCGGCGGATTTTGGTGGATTTGCTATTTGCCGCGCATTCTGCTGGGCTTTTTAACGGTTGGTATCCTGCTGGTTGCGGATGTCCTTCCGCGCATGATGATCTCCTATTTCCGTTACGCCGGCCGCATGACCGATTACGCATTTTCTTCGGAGGAACCGAACTATGAATGAAAAATATTATTTAACAACTGCAATCGCCTATGCTTCCCGCAAACCGCATTTCGGCAACACCTATGAGGTCATCATGTCGGATGCCGTCGCGCGGTATCAGCGCGCCCTGGGCAAGGACGTCTTCTTCTGCACGGGAACTGACGAGCACGGGCAAAAAATTGAAAATTACGCCACCGAGGCGGGCGTTTCCCCCAAGGAATACGTCGATCGCGTCGCCGGCGAGATCCGCGGCGTTTGGGACGGCATGAACAGCAGCTACGACTATTTCATCCGCACCACCGACGAGCCGCACGTTGCCGCCGTGCAAAAAATCTTCCGCCGCTTCTACGAACAGGGCGATATTTACAAGGGCGCCTACGAGGGTTGGTATTGCACCCCCTGCGAATCCTTCTTTACCGAAACGCAGGCGGCGGGCGGCATCTGCCCGGATTGCGGCGCACCCCTCAAACAGGCGAAAGAGGAAGCCTACTTCTTCAAAATGAGCAAATATGCCCCCCGTTTGATGCAGTATATCGAGGATCACCCCGAATTCATCCAGCCCGAACTGCGCAAAAAGGAAATGGTCAACAATTTCCTCAAAGCCGGGTTGCAGGATCTCTGTGTTTCCCGCACCTCTTTCAAATGGGGCATCCCGGTGGATTTTGACCCCAAACACGTCATCTACGTTTGGGTGGACGCGCTTTCCAACTATATCACCGCCCTCGGCTACGACCCCGACAAGAGCTACGAGGAGCAGTCCGAGCGGTTCAAGCATTACTGGCCGGCGGACGTGCACATCATCGGCAAGGATATTTTGCGGTTCCACACCATCTATTGGCCTATCTTCTTAATGGCTTTGGATCTTCCCCTGCCCAAACAGGTGTTCGGGCATCCCTGGTTCAATTTCGGGGCCGATAAAATGTCCAAATCCAAGGGCAACGTCATCTATGCCGACGAACTTGCCAAGCATTTTTCCACCGACGGCGTCCGCTATTACGCGCTTTCCGAAATGCCCTTTGCTTCGGACGGATCCATCACCTATGAAGCCGTTATCAAGCGGTATAATATGGACCTGGTCAACAATTTGGGTAACCTGGTCAAGCGCACGCTGGATATGGAGAAAAAGTATTTTGACCAAGTTGTTCCGGCACCGGGTGCCGAAGAGGGGACCGACGGCGAACTCAAAGCGGCGTGCTTCAAAGCGTTTGCAAATCTGAAAACCTGTATGGACGATTTTCACATTGCCGACGCGCTTTCCGGCATTTTTGAAATGCTCAGCCGCGCCAATAAGTATATCGATGAAACAACACCGTGGGCGCTCGCCAAGGACGAGGGCAACCGCGCCCGCCTGGGAACGGTGCTTTATAACCTGATGGAGGCAATCCGCTGGGGTGCTGTCATGCTTGCTCCCTTCATTCCGCAAACGGCGGAGGAGATTCTTTCCGAACTCGGCACATCCAAGCGCGGCTTTGAAACGCTGACGACTTTCGACGGCATGACAGCCGGCGAAAAGGTTGGGGATTCCAAAGTTCTGTTCGCCCGTGTGGACGAAGCCAAAAAGCTGGAAGAGTTCGCAAAAATCATGGAAGAACAGCGGGCGGCGGTCAAAAAAGCCGAAGTCCCGGCAGAAAAGCCCGCGGGGTGCGCGCAAATCGGCATCGACGATTTTTCGGCGGTCGAATTGCGAACGGCAAAGGTGATCGCCTGCGAGCCGGTGCCAAAAGCCAAAAAATTGCTCAAATTGCAACTGGATTTGGGCTATGAACAGCGCCAGGTTGTTTCGGGCATTGCCAAGTGGTATACGCCCGAACAGCTCATCGGCAAAAAGCTGATCGTGGTAGCCAATCTCAAACCCGCCGTGCTTTGCGGGGTGGAATCCAACGGCATGATCCTTGCTTCGGGTGAGGAAACGGTGCGCGTGGTCTTTTTGGACCCCGAAACGCCGCTGGGAGAGCGCGTTCACTAAATAAACAAAAAAGAGGGGAGCGGTTTTTCGGAACGGCTCCCCGTTTCAAAAAGGAGAATTCAACATGCAAGTTTCGGTCATCGGTTGTGGGAGATGGGGGTCGCTCATCGCTTGGTATCTGGACCGCGCCGGGCATTCCGTTGCGCTTTACGGCAGGGAAGAGTCACCGCATTTTCAGGCGTTTTTGCAAACCGGGAGAAACGATGTTTTGGAGCTTCCCAAAAGCATCAAATTGACTTCGGATTTGCCGGAGGTTTGCCGCGCGGAGGTTATTCTGGTTTCGGTGCCTTCTCAAAAACTGCGCGCCTTGATGAAAGAACTTGCGGCGCTGGACCTGCACGGCAAGGATCTGGTCCTTTGCATGAAAGGGCTGGAGGTGGGAAGCGGCAAACGCCTTTCCCAAATCGTTGGGGAGGAGCTGGCGCCGGATAACCGTGTTGCTGTTTGGCTCGGACCCGGACATGTGCAGGAATTTCTTGCCGGTGTGCCCAACTGCATGGTTATCGACAGTTGCCATCGTTCGCTCAAAAAGAAGCTGATTGAGGCGTTTTCGGGTGACCTGATTCGTTTTTACTACGGCGAGGACCTGATTGGCAACGAGGTTGGTGCGGCAACCAAAAACGTCATTGGAATTGCCGCGGGGCTTTTGGACGGGATGCACCTGTCCACGCTCAAAGGCGCACTGATGAGCCGGGGAACGCACGAGATTGCCGCGCTCATCGACGCTATGGGCGGCAATCCGTTCTCGGCATACGGGCTTTGCCATCTTGGCGACTACGAGGCAACCGTCTTCTCGCCCTATTCGCATAACCGCGCATTCGGCGAATGCATTGCGCTGGGGAAGCCGTATGCGTCTTTGGCAGAGGGATATGCCACAGCCGCCGCCGTCATGGAACTGGCAAAACAATACGGCGTGGAATTGCCCATTTGCGCCGCCGTTTACCGCATTTTGTATCAGAACGCAAAACCGGCGGAGGAAATCGGCACGCTGTTTAACCGTTCGCTCAAACGGGAATGGAATTCGGGAAAGGAATTTTAAGAAAGATGCCTGTTTGCAACCGGATTTTTGATAGCCATGCGCATTATTTTGACGCGCGTTTTGACCGGGAAGCCGAAGGGGGCGCCGACGCAATTTTGCAAAGCCTTCTCGGCAAAACGGTGGAATCGGTCGTCAACGTCGGGACCAATCCCGAAACCTCACGCAAAGCCATTGCGCAGGCGGCGCGCTACCGGGGCATGTTTGCCGCCGCCGGGATCCACCCGGAGGACTGCCATTTTTTGGATGAAGAAACCGCGCTTGCCGAACTGCGCGCCATTTTGGGCGATGCCGAGAGCCGCAAACGCGATAAGATTGTTGCCATTGGCGAGATCGGGCTGGATTACCATTCCGATTTTTTCGGTGACATCCCGTTGGACAAAGCAAAAGAACTGCGCGTGTTCGAGGCGCAGCTCTGCCTGGCGGAGGAGCTTGACCTGCCGGTCATCATCCATGACCGCGATGCCCACGGCGATATTTTCGAGGCGGTTTTGCGCCATCCGAAAGTTCGGGGCGTTATGCACAGTTTCAGCGGCAGCCCCGAGCTTGCCCGCGAGTATGTGCGCCGGGGTTGGTATATCTCCTTTTCCGGCACCGTCACCTTTCAAAACGCCGCCCGCGTCCGTGAGGCGGCGGCCGCCGTTCCGCGCGACCGGTTGCTGGTGGAGACCGATTGCCCCTATCTTGCGCCGCATCCCATGCGCGGCAGGCTGAATCATTCGGGCTACCTGGAATACACGCTGGGGGCGATCGCCGCGCTTTGGGGGACCTCGCCGCAGGCGGTTGCCGATCAAACGCGCAACAACGCGGAGGCGCTTTTCTTTGGCAGAACTTTGTGAAATTTTGCCAAAAAGCCGGTGGCAAATTCTACATTCCGTCATGCAAAAAGTTCAAAATAAAACTTGAAATTGCTTCTATCTTATGATATACTGAAATAGATACCAAACGCGTATCGAACACAATGGAAAGGATTATCGAGGGCTACGCCATGGCAAAAATTGAAACGAAAAACATCAGAAACGTCGCGCTCCTTGGTCACAGCGGGAGCGGAAAGACCTCCCTTGCGGAGGCAATGCTTTATTTGACCGGTGAAATAGACCGGTTGGGGAATGTTACTGCCGGGAACACCGTCAGCGATTACGACCCCGAGGAGATCGCAAGAAAAATTTCGGTTTCCGCGTCCCTCATGAACATGACCTGGAAGAACATCAAAATCAACCTGCTGGACACCCCCGGGTATCTGGATTTTACAGGCGAAGTTTTGCAGGCAATCCGCGTGGCGGACAGCGCCATCATCACGGTGGACGGCAAAGCCGGCATCGAGGTTGGAACCGAGATCGCCTGGGATCTTGCCGCCAAGGCAAAATTGCCGCGCGCGTTCTTCATCAATAAATTTGACGATAACGAAGCGCGTTTCGGACGCGTGCTGGATTCCCTGCACGATACCTTCGGCAAAAGCGTTTGTCCGCTCACCATCCCCATGGTCAAAAACGGCGAGGTCGTTGGGTGCATCGATCTGATCGACCGCACGGCGCACGTGTTTGACGATAAGGGACGGCATAGCGTCGAGATCATCCCGGCGGAGAGCGAAGAGGCGGTTGCAAAATACCGCGATATGCTGATGGAGGCCGTTGCAAGCACCAACGAGGACCTCATGATGAAGTATTTTGAGGGTGAGGAGATCGGTCACATGGAGGCGGTCAACGCCGTCCATGAGGGCATTATCTCCGGCGAGATCGTTCCGGTGTTCTGCGGCGCCGCAACAAAACTCTGGGGCGTTTGGACGCTGCTGGATAAAATTGTGGAATCCTTCCCGCGCCACACCGCCAAAAAACAGGAAACGCTGGAAGGCGGCGAAAAAATGGAGATCAAGGCCGAGGGCGGCGAGCCGGCAATTTTCGTATTCAAAACGGTTGCCGATCCGTTCGTTGGCAAAATGTCCTTCTTCAAGGTCATGAACGGTGCCGTCAAGCGCGATCAGACTTTGCGCAACAATGTTTCCGGCACCACCGAAAAACTTGCCCACATCTACACCATGAAGGGCAAAAAGCAAACCGAGGTCGAGGAGCTGGACTGCGGAGATATCGGAATGGTTGCCAAACTTTCCGCCACCAACACCAACGATACCCTCACCTGGAACAGCGAGTTCACCTACGAAAAAGTCAAATTCCCAACACCCTACTATGTCAAGGCAATGGTTCCTGCCGGCAAGGGCGACGAGGGCAAACTTTCGCAAAGCATCTCCCGCATGGTGGAGGAAGACTACACCCTGCGGTTTGAAAACGATCCCGAAACCAAACAGCTGCTCATCTACGGATTGGGCGAGGTTCACCTTTCGGTGCTTTCTGCCCGTTTAAAGAGCCGTTTCGGACTCAACATCAACTATGAAGTTCCGCGCATCGCCTATCGCGAAAAAATTACCAAGTCGGTTGATGTGGAAGGCAAACACAAAAAGCAAAACGGCGGTTCCGGCCAGTATGGACACGTCAAAATGCGCTTCTCTCCCTCCGAGGAGGACGGCTTGACCTTCACCGTTTCGGT
>CAMOLD010000071.1 GCA_946618395.1 uncultured Clostridia bacterium
ACCTCTATATCTCGGTTCCCGAAAACATGGTCGGCGATGTGATGGGCGACCTCAACAAGCGCCGCGGAAGCGTGATGGGCATGGAGCCCACGCCCGACCATAAGGGCTACACCACCGTTCAGGCAACGGCGCCCAAGTCCGAAATCATGGATTACCCCATCGTTCTGCGCGCTATGACGCAGGGCCGCGGTTCCTTTACCTATCAGGTAACGGGATATGACGTTGTTCCCAGCAACCTTGCCGCAAAGATCAAAGAGGAATATAAAGATCGTTAATATCATAAAAAAGAAAACGGGCTTGGGCCCGTTTTCTTTTTTTGGAAACCGGGGAAAGCTCTTGACACCTGTTTTTGAATATGATAAAATAAGAACGAAAAACAAAAGCGAAACAGGAGGCAAAGGATGAACTTCAAACTGTTTTGGAAAAAGACCAATCGCGGGCTTTGGCTGGGTGCCGTTCTGCTTCTCGCGCTGGTCTTGTTTATTGTTATCGGAGAGGTGCGATATAGCTTTCAGAAAAAGGAGATCCGCGAAACGGCAAAGGATTATGTTCAGGCGCTTCTTTCAGTCAATCTTGCCGAAGGAGAACTCGGGGCTGACGGATATCTGACCGAGGCACAAAAGCAAGCGCAAACAACCGCGCTGGATCAGGTTGCCAAACAATACTGGTACACCGGAAGCGTGAAACTCAATTCGCACAACTATGATCTTGCCCGGTTGAGCGAACTGCTCACAAACTGGCAAACGGCAGTGCCCGGTATGGTAACGGAAATTGCCTGCCAACCCGATCACTGGAATGTCTTTATCACACGGGATGGCCCCGGAAGAGTGCTTGTTTCGCTGGATACCGATCAAATGACCGTGCACGGTAAGGGCGCGGCGCCCTTAGAGGGATATGAGGAAGGCGTCCTGTTCCCAACACCGGTGAACTCACGGGAAGAGGGGAGCGACGAATGGAGCCGCACCTGCAAGGTCTATTTCTCGCTGGAACTGGTGCGTAAGGGCGGGAAATGGCAGGTTGCCGGAATGAATGCCGCAACCGGCAGCGGCTATTCTTTCAATTATGGATTGCTTGGTATGATTTGAAAGGAGGGAAGACCGAATGACGATGGAAGAAAAAGAACCCATTCTGCAAATTTCCCACCTTTCCAAAACGCTGGGACACCGCAAGATCTTGCAGGATGTCAGCTTTGAGACTTACAGCGGCGAAGTGTTCGGCTTTCTCGGACCGAACGGCGCCGGAAAAACCACCACCATTAAAATTGCGGTGGGCCTTCTCATGCTGGATGAAGGAGAAATCAAAATCGGCGGATTCGATTTGCGCCGGCAGTTTGAAAAAGCAATGGCTTTGGTAGGGGGCATTGTGGAAAACCCCGAGTTTTATGCCTATCTTTCGGGGTATGACAATTTGAAAATATATGCCAAAGCGCACGGCGGCATTCCCGAGGAGCGCATTGCCGAGGTGGTTCGCATGGTGGGGTTGGAAAACCGCATCAAGGAAAAAGTCAGCCGCTATTCGCTGGGTATGCGCCAGCGGCTTGGCGTGGCGCAGGCAATTTTGCACCGCCCCCGGCTTTTGGTGTTGGATGAGCCGACGAACGGTCTGGATCCCAGCGGAACCAAAAGTCTGCGCGACTTGATCCGCCACCTTGCACACGAAGAGGGGATCTCGGTGCTTGTTTCCAGCCATTTGATGAGTGAGATGGAAATGATGTGCGACCGCGTCGGCATCATTTCGGATGGTATTTTGCGCTCGGTACAAACCATTGACAAAATGGTATCCGCCGCGGCACCCGACCACACCGCATACCTACTCCAGGTAGATGACACGGATGCGGCAATGGCGGCGCTGGAATCCTTTAAAGAGATAGAAAAGAAATTGGAAGGGGAGGGGGTTGTGGAAGTTACGCTCCCCGCTGCCGACGAAAAAGAACTGCTCCTCAAAATCAACCGCAAATTGATCCGCACAGGGGTTTGCCTTTACACGGTCACCAAAAAGGAAAACCGCCGCCTGGAGGATGTGTTTATTGAAATGACGAAAGGGGGCGACCAAATTGGCTGAGTTTTGGGCATTGGTAAGCAACGAGAACCTGAAAATTCGTCGCCGCAAGTTCATTTGGATCGCGTTGGCGGTCGTTTTGGTCATCTCGTTCGGATTTTCGGCACTGATCGGTATTTTGACGCGCGAATCGGATGATTGGGATTATGAATATCCAACCACGCTTGCCGAATCCTTGCAGACAGAGATCGAATATACCCGGGAAGTGCTGAAAACCGAGACCGACGAACGGATAAAAGAGGAATTTCAAAAAGAGATCTACTCCTGCCAGATCCTTTTAGATGCCGGAGTTACCAGCCGGCAAGACTGGCGTTGCACCACCGATATTGCAACACGGTATGCCATTGCGGTTTTGGATGATGACGCCGTTTTCGCCGAGCGGTTGAAGGGATTGATCTGCGGCAACGATTATTTGGGGTATTACCGCTACCTGATGGAGGAAAATCAGGCGCAGTATGCCGGAAATCCTGCCTTTATCGAGGCGGCAAACGCCGGGTATCAGTTCTGCTTGGAAAATCAGATCGCGCCGGACGGCCGGGATTGGAGATACGATGTTGCCATGGAAATGGGCCAGGCGCTTTTGCAGCTGCGCCGGATCGAAGCGTATGCCCAATACAATCCCGAAGCGCTGGAAACGGCAAAGAACAGCTATGTTTTGCTGGAATACCGCCTGAAAAACAATATTCGCATCAATCCGGGCGATTCTTTCCAACTGATTGACACACTTACGAATCTGGACGGCGGATCCGGCGAAACCAGTCGGCTTTGGGATACGCTAAACACTACGCTCTCCCTGACATCCATCGTGCAAATCCTCTCCATCATTCTGGCGGCGGGCATGGTGGCAAGCGAGTTTGGCAAAGGGACGATCAAGTTTTTGCTCATTGCGCCGGCAACGCGCTGGAAGATCCTGCTTTCCAAATATTGTTCGCTGCTCATCAACATGGTGCTTTTGTTCTTTGCGTTGCTTTTGGGCAATGTGCTGTTCGGGATCCTGTTTTGCGGAGGAAGCGATTTCTTCCTGCCTATTTTGACGGCAACGGGAGGCGAGATCAAACGTTCCTCGCCCATTCTGCTTCTCTTTGGCAACTATCTTTTGGAGTTGGTGGGTATGATCGTTATCGTCACGCTTGCGTTTATGATCTCCTCGCTTTTCCGCAATTCCGGAGCGGCGGTCGGCATCAGTTTGCTCATCTATTACGGCGGCAGCACTGTCAATTCCATTCTCGCATTTTTAGGTGCGGATTGGGGAAGATATTTGATTTTTGCCAACATCAATCTTTCCAATATTCTGCGCGGCGTTTCGGTATTCCCGCATCAGTCAATCTGGGTGGCGATCGTTGTTCTCGCGCTACACATGGCTGTCTTTTTGTGGACGGCGTTTGACGCCTTTGATCGGAAAGAAATTTGAGAAAAAGCATTCCGGGCGCGCCCAAATTCGGGCGCGCCCTTTTTGCTTTTCGGCGCACCCCGCCCTTGCGTTTTTCATAAACTGAAAAAGAGGGAAAAACGCCCTCAATTTCAATGAAAAAAGGGAAGGAGGAAAGAAACGGATGCCAATTCAAACAAGCGGCGGCATGTGCCTGTTGTCCATCGGAGCCGTCACTCCGGCAATGCGCGCCCGAGAGGTGCTTTTGCGCGGCGGCATTCCGGCAACCGTTGTCCGCAACGATCCTGCGGCAACGGGGAGCGGATGCGCCTATGCCGTCTCCTATCCCTGCGGGCAGGAGCGCCTGGCGCGGCGGCTCTTGCGCGGCGCCGGAATCCGGGCGCGCGGAGGCGGAAGAGTATGATCTATTTCGACCATGCGGCAACGAGCTTTCCCAAACCGCCGGAGGTGGTCAGCGGCGTTTGCAACTGTCTGCAAACCTGCGCCGGAAACGCCGGCAGAGGAGCATATCAATCTTCTATGCAGGCGTCGGAACTGCTGTATGACTGCCGGGTTTTGGCGGCGCAGGCTTTCGGCGCCGACACACCGGAAGAGGTCGTTTTTACCGCCGGCGCCACCGCCGCCATCAATCAGGCAATTCGGGGCAGCGTTCAAAAAGGCGACCATGTGCTGATCTCGGACCTGGAACACAACGCGGTGTTTCGCCCGGTCTGGAAACTGGCAAAAGAGGGAATCATCAGCTATACCGTTTTCCCAACCTTCGCCGCCAATCCGGGCGCAACCGCTGAAAGCGTTTTGGAGGGGATCCGCCGGCGGATCCGGCCAAACACCAAACTGCTCGTCTGCACCCATGCTTCCAATATTTGTTCCGCGGTGCTTCCGGCAAAAGAGATTGGCGCGCTTTGCCGCCGCCACCGCATCCGGTTCGTTCTGGATGCGGCGCAGTCGGCGGGGCATCTGCCGGTGGATTTGAAGGAATTTTCCGCAAACGCCGTCTGCGTTCCCGGGCATAAAGGGCTTGGCGGACCGCAGGGAGTCGGGCTTTTGATTTTGGAGAAAAACACGGTTTTGGAGCCGCTTTTGCAGGGCGGGAGCGGTGTTGGCTCGCTTTCGCCGCAAATGCCCGCCGATCCCCCCGAGCGATACGAGGTGGGAACGCTTCCGCTTCCGGCAATCGCCGGCTTGCGGGAAGGGCTCAAACTGCTCGGTGGCCGTTCCTTTGCCAAAATCCGGCTGCATGAAAGACTGCTTTGGGAAAGCCTTGCCGGCGAGCTGAAAACCATTCCCGGCGTCCAAATCGCGGCGCCGCATATTTCGGGCTCGGTGCTTTCTTTTTGGGCGGAGGATGCCGGCTCCGAAGCGATTGCGGCGGCGTTGGATGAACGGGGATTCTGCGTGCGCGCCGGGTTTCATTGTGCGGCGCTGGCGCACCGGACGTTGGGAACCCCGAAGGGCGGCGCCGTGCGCGTCAGCTTCGGGGCGGAGAATACCATGGAGCAAACGCACCTTTTCGCAACCGCAGTCCGGGAGATTCTTTCCCGGCGGTAGCGCCGTTTCCAAAAAAAGTTTTCGGGCAGGCGCGCCTTTTGGCGCGCCTGCTTTTCAAAATCCCGCTTTTTTCTCAAAAATCCCCCCTTTTTTCCATAAAAAAATTCAAAAATCTCTTTACATTTTCTAATGATTATGTTAAACTATAAACTGATGACATATGGTCTGTCAGAACAATGACAATTTTCAAACAAAAAACAGGAGGTTCTATTCAGTATGGCAATTCAAAGAAAGAAACTGTCCATGGATGGTAACACCGCCGCGGCGCATGTTTCCTATGCGTTTACGGAAGTTGCCGCAATCTATCCCATCACGCCCTCTTCCCCAATGGCAGAGGTCACCGACACCTGGTCGGCAACCGACAAAAACGTGTTCGGCGAACCGGCAAGAAACATTTTCGGTGAGCGCGTCAAAGTGATGGAAATGCAATCCGAGGCAGGTGCCGCAGGTGCCGTTCACGGCTCGCTGGCGGCCGGCGCTCTGACCACCACCTACACCGCGTCTCAGGGTCTTCTTCTGATGATCCCGAACATGTATAAAATCGCAGGCGAACTGCTGCCCTGCGTCATTCATGTTTCGGCGCGTTGCGTTGCTTCGCACGCACTCAACATTTTCGGCGACCATTCCGACGTTTACGCTTGCCGTCAGACCGGCTTTGCCATGATGGCGGAGACCAACCAGCAGGAGATCATGGACCTGGGCGCCGTTGCCCACATGGCTTCCATCAAAGGTCGCGTTCCGTTCCTCAACTTCTTCGATGGTTTCCGCACCTCGCATGAGATTCAGAAGATTGAAGTTTGGGATTACAAGGATCTTGCCGAAATGGTGGATATGGATGCAGTTGCGGCATTCCGCAAGCATGCGTTGAGCCCGGAGCATCCCGCTCTGCGCGGCTCCGCCGAGAACGGCGACATCTTCTTCCAGCACAGAGAGGCCTGCAACAAATACTATCAGGCGCTCCCCGGCATTGTGGAAGAATACATGGGCAAAGTCAATGCCAAACTGGGAACCGATTATAAGCTCTTCAACTACTACGGCGCACCCGATGCCGAAAAGGTGATTATTGCCATGGGTTCTGTCTGCGACGTAGCAGAGGAAGTCATCGACTATATGCTTGCCGCCGGCGAGAAGGTCGGACTTGTCAAAGTTCGCCTGTATCGTCCGTTCGTGGCAGAAAAACTGGCCGAGGCAATTCCCGCAACCGTTAAGAAGATCGCGGTTCTGGACCGCACCAAAGAGCCCGGCGCGCTGGGCGATCCGCTCTATCTGGACGTTGTTGCCGCTCTGGCGCAAACCGGCAGAAAGATGGACGTTGTGGTCGGCGGTCGTTACGGTCTCGGCTCCAAGGATACCACTCCGGCTTCCATCTTTGCCGTTTACGAGAACCTGGATGCCAAAAAGCCGAAGAACAGCTTTACCATCGGCATTAAGGATGACGTTACCGGACTTTCGCTGGACGAAAAGCCGGCGCCCGTAACCGCGGCGGCAGGCACCATTTCCTGCAAGTTCTGGGGTCTGGGCGGCGACGGAACGGTCGGCGCAAACAAGAACTCCATCAAAATCATCGGCGACCATACCGATAAATACATTCAAGCATACTTCCAGTATGACTCCAAGAAGACCGGCGGTATCACCATTTCGCACCTGC
>CAMOLD010000072.1 GCA_946618395.1 uncultured Clostridia bacterium
TTTGCTCCCTTTCCCTGCGGAGAATGCCGCGCAACGGCGGAATTCGGGTTTTTCTTTCATTTTTCATTGTTTCCGGTTTTTGCCTGCGTTTTTCAGCCTGCACAAAAACTTTTCACTCTATAAATTCATATTATATCATGTAAATATGAACATAACGTGAATTTGCTCGAAAAAATACGCGGCAGCTTCCCTTTTTGCGAAAAAAACGGGTTTGCTGTATAAATCCGCTCCAAACGGTAAAAAATGAAACCGGAGACAAAAACCCTTTGCTATCCGAAAACTTCATGCCAAAAAAGGAGCAGTTATTATGCCGAAAATGAATTCGCAAACCCCGAAAAATGATCCGCAGGAATCTAAACTGACCGAAAAACTGCGCTCCCTGCGCGTCAACCGCGTTGTCTTTCTGGTTGCCATTGCCATTTTGGTCACGCTTTCGTTGATCCTGATGATTACTGCCATTGCCAACCGCGCACGCAAACAACAGGCGCAGGACGTTTTGAACCCGGTGACCGATACCCCGGTGGACAACACGAACCCCGAGCCCGACAGCGGGAAGACCGAGCCCGACAAAACGCCGGAGGATTCCAAACCCCAGCCCGAGCCGCCCAAGCCCACCGTTCCAACGCTCTCGCTGCCGGTGGATAACGGCACGCTTTTGCAAACGCACAGCGTAGAAATTCAGGTGTTCTCGCGCACCATGCAAGACTTTCGCGTGCACACGGGCATTGACCTGGCAACCGAGGCGGGCGCGCCCGTTCTTGCCGCCGCCGACGGAACAATCGCCCGCATTTGGGACGACCCCATGATGGGCAAATGCCTTGCCGTTTCGCACGCTGCCGACTCGCAAACCATTTATAAAAACCTTGCCCCCGACCTTGCCGAAGGGATTGCCGAAGGGGTGAGCGTTCTGCGCGGTCAGCGCATTGGAACGGTTGGGGAAAGCGCGATGGCGGAGATTGCCGAGGAGCCGCATTTGCACTTGGAAATGACGGTTGGCGGCGAGGCGATTGACCCCTTGGACTATTTCCCTGCCGCGGCGATTTCCTCGATTTCCACCGATACCACCTATGAAGACAGCGACAGTGAAAAATAAAAATCAATTGTTTGCAAGCGGATTTTCAAGCGAAAATCCGCTTCTTTTTGTGAAAAAAACAGAAAAAAAGGGGTTGAAAAAAAGGGGGAAGGGTGTTATAATTGGAGCGTATGTTTACTTTTTTGATATAAAGGAGTCGTTTTTCTATGGCAATGCAAAATAAAAACCGGATCGAAATGCTGGTGGGCACCGCAATTCTGACGGCGCTTGTGGTGGTGCTTCAAGTGTTTGCCTCCGGCGTTAAAATCGGTCCCGTTTCTTTCACCTTCTCGCTGGTGCCCATCGTTTTGGGCGCGGTTCTTTACGGTCCGGTTTCGGGCGCTTTTTTGGGCGGCGTGTTTGGATTGGTCGTCACCATTGCCACCGTTACCGGAGCCGACATCGGCGCCTACATGATGTTTGAAAAGCTGCCTTTTTTGACGGTGCTGCTCTGCATGGTCAAAGGCATTGCGGCGGGGCTGGTCTCCGGATTTGTCTGCCGCGCGTTCGGCAAACGCGGATACCGCCTGCCCGGTATTTTTGTTGCCGCCGTTGCCTGCCCGATTGTGAACACCGGCATTTTCTGCCTGGCCCTGTTTGCATTTTACCGCGACGTTGCAACCGTCTGGATGGGCAGCACAACCTATTCCAACCTGTTTATTTACGTTCTTTTGGGAATTGTTGGAGTCAACTTTTTGGTGGAGCTTGCCACCAACGTCATCCTTGCCCCCGGCATTGAGCGCGTGATTTACGCCGTGCGGAAACGGCATTGATGAACCAACCGCTTTTGCAGTTGTTTGCGGAAGCGGTTGTTTTTTGATTTTTGAGGAAAGGAGAGGCAAAAGCTTGGCATGAACGCAGTGAAAAACAAAACCATCAACATGACCGAAGGACCTTTGTTTGTCAAGATTCTTCTTTTTACTCTGCCGGTCATGCTGACCAACCTTTTGCAAACCTTTTACAGTGCCGCCGATATGATGGTGGTCAGTCTTTCCGATGAGGAAAACGCCGTTGGCGCCATTGGAACCACCAACGCAATGATCTACCTTGTGCTGAATATTTTTATGGGGCTTTCCATTGGAGCAAACGTGATTGTTGCCCGGCGGATTGGCGCCGGCGACCGCCGGGGCGTTTCCCGTGCCGTTCACACCTCGCTAATTGCCGGACTTGCGCTTGGAATTTTGGGCATCGGCGTTGGAATTCCGCTTGCCCGTCCGCTCCTTGCCAAACTGGGCGCGCGCGACGATCTTTTGGACCTTGCCGTTCTTTACACAAAAATTCACTTTTTGGGGCTTCCCTTCATTTCGCTGACCAATTTTCTGATCTCGATTTTCCGCGCAAAAGGAGATGCGCGAACCCCGTTCCGGGTGTTGACGGTTTCGGGACTTTTCAATGTTGGTTTTAATCTCTTTTTCGTTTTGGTAGTCAGGCTTTCGGTGGAAGGCGTTGCTTTGGCAACCGCCGCTTCCAACCTGCTTTCCACCATTCTTTTGCTCTGGCGGCTTTCAAAAAGCCGGGACGCCTGCCGCTTTTCGTTCCGCCGGTTGCGGTTTGATTTGCGCGCATTTCGCGATATGACGGTGGTCGGTCTTCCGGCAAGCTTGCAGGGCGTGCTGTTTTCCATTTCCAATATGATGATTCAATCCTCGGTTCTGCAAGTCAATAACGCGATGGTTTCGGCAAGCGAAACCTTTCAGCCCGTTGTCAGCGGGAACGCCGCGGCCTCCAACCTGGAAGGCTTTGCCTATACTGCAACGAACTCGGTTTATCAAGCCGCCATCACCTTTACCGGGCAGAACGCCGGGGCGGGAAAATACCGCCGGGTTTGGCGCGTGATGGGATGCTGCTATTTGATTACAACACTGATTGGGTTGTTGTTCGGCTTGAGTTTTTACTTTTTGCGGCAACCCCTGCTTGCCCTTTACGGCATTCACCCCGCCGAAGAGGGAACGCTGGCGCAAATGGCATACTACACCGCCTACCTGCGGACGCTTTACATGATGCCCCTCTATTTTTTGCTTGCCGCCATGGAGGTCGGGTCGGGCATTCTGCGCGGCTTGGGACGGTCGTTTGTTTCCACCGCCGTTTCCCTTGTTGGCGTTTGCCTGTTCCGCATTATTTGGCTATCCACGGTTTTTCGCGCAACGGGAACGCTGGAAATGATTTATATTTCCTATCCAATCTCCTGGGCGGTGACCGCGCTGGTGCATTTTACCTGCTCCGCTCTCTTTTTGGTTCGAAAAATGAAACAAGCCGGCAAATCGGACGCGCCGGCGGAAACTTCCCTGTAAAAAGTAAAAGAAGCGCGTGCCGCGGCACGCGCTTCTTTTTTTATTTCCATTTGGGTTTCTTTTTGAGGATTTGATAAAGCGAAAGGTAGGTTTCATGCCGGGAGTTTGCAATGGCTCCGGTTTTGACCGCTTCCACAATGCCGCAACCCTCCTCCTTGGTGTGGGTGCAGTCGGTATAGCGGCATTTTCCAAGATAGGGCGCAAACTCGGGAAAGGTGAGCGGCAGATCTTCCAGATCGAAAAAGTCGAACTGCTCAAAATCCAGCATGGTAAAGCCGGGGGTGTCGGCGATGTAACCGCAATCGGGCTCCCCGGAAAGCGGGTGAATTTCAATTTGCCGCGTGGTGTTTTTGCCGCGCGCAATGCGGCGGCTGACATCTCCTGTTTGGAAAGAAATTCCGGGGAACAGCTTGCCCAAAAGGGTGGATTTGCCAACCCCCGAAGCGCCGGCGAATGCCGCAAGTTTACCGCTCAGGTTATTTGCAATCCAGTCTTTCAGCGCGTCAATTCCCTCGCCGGTCTTTCCCACCGTGGAAAAGGTCAAAAATCCGGCACCGCGGTAAACGGCTTCCATTTCCTTTGCCTTTTCGGGCGCCAGGTCGCATTTGTTGACCACCACAACGGGCAGGATTTGATTGTGGACGGCGATACAAAGCAGTTTATCCAGCGTTCCAAAGTCGGGCGCCGGGACTGCGGCGGCAACCGTGACGAACAAAACGTCCAGATTTGCCATTGGCGGACGGATGAGGGCACTCCGGCGCGGAAAAATTTTGGAAATGACAATGCCGGTGCCGTCCGGCGACGGTTCGGGAATCCCGTTTTGAATGGTATAGGAGGTTTCGTCGTAGGTCACCTCGGCAAAATCGCCAACCAAAAGTCCCTCGCCGCGGCGCAAATTTCCCCTGCCGCGCGCAAAAACCGTCCTGCCGTCCAGCGGCTGTTCTTCATAGGGCTTGGGCACCGCCGCGGCGCATGCCGGCAGCAGCCTAACGCGGTAAAGTCCGCCAACGCCCCAAACCACGTATCCGTATCCTTTTGGCATTCGGGTTCTCCTTTTCTTCAATCTTCCGGAGGAATGGCTCCGCCCGGAGAAACAGATAAACAAACGGTTGTTCCAACCTGCACCACGCTCCCGGCGGGAGGATTGGTTGCCGTGACCATGCCGGCGGCAGACGCCGAAGCGTCATCCTGCCGGGTGTTGACAACCAGCCCCATGCGGCGCAGTTCCGCCGCGGCAACGCTGGCATTTTGCCCGACCAGGTCGGGCAGGGTCACCTTTTCGGGCCCCATGCTGACCACCACGCGCACCTGACAGCGCGCCTGATCCTCCCCGATTTTGCGGATGGAACCGGCTGGCGGCTCCTGCGAAAGGATGGTTCCGGCAGGGCTTTCGTCATAGCGGTATTCGGCGGTAACGGCAAAGCGATCGTCGGCGGCAAGCGTTTCCTCGGTCGTCCCGCAAAAATCCGGAACGGTGACGCGCTCGCCGCGCGGCCCCGCAATGCCGAACAGCGAATCCAGCACCACAAAGGAAAGCGCAAACGACAACAGATTGGCAAACAACAGTTTTTTCAGCATGGCAGTTCTCCGTTTTTTTGAGTGATGTAAAACGGGGAGTTGCGCCGCTGATCATAAAGCCTTTATAAATGCAAAAACTTTTCTTGATTTTTTATTCGGCTCCGGCACTGCCGGCGGCACGGCGGAGCTGTCCGCAGGAGGCGTTGATGTCCGCTCCCAACGTGCGGCGGATGGTGGCGCGAATGCCTTTTGCCTCCAAAATGGCCGCAAATTTTCGCACGGCGGCGCGGTCGCTGGTTTGGAACCCGGTCTCGGCAACGGCGTTGACCGGAATGAGATTGACATGAATGGGCATGGTGCTTTGACGGTCGCGCAGATGCGAATTGAGCACCTGCGCCAGTTTTTCGGCATCCTTGGGCGAATCGTTTTTGCCGGAAATCAAGGTGTATTCAAAAGAAATTCTGCGCCCGGTGGCGCGAAAATATGCGCGGCAGGCATTAAGAAGCGCATCCACGCCCCAGCGTTTGTTGACCGGCATGATGGAGGAGCGCGTTTCGTCGTCCGGCGCGTGGAGCGAAATGGACAACGTGATGGGTAGATCTTCCTTTTGCAATTTTTCAATGCCGTCCACCAAGCCGCAGGTGGAAAGCGAGATATGCCGGTAGCCGATGTTCAGCCCTGCCGGATGATTGACCAGGTGCAAAAACCGAACGACCTGCCCGTAGTTATCCAACGGCTCGCCAATGCCCATGAGCACAATGTTGGAAATGCGCTCGCCGGTGTCCTTCCCGGCGGCAATGACCTGCCCCAGGAGCTCCCCGGCGGAAAGATCGCGCACCTTGCCGCCAATGGTGGAGGCGCAGAATTTGCACCCCATGCGGCACCCGACCTGCGAGGAGATGCAAATGGTGTTGCCGTGTTCATAGCGCATCACAACGCTTTCCACACAGTTGCCGTCAGAGAGTGCAAAGAGATATTTAACCGTTCCGTCAATGGCGGAAACCAGCTTTTTGCGGATTTGCGGCAGGTTCCAAAGCGCAACCTCACAAAGCTTTTTGCGCAACGGGAGCGGCAGATTGGTCATCTCGCCGGGCGAAATTCCCTTGTGCATTTGCGAAAACATCTGGTCGGCGCGGTAGCCCGGCTCGCCCAGCTCCAACAGAAACGCGCGGAGTTCTTCCGGCATCATGGATAACAGTTCCCGTTGTTCCATGCCCCTCTCCTTTCGGTCAGTTTTTTCGCTCCAAAACGGCATAAAAGAAGCCGTCGGTGCCGTCGGTATCGGGATAAAGCGTTTGCTTTTCCACCAGTATAAAATCGTGGTGTTCCGCCAAAAACGGCTCGACTACGCCCTCGTTTTCCTCCGGGAAAATGGTGCAGGTGGAATAAACCATCCGTCCGCCGTGGCGCACCAGCGTTGCCGAGCGGGCAAGGATTGCCGCCTGGATTTTGGGCAGTCCGGCGCTTGTTTCGGGGGCTTTGCCCCGCAGTTCCGGTTTTTTTGCCAGCACGCCGAAGCCCGAACAGGGCACGTCGCAAATGACACGGTCGGCTTTCCCTTCCCATTCCGGCAGTTTTTCACGTGCATCGCGTTCTCCAACCGAAAGGATAGTAATGCCCAGTCGCGCGGCGCCGCTTTCCACCAGCGAGAGTTTGGAGGCGTGCAGATCGAAGGACAGCACGCGCCCCTGATTTTGCATATCGATTGCCGCGCCGA
>CAMOLD010000073.1 GCA_946618395.1 uncultured Clostridia bacterium
TTTGGCGGCGGAGCCGGGAATGCCGCCGTTTGTTGTTACCATTGCCGGGCGGGGAAGCGCGTTTGCAACGGTTTCCTGCCTTGCCGGAAGAAGCAACCTGCTTGCCGGGCGCCCGATTTTGCGGGTGGTCCGGCCGGGCGGGGAGGAAGACTTGATCAAGCTTTACCGCCGCGCCGATCTTTTTGCCGGGGTTTCGCGCGCGGCGATGGAGGCTTCCTTTTGCGGCTGCCCGGTGCTTCTTTGCGGCAACGAGGGATATGGGGGCCTGCTTTCACCCGACCGCCCGGAGCTTGCCGCCGGAAATTTTACCTGTCGTGGCTTTGCGGAGCCAACGGCGGAACTGCTTGCCGGCGATCTTGCAAAATTGTTGAAAAACCGCGCCCAGTTGCACGCGAATGCCGAAAAAACGAGCGCCTGGATGCGCGAAAACTTTTCGGCGGACCGAATGGTTGCGGCAACCGAGGCGGTTTACCGGCGGTTGCTTTGGCGCCGGGGGAAGGGGGATTATCCGATATGAAAAGGCAGAAAAAAGAACCGCGCCTTTGCATCGGCGGCTATGCAGGGTGCGGAAACCTGGGCGATGACGCCGCGCTTTGCGGAATGTTGGAGGGGCTTTTTCAAAACGGGATTCTGCCCGGGCAGGTGACGGTTCTTTCGGGGCAACCGCGGCGCGATTCCAGACGTTTCGGGGTGCACTGCGCAAACAGGAAGAACCCCTTTGCGGTGTTGGTTGCCCTTTTGCGGTCGGCGGTGTTCATCTCGGGCGGGGGAACGCTGTTGCAAAACAAAACCGGCAACCGGTCGCTTTACTATTATCTTGCGCTGTTGCGGCTGGCGCGGTTTTGCGGTTGCCGCACGGTTCTTTTTGGGGGATTGGGACCTCTTTCGGGGGTTCGGGCGCGCCGGGCGGTTGGCAAGGAGCTGGAAGCATGCGCCGCCGTCCTTTTGCGCGACGAGGAATCGTTGGCGCTTTTCAAGGCAACAGGTGCGAAAAATACGCGCGTTACGGTGGGAGCCGACCCGGCGTTTCTGTTGCCGGATCCGCCGCATTTGCGCACGGCGTTTTTGCTTCACCGGTTGATGGGGAATGTCAAAAAGCCGTTGTTGTGCGTTTGCCCGGCGGGGGGCGTTGCAATTTCCGGACTTTCGGCGCTGTTGCGGCGCTCGTTTTCCGGCTTTTCCAAACTCTATCTCCTCTGCGATCCTTTGCGTGACGAATTCCCGGCGCGGCGGCTGAAAGAAACATTTGGCGGAACCATCTATGCGCCGCGCGACTTCAGCGAGGCAACGGCGCTGTTTTCGGCGGCGGCAATTGTCCTTTCCTGCCGGTTGCATCCGCTCATCCTTTCGGTGCGCGTCGGCGCGCGGTGCGTTTGCTTTTCGGGCGGGGAAGTCAAGCTCTCGGCGTTTTGCCGGCGCGCGGGCATTCCCTGCTTTTCGGCGGAAGGGAACGATATTTTGCCGTCTGCCGACGCATTTTTGTCGCTTCCGGCGCCCCAAAACCGGGAATTTTGCCAAATGGCGGCAAAAGACCTTGCAATTCTTTCCCGAATCGTTTATAATGGAAGCATAGAAACTTCTTCCGCCGAAAGCGCGGAGAAGGGGAGGAAGCTGCATGAAGAACGCACAGTTGGCGGATCTGCTCCGCCCGACCACCATTGACGATATCGTCGGTCAGGATCACCTGTTCGGCGAAAAGGGCGTGATCCGCCGGATGCTGGCGAGCGGACGCATGACCAATATGATTTTTTACGGCCCCCCCGGCACCGGGAAGACCACCGCGGCAACCATTTTGGCAAACGCTTCGGGCATGGTGTTCCGCAAACTGAACGCAACAACGGCGACCCTTGCCGACGTCAAAGCGGTGGTGGAGGAGACCGGCAACATTTTCGGCGCCGGCGGTATTCTGCTCTATCTGGACGAAATTCAGTATTTCAACCGCCGCCAGCAGCAGTCGCTTTTGGAATATGTGGAGGACGGGCGCATTACCCTGATTGCCTCCACCGCCGATAACCCCTACTACGTTCTTTACAACGCGCTGCTCTCCCGCGCCTCGGTTTTTGAGTTCAAATCGGTGGCGCCGGACGCCATGCTCCCGGTCCTGGAACGTGCCAGAAACTACCTGAACGGCGAGACAGGGCAAGAAAAAACAATTTCGCGCGAGGTTGCGCGCGCCATTGCCGCCAGCGCGGCGGGCGACGTGCGCCACGCCATTATTCTGTTTGAAAACGCCTATTACGCCGCCGACGGGGAAATCACCAAAGCCGATATGGAGAGTTTTCAAGCCGGCGTGATGGGACGCTCGGACGACACCCATTACGATCTGCTTTCCTGCCTGCAAAAATCGGTGCGCGGCTCCGACCCCGACGCGGCGGTCTTCTATCTTGCCAAACTGCTCTCGCAGGGCGAGCTGATTTCCGCCTGCCGCCGGTTGCAGGTCATGGCAAACGAGGATATCGGGCTTGCCTACCCCATGGCTGCGGTGGTAACGCACGCCTGCTGCGAAACGGCGCTCCGCCTGGGAATGCCGGAGGCGCAAATTCCGCTTGCAAACGCCGCCGTTCTTTTGGCAACGGCGCCAAAATCCAATTCTGCCAACCGGGCAATCGAGGCGGCAATGGCGGACGTTCAGGCGGGACTGGGGCAGGAAATTCCGGTTTATTTGCAAAGTCCATTCTTCAAAGGATACAAATACCCCCACGATTTTCCCAACCATTATGTTGCCCAGCGCTACCTGCCGCTGGACATTCCCGACGACCGAAAATATTATGAATTCGGCGAGAACAAAACCGAGCAAGCCGCCGCCGAATACTGGAAGAAAATCAAATAAAAAGCCTTTCCCGGCGCGCCGTTTTCGGCGCGCCGGCTTTTCTTTTTTGCCGGGTTTTCCAAAAATCCCCGGTTTTGCCGAAAAAAAGCGAAAAAATCAAATAAAAATATGAAGGGAAAGGACTTGACAAATTGCCGTTAAAATGGTAACATATAATATGTATAGTTATCTATTGGGAAAAATAGAGCCGAAGTTCCCAAAAAACGAAGAAGCGAGGTAACATCCATGAAACTGTTGAAAAAGATTTTGGTTGTCATTCTTTCCGTGGCAATGATCTTTACGGCGTTCCCGTTTGCGGCATTTGCCGACAGACCCGACCCGGAAGTCATCTTAACGCCGCGCCCTGACCCGGATTGGTCGGGCAGAGTGGAAAAAGGGAAGATTACCATAACCATATCCACCGACGCGCTTTCCGATCTGTTCCGGTCTTTCGGAACCGATGAATTCCAGGAAAAGCTGACCGCTCTGCTGAATATGGAGGGCAATCTGATCACGCTGGAAGATATCTTTGAGATCGTTCCCTTTGAGGCGATTCTCGGCGTTTTGATCGGCGAGGACCACAGGGGCCTTGGTAGATTGATCAAGGAGCTCGGCGGCGTTGACGTGATGCGCGAAATGGTTGACGAGCAGAAGATCATCACCTCCATTCTGGAAGGCGACGAACAGGACCGCGAGGACTTCTTTGAAATCATTCGCCAGGCGGTTGTGGACGGCAATCTGCCCGGAATTGAAACCGCCCTCTATCCAAACGCCGTGCTCCAACTGAATATTCCCATCAACTATGAGGCGCTTTACGAATACATTGACTTCAGCAAGATCCGCGAAAAATTCGCGGCGCTTTCCTTTGCCGATAAGCGCGAGATCTTTACCGATTTCGACGGCTTTGTAAACGCGTTGGTCGCCGGACTGGACGGCACGTTGAAGAAAAACGATGGCACAACCCCGCTGGAACCCGGCGATCTTTTGGAGGTCAACAGCACAAACGCCGAGGCGGTAGGAAAGATCGTTACGGCGCTGATCGAGCTGGATGCATCTTTCCTGGCGGATGTTCTTGCGGATGTTGTTGCTGCCGGCTATGATATTCCCGGCGACGCCTATGAGGTCAAGGTTGAAAAAGTCAGGAGCATTCTTGACGAGGACGCGGCGTTCAAAACCTCACTGTTCGAGCGGATCCTCAATCCGGAGCCCGGCAAGCCGATCATCACCGAAGCCGGTCTGGCCGCGCTTTCCGCATGGGTGGTCGAAAACGGCAACGTTAAAATTACCGCCGCCGACCTGGAGTTTATCCTTGCAAACGAGAACTATCTGGATATTGACGCTGTCAAATCGGGCGCAACCGCCTTTTTGACTGACACCGGCATTCGTGCCGTTTTGCAAATTCCCGGACTTGCCCCCACCCCCGCGCAGATCGCAGCGCTTTACAACGAGCATCCGGAATATTTTGACACCGAAACCTTAAAATCCGCGGTCACCATCGCCGGCCTTTTGCGCCTGCTCAACCTGGAAGACCTGGCCAACGTGATTGCCGAGGATGCCGACGGTTCTCTGGGTTATTACGACCGGGATGTGATCCTTGCGGCCATCACCCCGGAGGGCGAGGCTGCGTTCCGGGCGGCGTTCCAGCCTTCCCTGGAGCAAGTGATCAGCATTTTGTCGCAGGACGACGGAACGCTGGGCTACTATGACGAAGACGCCGTGCGCGCTTCGTTTACAACGGCAGGTTTGATGCGCCTCTCTCAGATCGGCGGTATGAACCCGAGCAGAGACGACGTGCTCCAAGTCCTGCTGGAGGACATTGACGGCACAAAGGGATACTACGATCACGAAGCCATACAGGATGCCGTTACCCCGGCAGGGCAGGCCGCGATCTTTGATCAATGCTTCAACCCCACCGTGCTGGATATTTTAGCGGTATTCAGCCAGGATGCCAGCTACTACGACCTGGGCACCCTCAAATCGGCAATTACCGAGGCAGGTAAAACCCGTTTGTTGGAATACCTCGACGAAAGCGGCTTCAACCCCACCGTTGAGCAGGTGTTGCAGATCTTTTCCGAGAGCGATACCTACTACGATTTGGCAACCGTTCTTTCCGCCATTTCCAACGATGGCAAAGTTGCGCTTTACTCCGGCCTTACGACTCTGCCCTCCGTGGAGCAGATTCAAAGCCTGTTGGATGACGAAAACAATTACGATTCCGACGCACTTTATGAAACGCTGAACAACGCGATTACCGCCGCCGGCAAAACTGCATTGGCACAACGCCTGCTGGAAACCGGTCGTGTAACCGTTACCACCGAACTGCTGAAAGCCTTTATGGCAAACTCGGCAAACTATAACCTTGCCAACCTGGCCGACGCCGTCTTCCGCACCCTGGATGACGACGGCGTAACCGTTGTGCTGGCAGATGTTGCCGATATTGACGCCGCTGCGCTTTTGGCGGACGAAAACATCGGTCCCTTCCTGCGCGGCAAATTTACGGATTACATTACCCGTTTTGGAATTGATCAGATTTTGGAAATTGCAAACGACCCCGCAAGAGAAGTTGGCGGCGTGGAGCAGTTCCTTTCCTCCAATATTTACAGCTACAATAGTCTGATCGACCTGGCGCTTTCCACCAATCCTGCCACCGGCGAGTATCTTTACATTGACATTACCACGCTGGTCGACCTGCTTTTGGGCGGCAGCCTTTCTAACCTGCCCAACGTTCTGAAAGCGGGCAAGACCTTCTCCGATATTCTTGCCGACGGCAACGTTGTGAACGTTCAGAACGTCATGCAAACCATCATCAACACCGGGAATATGCAGGAATATATTAACGTCAACACGGTGTTCAACCTGCTTGCCACCTCCGCGGAAGGTCCCTCCATCATGGGCCGCCTGTTGGAGCAGGTGGATCCCGGCACGCTTGCCGAAGAGCTGGGCGATGACATTGGCAAAATTGTAAAAGCGCTTACCAACGAGCAACTCACCCAGTTGATCTTTTTGGCGCTTGCCAACGGCGAGGACAAAATTTACCAGCTCTATCTTGCCGGCTATGAAATTGCAAGCCAGAAGAACGCCAAACTGAACATCAACTTTGACGCGCTGGTTGCCGCAATTTGGGAGATCATTCCCAAATTTGAGAAGATGGGTGCGGACGATTTCGACGGCGTCATCACCTCCTTCAACTTCAAAATGAGCTATGATACTGTTGATACGGACCCGGATGACGACGGGGCTGACAACAAGCTCAAAGACATTGATATTACCCTCCGGGTAGCGGGTGACAATCTGATCACCCTGGTTCGCCGCGCCTCCAAGGTTCTGGACCGCTACATCCAAATTGAAAAAGTCAACAACAAACTGTGGATCAACATCAACTTCCCCAACATTGTCACCGACCTTTACCGCTACGTTCTGGAGCAGGGCGACACCCCCGCCATTACCAACCTGCGGCAAAAACTGCTGGCTATGGAGGGCTTGACCGGTAAGGAAATTGCCCAGGCGCTCTCCGAGCTCCCGTTCTCCGAGGTCATTGCCGGCCTGCGCGAGTTTGACGTTTGCGAGCTTTATGAGCGCATTGTTGCCACTGGCAAAGTCAAGGCGCTGCTCTCCAAAATGCAGGAATACGCCGGACTCCACATCGACATTGACAACATTGCAACGCTGGACGACGTTTTGGCGCAGTTCCGGCGC
>CAMOLD010000074.1 GCA_946618395.1 uncultured Clostridia bacterium
CGGCTCTTCCAGCGTTCCCGCTCACGTCGAAATGATGGGCCTGATCGGCGCCGGAAACAACCCGATGGTTGGTATGACGGTTGCGGTTGCAGTTGCCGTTCAGGAAGCTCTGCAAAAATAAAAGGTAACTATACAGATAAAGAGAACCGCTCTCGAAAGAAAGCGGTTCTCTTTATTGTGTTTTTATCATCCCTTTTCGCTTCCGCGATTTTTCAAGCAATCAATGATAGCAAGCAACGAAGTAATCTCTCGATCCGATAAACCATTTACCGAAATGGTTTTCGTACGTTTCATATCAAGCAAAACATCCGTGGAAACCCCGAAAAGATCGGAAAGTGCTACGATATATTGCGTAGAAGGAACGGTAACGCCCATTTCCCAAGCGTTTACGCCCGATCGCGTCACACCGAGTTTCCGTGCAAGTTCGGTTTGCGTCATATTTTTTTGCTCTCTTAATAATTTAATCATGTCCGCAATCATACCGCCACCTCCTCTTTGATTCTATTTTAACCAAATCTTTTTGATTTTTCATTATCAAATTGATATCTATACTTGACAATTTGACTTTCTTGTGTTAGAATAAGTCTATCATGATCAAAAAAGGAGGAAAAACAATCATGACAAACGGAAATATGCCAAACGCCTTCCCGGAAAACAATTCGGGAGTTCCAACCGCAAAGCCAAAGAAAAAAATCTATAAGCGTGTATGGTTTTGGCTTTTGATCATCCCTGCCGCTCTCATTTTGATTTTTATTATCAGCGGTATCATTGGCGGAGGCGATTCCACACCGAAATTAATCGACCTGCCCGAAGGAGAATATCGCGCACAATGTCAAAGCTATACATACGATGAAGTGGCAAGAAATCCGGATTCTTACAGTGGAAAACTCGCAAAATTTACGGGCGAAGTAGTACAGGTGATTAGAAAAAGTGATAAGGAACTACAATTACGAGTCAACGTTACAAAAAAAGGAAGTGATGAATTCGCCTATTATACCGATACGGTTTTTGTTATTTATACAAAAAAGGATAGCTCCAATATTCTCGAAGATGATATCATTACGCTCTATGGCGAATTGAAAGGGGAGCAATCATACGAAAGTATTTTTGGCGAGAAAATTACCATTCCGAAAATTTATGCGAAGTTTATTGACGTTGTAGGCAAAAGCAGTTAAAAAACAAGAACAAACAATCTTTTATGCCGTCCATCTTTATTTCAGGAAGCACTGCAGAAATAACCAATTACAATTACAAAAAGCAAAACATAAAAAGCGGGCGTTTGCCAATGGCAAACGCCCGTTTTTTTATCTTCACGCGGCACGTGTGCGCGTTTTTTACGCTTTTTGAACGGCGAGCGCGCACCAACCGTTTTCAATCGGCTGGTCGATGATGCGGTAGCCGTATGTTTCAAAACATTGTTTCACTTCGTCGGCGCGCTCCAAAATGATGCCCGAGGCAAGCAGAACCGTTTCCGATCCCATCAGCGGTGAGAGATCAGGAATCATGCGCAGAATAATATCCGCCACAAGGTTTGCGCAAATCAAATCGTAGGGTTGTTTTTTCACCCCTTTGAGCAAATCAGACTGCCCGCAATGAATATTGGCAAGTCCGCTATCTTTTACATTCTCGGTGGCAACACGCACCGCCATTGGGTCAATGTCGTAGGCAAAGCATTCGCCGGCGCCGAGCTTGGAAGCGCAAATTGCCAGAATGCCGCTCCCTGTCCCAACGTCCAGCATTTTGCAACCGGGCTTGGTGTAGGTTTCCAAAAGCCCGATGATCAGCCGCGTGGTCTCGTGCGTTCCGGTGCCAAACGCCATTCCGGGGTCCATGCGCACAATCAAATCGCCCGGCTCTGCTCGATAGTTTTCCCATGCCGGAACAATGACCAGCCGCTTGCCCACGCGAATGGGCTTATAATAGGCCTTCCACGCGTTTGCCCAGTCCTCTTCTTTGACGCCGACCACCTCGATTTTGACAGGTTTCAGCCCGCTTTGGGCAAAGCGGTCCTGCAAAAAC
The DNA here is from genome assembly GCA_946618395.1 of uncultured Clostridia bacterium. Lineage (GTDB taxonomy): Bacteria > Bacillota > Clostridia > Oscillospirales > CAG-272 > UMGS1865. Next base: position 2,020 of record CAMOLD010000074.1, read on the forward strand.
GCCATACATTCGGGAACGCTCCGCTCCGCCGGAAGATAAACCGAAACCGAAGCGATGGTCTTATCGGCGTTCAGAATGGATTCGTCAATCAGATCTCCGTAGCAGGTTTTCAGGTCAATGTCGCTATAATCCTCAATTTGCAGGTTGTTGGAAACCATGCTCATCACCGCCGTCAGGCGGTCGAGCTCCGGGAGCGCAACGGTCACGCGGATCTGCGTCCAGTCGGTCACGGTTCCATAGTCGCCGCAAAGATAATCCTTGTCCATTTGTTTCCTCATTTCTGCGCGAAAATCTTTTTGAAGAATGCTTTATGCTTGGTATAATTGGTTTCGCCGCAACTGTCGGCAAAGGCTTTCATTGCCGCTTTCTGCTTTTCGTTGAGCCCTTTGGGAATCTCCACATTCACGCGGAAGATCAGGTCGCCGCGGCGGTTTGCATTGTTGATATAGGGAATGCCCTTGCCGCGCAAGGTAAAGGTGGTGCCGGCCTGCGTTCCTTCGGGGATGGTATATTTGACGTTGCCCTCCAGCGTTGGAACTTCGATCTCCGCCCCCAGCGTTGCCTCGGCAACCGTCAGCGGCACGTCGCAGGTCAGGGTTACACCACGGCGCTCAAACACCGCGTGCGGCTTGACCGAAACACCAATGATCAAATCTCCCGTGGGTCCGCCGTTTTTGCCGTCGCATCCCTGGCCGCGCAGAGCGATCCGCTCGCCGTTATCAATGCCCGCGGGAATGGAAACGGTGAGTTTTTTGTTCTCGCGGATCATACCGCTTCCGCGGCACTTTTGGCAAGGCGTTTTGATGATCTTGCCGGTCCCGTGGCACGCTTCGCAAGTTGCTGTGCTTTGAAATGCCATGCCGCCCATCCGCTGAACGCGCTTGACCTGCCCCGAGCCATGGCAAACCGAACAGGTTTCGGCTTGCGTTCCGGGTGCGGCACCGCTTCCGCGGCAATCCGGGCAACGGCAAATGCGGTTGTAAGTAATATCCTTTTTGACACCGAACGCGGCTTCCTCAAACGAAATGCCGACATTAACGCCAATATCCTCGCCCTGTTGCGGACCGTTTCTTCTTCTACCGCCGCCAAAGGCGCCGCCAAACATACCGCCCAGAATGTCGCCCAGGTCGCCAAAATCTCCAAACCCGCCGAATCCGCCAAATCCGCCGGCACCGCCGCCGCCCATTGAGGGATCGAACGCGGCATGCCCGTATTGGTCGTATTTTGCGCGCTTGTCGGCATCCGAAAGAACCTCGTATGCCTCGTTGGCTTCCTTAAACTTCTCCTCGGCAACCTTATCGCCGGGGTTGGCGTCCGGGTGATATTTTTTTGCAAGTTTGTAATACGCCCGTTTGATGGTATCGGCGTCGGCATTCTTCTCAACGCCCAATACCTCGTAATAATCTCTCTTATCCGCCATGTTGTTCCTCAATTATTTTTTCCTGATAAAAAGCGCTTGGCGTGGACGGCCGCAGTTTTTGCAACCGTCCACGCAGAAAATCAAGTTGTTATTTGTTGTCCGAGTGATCCTCGTAATTTGCGTTGTAGTAGGTTCCGTCCTGACCGGCGCCTGCGTTCGGGTCACCGTTCGGCTGGCCCTGCGCGCCCTGCTGTTGTGCGTAGAGCTTTTCGGAGATCTTGTAGAAGGATTTTTCCACTGCCTCGGTGTCGGCTTTGATTGCCTCGGTATCGGTCCCTTTGAGCGTTTCGCGGAGCTTTTCGATGGCGTTGCGAACCTCTTGCGCATCGGCAGGGTCGGCTTTGTCACCAAGCTCGGTCAGCGTTTTCTCGCTCTGGAAGATCACGCTTTCGGCGCGGTTGCGGGTGTCCACAGCCTCTTTCGCCTTTTTATCCTCCTCGGCAAACTTTTCGGCGTCCTTGACGGCGCGCTCGATGTCCTCTTTGCTCATGTTGGTGGAGGAGGTGATGGTAATGTGCTGTTCCTTGCCGGTTCCTTTATCCTGCGCGGTCACGTTGACAATGCCGTTTGCATCAATGTCAAAGGTGACCTCAATTTGCGGAACGCCGCGGGGAGCAGGGGTAATGCCGTCCAGAATGAATCTGCCCAGCGTGGTGTTATACGCCGCCATTTCGCGTTCGCCTTGCAGAACGTGAATTTCAACCGAGGTCTGACCGTCCGCCGCGGTGGAGTAAACCTGGCTCTTTTTGACCGGGATGGTGGTGTTGCGGTCGATGATGCGGTTGAAAACGCCGCCCAGCGTTTCAATACCCAAAGAAAGCGGAGTGACATCCAAAAGCAACAGGTCTTTGACCTCGCCGCCCAGAACGCCGCCCTGGATGGCGGCACCGATGGCAACGCATTCATCCGGGTTGATGCCCTTGAAGGGTTCTTTGCCGATAAACTTCTTTACCGCTTCCTGAACTGCCGGAATCCGGGTAGAACCGCCGACCAGAAGCACCTTATCGATTTGGCCGACCGAAAGGCCTGCATCGGCAAGCGCCTTCTTGGTGGGCGTCATAGTGCGCTCAACAAGGTCTGCGGTAATGCGGTCAAACTCGGCGCGGGTCAGGGTTGCCTCAAAGTGCAAGGGGCCGTCGGCAGTTGCCGTGATGAACGGCAGGTTGATGGAGGTGCTGGTCATGCCGGAAAGCTCGATCTTCGCCTTTTCGGCGGCATCGCGCAACCGTTGCAAAACCATTTTGTCTTTGCGCAGGTCAATGCCGTTTTCTTTTTGGAATTTATCCGCCATCCAGTCAATGACGCGCTGGTCAAAATCGTCGCCGCCCAGGCGCGTGTCGCCGTTGGTAGCAAGGACTTCAAACACACCGTCCGAAATTTCCAAAAGCGAAACGTCGAAAGTGCCGCCGCCAAGGTCAAAGACCATAATCTTTTGGCTGGCTTCTTTATCCATACCGTAAGCAAGTGCCGCGGCGGTCGGCTCGTTGATGATACGCAGAACTTCCAGCCCTGCGATCTTGCCGGCATCCTTGGTCGCCTGGCGTTGCGCGTCCGAGAAATATGCCGGAACGGTGATGACCGCCTGCGAAACGGTTGTGCCGAGATATGCCTCGGCATCGGCTTTGAGTTTTTGCAAAATCATTGCCGAAATTTCCTGCGGCGTGTATGCCTTGCCGTCAATGGTGCGTTTGTTGGCGGTGCCCATCTCGCGCTTGATGGAAATGATGGTGCGGTCGGGGTTGGTAATTGCCTGTCTTTTGGCAACCTGGCCAACCATACGCTCGCCCGTTTTAGAGAACGCAACAACCGAAGGAGTTGTTCTTGCCCCCTCGGGGTTGGGAATGACGATGGGCTCCGAGCCCTCGTAAACTGCCACGCAGGAGTTTGTTGTTCCCAAGTCAATACCAATAATCTTTCCCATAATAAAATACCTCTTTTCGATAGATTTTTCAAATTTTATTAGTTGGCAACCTTGACCATCGCATACCGGATGATCTTGTCGCCTTTGCGGTATCCCTTTTGGAATACCTCTACGATCTCGCCCTCGCCGTAGGCGTCGTCTTCAATGTGCATCACGGCGTTGTGCAGGTTGGGGTCGAAGGTTTTTGTTTCAATTTCGGTAATTCCCATTTTGGAAAGCGCATCCTCAAAAGCCTTGGAGGTCATCTCCAAGCCTTTTTTGACTGCCTCGAAGTTTTCCGAAGCGGCGGCACGCGAAAGATTATCCAAAATTGGAAGAATGTTGCCGATGCAATCGGAATACGCGTCGGCATACACGCCTTCTTTCTCCTTTGCGCTTCGTTTGCGGAAGTTGTCGTATTCCGCCATCATCCGCAGGTATTTTTCGTTGGCATCCGCCGCCTCTTTTTGAGCGGCTTCCAGCTGCTTTTTCAGCTCGCGGATTTCATGCTCCGGCTTTTTTGCGGTTTTCTTTTTTTCTGTCCTTTCGTCGGCAGGAACTTCTGCTTCCTCCGGCGTTTGTTTTTCCTCATTCATCGGATTTCCCTCCGTCCTTGATTTGCTGATTGGGCTGGATCAGGTTTTCAATGTTGCCGCTCAACCCTTCCAACGTTGCAAGCACCCTTGCGTAGTCCATCCGCCGCGGGCCAAGCACGCCGATGGCACCCAGCGTTTTGCCATCCTTGACGATGGGCTTGAACACCAGCGCCGAATTGTTCATCACCTTCACGCTGCTCTCCGAGCCGATCAAAACGCTGATGTCGGTTTCGCTTCCGTTTGCCGAAACAAGATCCAGAATGTCGTCTTTCTTTTCCAGGGCACCCAGGAGCGCGCGGAACTGTCCGGTATCGCTGTATTCTGGATATTGGAGCAGCTGGTCGATGCCCGAAACGCTGACCTCGCCGGAATCCAAATCGCTCAACAGATCGTAAATGACCTTGATGACCGGACCCACCATGCCGCTTTGCGCTCCCATCCGGCTTTCCA
>CAMOLD010000075.1 GCA_946618395.1 uncultured Clostridia bacterium
CGGCTGATGGTTGCGGTGCTGGCGCCGGTGGCTTTGGAAATTTCCTGGTAGTTCTCTCCGGCGTCCAACAAAAGGGCAACCGAATAGCGTTGCACCAGGTCCTGCATTTCCCGAATGGAGCAAATATCGTTCAAAAAGGCACCGCATTCCTCCTCGGTTTTCAGGGAAAGAATAGCGCGGCAAAGTTCGGCTTTGGCCTCAGGGTTTACAATATCCATTTTGACGCCCTCATTTCTGTTTTATTGAATCCTTTAACATTTTACCACGATAAAGTGTTAAAGTCAAGAGGATTTTGAAAAAAGACGCGGAAATTTTCCGCGCCTTTTTTATTTTGGGTCAAATGACAAACTGAAATACGCAAAATGCCGCGTAAAGCGAAAGGAGCAAGATTCCCTGCCAGCGCGCGAGCTTGCCGCGAATCAACGCCGGAACGGTCAAAATCAACATCACCGCCAGCATCAGCGGAATATCCACAATCAGCGAGGTGTTCATCCCCTTCACAACCGTTGCGGCGGGAACCGCAAAGGGGCGAATGGTAACCGAAAGACCGCTGACAAGAACAATATTGAACAGGTTTGCGCCAATGATATTGCCAAGCGACAGGGCGCTGTGTCCTTTTGCCAGCGCGGTAATTGCCGTCACCAGCTCCGGCAACGAGGTTCCCAGCGCAACAAAAATCAGCGCAATCACCTTTTGCGGAATGCCCAGCTCGTTGGAAATGCCAATGCCGTTATCCACCAACAGCTTTGCACCAACGGCAATGCAGGCGGCGCCGAGGAGAAGAAATCCAATGTCTTTGAAGAGCGCAAGCCGCTCCTTTTTGGGGTCTTTCGCGGCGGCGTCCACGGGCTTGTCCGCGACTTCCTCCAACAGCTCCGGGTTTGGATTCTTCTTTGCGTCCAGCACCGAAAGAACCATATAAACCGCAAAAATGCACAACAAACAAATGCCGAGCGGGCGGGTAAACTCCCCGACAAAATAGGCTGTCGCACAATAGATTACCGCCGCCGAGAAGAAGAAAATGACCGGCAGGCGCAAGCTGCGGCGGTTGACCGTTCCGGGGCGAACCGCAACGGTAACGGCAGAAATCAGCGCCGTATTGCAAATCACCGAGCCAATCGCATTTCCGTAGGAAATATCCGATTGCCCCTGCGCCGCTGAAATGGAGGAAACCATCACTTCCGGCAAGGTCGTTCCAATGGAAACAATGGTAGCGCCAATCAAAATTTCGGAAAGGTGAAACCGCCGTGCAATGCCCACCGATCCGTCCACAAACCAGTCTCCGCCCTTGATCAGCAAGGCAAGACCGAGAAGAAATAAAAGAATATATAAAACCAAGAAAATTTCCTCCTGTTCCTTCGCGAATAGAATGCGAAAAACTTCTTTTTTATTTTGTCAAAAACCCTTTGATAAAGATTTCAATGCCGATCACAACCAGAATTGCGCCGCCAAGGACCGATGCGCGCCAAGAAAGCCAAGTTCCGAATTTCCGACCGAGCAAAACTCCGGCAACGCAAATGAAAAAAGTGGTAGCGGCAATCAGCGCGGCGGCAATCAGCGCGGCAAGCCAGTTGTATTCGGCAATGGTAAATCCAACCGAAAGCGCGTCAATCGAGGTCGCAATTCCCTGCAAAAGCAACATCCGGGCGGTCAGTTTCCGCGCGTCAACCGTTTCGTCCTCCGGCTTTGCGCGGTCGCGGATCCCCTCAAAAATCATTTTTCCGCCAATCCAAAGGAGCAGCGCTAGCGCGATCCACGGCACAAATTTTCGAAAAGCGTTAAACTTTTCCACTGCCAAATGAACCAGCGCCCAACCGGCAATCGGCATTGCCGCCTGAAAAGCCCCAAAGGTTCCGGCAACCAGCAAAATACGCCGGCGGCGCATCTTCGGCTCGTTCATTCCGTTGGCAAGCGAAACCGAGAATGCGTCCATCGCAAGCCCGACGCCAAGCAAAATGCTGTTCAAAAAGAACATCCAATTCAAAGTCATGGTTCCAAAATTCCTTGTTTCAAAATGTCAGGCGTCCGGGTCGTCTTCCCCGTTCTTCAAAAGGCTCCGTTTGGCAAGCGGTTTGTGGGAGGCAAGCGGATTGTGCGCCATCGCCTCTTCCATGTTCCGGTTGTCAACGTGGGTATAGATCTGTGTGGTGTTCAACTGCTCGTGCCCCAAAATCTCTTTGAGCACGCGCACGTCCACCTGCCCGGATTGATACATCAGCGTGGCGGCGGTATGGCGCAGTTTGTGCACCGAATAGTGCTTTGCCTCCAACCCTGCGCGCTCCAAATACTTATAAACCATCGCCTGAACGGTTTTAACGCTGATGCGCTTTTCCAGCCGACTCAAAAAGAGGGCACGGTCGCGCACATTGGCAAACTGCGGGCTTTTCCGCTCGGCAAGATAGGCGGTCACCGCCTGCGCGCAGGCGTCGTTGAGGTAAACAATGCGTTCCTTGTTTCCCTTTCCGGTCACACGCAAAGAGCGCAGTTCCGGGTCAAGGTCGGTCAGGTTGATGCCCGCCAGCTCCGAAACACGCATTCCGCAGTTGAGGAACAAGGTCAGAATGGCAAAATCGCGGGTGCGGTAGGGGGAATCCAGGTCGGTTTCCACCGCGTTCAAAAGCCGGAGCGATTCATCCAACGTCAGCACTTTCGGAAGCGCCTTTTTCGGCTTTGGGGAATCAATATCCGATGCCGGATTATGCTCCAAATAATGTCTGCGCACAACAAGATATTTGAACAACGACCGAATTGCCGAAAGTTTGCGCGCCCGCGCCGCCCATTGATTGCCGCGGTCGCGGTTGGTGTAAAACAAAAATTCGTAAATATCCTCGGTATGAATCTTTTTAATCTCTTCCAGCCCGAAAGCCGAAATATCAATGTTCAAAAAATCCTCGCCGTCCATCTCTATTTTCTGCTTTCTGGCAATCAAAAAGCGGAAAAAGGTGCGCAAATCCAAAAGATATTCTTCCACCGTTTTGCGCGAGCACCCTTGAATAGAGAGCTTGTAGGAGGCATATTCCTGAATGAGCGGCGAAAACTCGCCAACCGAAATTTCCGGCATTTCTTTTTTTGCCTCCTCTCTTCCGTTATCCTATTCATTTTACATCATTTCTTCCTTTTTTACAACACTTTTTTGCGATTTGGTTGCGAAATTGTAAATTTTCATTCCAATCGGTTGCTTTTTGCCGCAAATTCGTTATAATAAAACCAGTCAACAACCGTTTTCGGGAGGATTTGCATTCATGAAAGCGTTTTTGCGCGATCATTCCTATAACGCCGTCAAAATGTTTCTCAACCAGTTTGCAACGGCAATTTTCGGCTTTGTTCTGGCGCTTGCTTCCGGCAAGGCGCAAAATGCCGTTTTGCGGAATATCACAAGTGCTTTTGCCATCCTGTTTTATCTGTTCTTGCTTTACACCATGACCTGGGAAATCGGCTTCCGCGATAAAACCGCCATCGACGGTGGAAGAAAGCAATATCAACCGCTCACCGGGCTGTTCATTTCCCTGTTGGCAAATTCCATCAATTTCCTGTTGGGCATCTTCATCATGCTCGGCGCGCTGACGAATCTTTCCTTCTTCGGCAAAATCGGTAGCGTTTGCGTCTCCATCGCAGTCATCATCGAGGGGATGTTCACCGGCGTTCTTGCAAACCGGGTCGCGCCGGAAACGCCGCTCAATTCGTTTTGGTGGATCTATCTCCTGCTTCCAATCCCCGCGCTTGTCACCTGCCTTGTCGCTTATATCTTGGGCGCAAAGGATAAAAAATTCACCGGGCTTTTCAAGTTCCGCTATCCCGAAAGCGACCGCGACCCCAAAGAAAAATAACAAATCCCGAAAAATCCGAGGTCTCCTCGGATTTTTTCATGGAAAAATATAGACAAAACCGCAAATACATGATATAATAATTAGTTGAAATATATACGCGAGGTTTTTTACATGGATTATCAATTGCTTGCGGAACTGTTGTTCCCCAATGTCAAAAAAACGCCGGCGGACATGGAAAAAGAATATCCTCCGCGCAACCTGCCGGAGGGCGCAAAAGTCACGCGCTTTGCCCCCAGTCCCACAGGGTTTGTGCATTTTGGCGGACTGTTCCCTGCCACCATTGCCGAGCGGCTTGCGCACCAATCGGGCGGCGTGTTCTATCTGCGCATTGAGGATACCGACGCCAAGCGCGAGGTAACCGGCGCGGCGGAGGGATTGATCCGCACGCTGGCGCACTACGGCGTTTGCTTTGACGAAGGCGCTGTGATCGGTCCGGAAGGCGGCATCATTGACAAGGGCGCCTACGGTCCCTATAAACAAAGTCAGCGCGCCGCCATCTATCATATTTACGCAAAGCAACTCGTCCGCGAAGGCAAAGCCTACCCCGTGTTTACCACACAGGAGGAGCTGGACGAGCTGAACGCAACCGATAAAAAGGCCGAGATCAAGGCACGCGACTGGGAAAACGAACAGGATTCGCGCCGCGAAGAACAGCTCAAACAGCGCGCGTTTACCATTGAAGAAGTCAAAGAAAATCTTGCCACCGGCAATCCCTTTGTGCTTCGTCTGCTGGCCGACGGAAACCCTGAAAAAAAGACCAACTTTACAGATTTGGTGCGCGGAAACCTGGAAATTCCCGAAAACGACGAGGACTTTGTCCTGCTCAAAAGCGATGGCATTCCCACCTACCATTTTGCCCATGCGGTGGACGACCATCTAATGGGCACCACCCATGTCGTCCGCGGTGAGGAATGGCTCCCCAGCGTTGCCAAGCACATCATGCTCTTCCGCTATCTCGGCTTCAAACTGCCCAAATATATGCACATTTCGCAAATCATGCGGCTGGATGAAAACGGCAACAAAAAGAAACTCTCCAAACGCGATATGGGCGCCAACCTGGACGATTACAGTCGTATGGGCTATGCACCGGAATGCGTTTGCGAATATATTATGACGCTTCTCAACTCCAATTACGAGGAGTGGCATATGCAAAACCCCGAAAAGCCCTATACCGACTTCCCCTTCAACATCAAAAAAATGAGCGTTTCGGGCTGTTTGTTCGATTTTAACAAGCTCAACGATGTCAGCAAGAACATCATCTCCCGCATGACCGCCGAGGATGTTTACGCGCAGGTCACCGCCTGGGCAACCGCAAACGACCCGGCATTCGGCGCATTGCTCCAACAATATCCCAAAATGGCAACCTCCGCCTTTGCCATCGGCCGCGGCGGCAAAAAGCCGCGCAAAGACCTTGCCACCTGGGCGGACGCAAAGGGCTATATGGGCTTCTTCTTTGACGAACTTTTCCAAGTGGAGGATTCCTACGAGGAACGCTTTGCCAAAGCCGACATCAAAGCCGCGCTTTCGGCGTTTTTGAAGACCTACGACCCTGCCGATGAAATGAACGTCTGGTTCGATAAAATCAAAGCCGTGGCAGAAACAATCGGCTACGCCGCGGATATGAAAGAATACAAAGCCAACCCCGAAAGCTATCCCGGCAACGTTGCCGACGTCAGCATGTTTTTGCGCGTCGCCGTCACCGGCAAGCTCAATTCGCCCGATATGTTCGCCGTCATGCAAATTTTGGGCAAAGACCGCGTAGAAAAACGCGTTCGGGCAATGATGGATACACTCTGAAAGGATAAAACAACCATGGCAGAAACAATGGACCGCAATTTTATTTGGGATTTCATCGAGGATGATCTTGCAAACAACCCCGGAATGAAGGTGCACACCCGCTTCCCTCCCGAACCGAACGGATATTTGCACATCGGGCATTGCAAGGCGCTCTGCGTAGATTTCGGCACCGCCCGCAAATTCGGCGGCGTTTGCAACCTGCGCATGGATGATACCAACCCGGCAAAGGAAGACACCGAATATGTGGACGCCATCATGGAGGACATCCGCTGGCTCGGCTTTGACTGGGACGACCGCTTCTTCTACGGCTCCGATTATTTTGAAAAAGACTACGAGCTTGCCGTCGGGCTGATCAAAAAAGGGCTTGCATATGTTTGCGAGCTTTCCGCCGAGCAGTTCCGCGACCCCAAATACTGCGGTGACCTGACCCATCCGGCAGTTTCCCCCTGGCGCGACAGACCCATTGCCGAGTCGCTCGACCTCTTTGAACGCATGAAAAACGGCGAATTTCCCGAGGGCAAATACACCCTGCGCGCAAAAATCGACCTTGCCTCCGGCAACTTCTGCATGCGCGACCCGGTCATTTACCGCATCAAATACGTAGAGCATCACCGCCAAGGCACCAAATGGTGCATCTTCCCCATGTATGACTTTGCCCACCCCATTCAGGACGCGCTGGAAAACATCACCCATTCGCTCTGCTCGCTGGAATACGAGATCCACCGCCCGCTTTACAACTGGGTGCG
>CAMOLD010000076.1 GCA_946618395.1 uncultured Clostridia bacterium
CCACTTCGATACGCTTCCGTATATAGTCAAACTCAACTTGTGAGGTTAACTCTGTTTCTTCGGGGACGGCCGGGCCGTTATGGTCCTGTTGCGGTTCCCAAAACTGCCTGTCGCTCGTAGCACTCGCTCCGCAGTTTCGACCGCTGCCACTCGCGCACCTTCGCTTCTTCCGCCACCGGCGGCGCTCGGCGCGCTCCCCACTTCGATACGCTTCCATATATTGCCACGGTTGCAATCGTTTCGATACGCTTCCATGACATTCCCAATTATACCACAATCTTTTTGCAAGGTCAATACCTTTTTTTCAAAAAAGAGTAGCTTTTTGGCGTTGCGCGGCGGTCTTTATTCATATTTTTCTCATTTTTCCTTGACAAAGCGGCTTTTTGCCAATATAATTAGAATTAACTATCTATTTTCTTTTCATTCCGTTTGAAAGGAGTTTCGTTCCATGTCCAAAAATATTCCCGAACTGTTCGGCTCGATGGTTTTTAACGATGACGTCATGCGCGAGCGCCTCCCCGAGGGCGTTTATCAGTCGCTCTCCAAAACCGTGCTCTCCCGCAAGCCCATCGACCCCTCGATTGCCGACACCGTTGCCGCCGCTATGAAAGATTGGGCAATTGAAAAAGGCGCTACCCATTATACCCATTGGTTCCAGCCTCTTTCGGGTATGACTGCCGAAAAGCACGACGCCTTTATCTGCCCGGTCGGGCAAAGCCGCGTGGTGATGGAGTTTTCCGGCAAGGAACTTGTGCGCGGCGAGTCCGACGCCTCCTCCTTTCCCTCCGGCGGACTGCGCGCCACCTTTGAGGCGCGGGGCTACACCGCCTGGGACCCCAGCTCCTATGCCTTTGTGAAGGGACAAACCCTCTATATTCCCACCGCGTTCTGCTCCTACACCGGCGACGCGCTGGACGCCAAAACGCCCCTGTTGCGTTCGATGAACGCGCTTTCCGACCAGGCAATCCGCATTCTTCGTCTATTTGGCGACACGACCTGCGACCGCGTGGACGTTTCGGTTGGCGGCGAGCAGGAATACTTTTTGATTGACCGCGAGCGCTATACCCTCCGCCCCGACTTGATTTTTACCGGGCATACCCTGTTCGGCGCCCCCGCCCCCAAAGGGCAGGAGCTGGAAGACCACTACTACGGCCCTCTGAAAACCCGGGTTGCCGCCTATATGTCGGATTTGGACGAAGCGCTTTGGGCGCTGGGCATTCCCGCCAAAACCAAGCACAACGAGGTTGCCCCCTGCCAGCATGAGCTGGCGCCGGTTTATTCCTCCGCCAATATTGCCGTTGACCAAAACCTCTTGATGATGGAGTTCATGAAAAAGATTGCCAAAAAGCACGGACTGGTCTGCCTGTTGCACGAAAAGCCCTTTGCCGGCGTGAACGGTTCGGGCAAGCATAACAACTGGTCGCTCACGGCAAACGGCAAAAATTTGCTGGATCCCGGCAAAACGCCCGCCGAAAACGCGCAGTTCCTTTTGATTCTTGCCGCCGTTGTCAAAGCGGTGGACGATTACCAGGATTTGTTGCGCCTCTCGGTCGCCTATGCCGGAAACGATCACCGCCTCGGCGCAAACGAGGCGCCGCCCTCCATTATTTCGGTCTTTGTTGGCGAGGAGTTGCGCGGCGTGATCGACTCGATTGTGGAAGGGACCGTTTACCACAAAACCAAGCGCACCATGATGGATTTGGGCATTCCCACCATCCCCATCTTCCGCAAGGACACCACCGACCGCAACCGCACCGCTCCCGTTGCCTTTACCGGCAATAAGTTTGAGTTCCGTATGCCCGGGTCCTCGCAAAATCTGGCGCTCCCCAACACCGTGCTCAACACCGCCGTTGCAAACTCGTTCCGCGCGTTTGCCGACGAAATTGAGGCGGCTTCCGACCGCCCCGCCGCCATTGCAAAAGTCATTCACGACGCTTTCACGGCGCACGGGCGCATCCTGTTTGACGGCAACGCCTACTCCGAAGAATGGCGCAAAGAGGCCGCGCGCCGCGGACTTTTGAACCTGCCGACCTCGGTGGACGCCTACAAAACCTTCCTCGCGCCCAAAAATATCGCGCTGTTTACCTCCTTCGGCGTCATGTCCGAAACCGAAATGCGCTCCCGCGAGGAAATCCTGTTTGAAAATTACGCAAAGATCATCAACATTGAGGCGCTGACCATGCTGACCATGGCTTCGCGCAACTATATCCCCGCCATTGAGGATTACCTTGCCGACCTTGCCGGCTCCGCCGAACGCAAACGCACCGTTTGCCCCGACGCCGACTGTTCCGTGGAAACCGACCTGATCGCCCGGCTTTCCAAAATCAATGCCGAGATCTATACCGTAACTGCTAAACTGAAAGCCGCAGAACAACGCGCCGCAAAAACACCGTCTGTTCACGAGCGCGCTGAAAAATACGCCAAATCGGTCATTCCGCTGATGAAAAAATTGAGAGCCGCCGTGGACTCCGCCGAGGAACTCACCGCCGCCTCTCATTGGCCCTTCCCAACCTACATTGACTTAATGTTCAGGTTGTAAGGGAGCGGGGGATGGAAGGCCGCGAGGGGGAGAGACCTTTTTTGCAAAAAAGTTCTCTCCCCCTCGCGCTCCCCCTCTTTCAAAAAACTCCCAAACAGGTGTTGGGAGTTTTTGAAAGAGGCTTTGTTTTCTGCTACGGGTATCCGCCGCGCCAACCCGCGGAACGCGGGTTTTCATATAAAAAGAGCAAAGCGCAGCTTGCACTTTGCTCTTTTTATTTTGCGGAATGTCCCATTCCGCCCGGCGCGGCGGGAACGGTTTGAGTTATGATCGCGTTTTTTACTTTATCTCCTGCTCCAAACCGTCAAAAATATCGGAGTCGAAAAATTCGCGGAGCGAAATATCCCAACCATCGCAAAGCTTCTTAATGGAAACAACGCCCGGATTTTGGCTTTTCTCGTTCAACATACTGTAAATTGTTGAAGGCGCAACACCGGAAATGTTTGCAAGCGCATTGATGGTCATATTTTTCTCATTACAAATTTGTAAAATTCTTTTTGCAACAGCCTTTTTGGTATTCATAATGTTCCTCCCAATTTACGATTTATCGCTAAAATTTTACCCAAATTTGCGATAAATCGTGTGGGATATATCGTAAAGTCAAGAATTTTGTGCTATAATTACGATATATCCCACAAAAAGAGGAGATAATTTATGGTTTGCACCTTTTTTGGTCACCGATTTGTAAACGATGAAATAGAACCCATTTTAAGGTCAACGCTTATCGGTTTGATAGAAAAATACGGTGTTAGAGTATTTTATGTTGGCAATCACGGCGGCTTTGATTCTTTGGTTTGTCGTGTGTTGAAAAATCTTTCAAAAAGTTATCCAATTGATTATCACATTGTGCTTGCCTATATGCCTGCAAAGAAGAGCTATTCGGATGCAACGGACTATTCAAAATCCATTCTTCCAAACGGCATCGAAACGGTTCCAAAGCGGTTTGCCATTTCCTTTCGTAATAAATGGATGATTCTTCAATCCGATTATGTCGTAACTTATGTTACACATAGCATTGGCTCCGGCGCGGCGCAATTCAAAGCAATGGCGCAAAAGAAAGGAAAAACGGTGATTGAACTTTCGAGAGAAACCGATTGATTTTCTAAAACAAACTCCGCCAGAAGCAGAAAACAAAACCATTTTCAAAAAGCTCCCAAAGCCTGTTTGGGAGTTTTTTGGAAAGAGGGAGAGCGCGAGAGGGGGAGAACCGCTTTTTTAAAAAGGGTTCTCCCCCTCTCGCGACCTATCCTTCCCTCTCCCCCTACAACCTCCCTGCCATGCGGGTGCGGAGGTTGGAGAGGATGCGTTTTTCCAGGCGGGAGATATAGGACTGCGAGATTCCCATGCGGTCGGCGACCTCTTTTTGGGTCAATTCGGTGCCGCCGCGAAAGCCGAAGCGCAGTTCGATCAGCTCGCGCTCGCGGGGAGAGAGCTCGGCAACGGCGGCGCGGACGGCTTCGCGCTCCTCGCGCAATTCCATCTCGTAGCCGACGGTGTCCTCCTCGGCGCCCAGAACATCCGAAAGGAGGAGCTCGTTGCCGTCCCAATCCATGTTGATCGGCTCCTCCATAGAAACTTCCAGCCGCCCGGAAGATCGCTTGCGGATATACATTAAAATCTCGTTTTCAATGCAGCGCGAGGCATAGGTGGCAAGCTTGATGTTCTTGTCGGCGCGAAAGGTTTTGACGGCTTTGACCAGCCCCAGCGTGCCGATGGAGATCAAATCCTCAATGCCAACGCCGGTGTTGTCAAAACGCTTGGCAAGAAAAGCGACCAGGCGCAGGTTATGCTCAATCAGTTTGATTTGGGCGTCCTCTTCCTCAATGCGGGCAACCAGGGCGCTCTCCTCCTCGGGCGAAAGAGGCGGCGGCAGGACCTGCGGCCCGTTGATGTAAAAAATGCCGCGCGGACGAATCCGGAGCAAAAACCAGGCGCGCAAACGCGCGATCCAACGAAACATAGTGTGTCTCCTTTGTTAGTGATATTTTCAATTTCCGATCAGGGCGTCGAATCCGGCGGCGCGGTCGCCGAGCGGAACCGGGGCGATTAAATGGTTGGTCTCCCGTTTGCCCGCGCGGCTCTTTTTGAGGTCCGAAAGCAGGACGCGATCCGGCACAACGGCAATCAATAACCGCTCCCCTGTGGCACCGCTCGCCGGAATCAGCCGCAGGCGGCGGGCAAGCTCCGGGGGGCGCAGGTTGGAAATATCCGCCTGCGGCACAAGCAGTTCGGGCGGCAGAATCCCGCGCAGTTTTGCGGGATCGCAAAGAATGACCGGCCGCCCGGAAACCGGCTCGCAAAGCAGGTTCCCGGTGTCCACCAGCGCGCGGAAGCTGACCGGTTTGCCAAACAGCACCGCCTCCACCAAAACCGCGCTTGCCTTGTTTGCCCTGCCGAGCAGTTTGCCGCCTTTGCGCGTGAGCAGTCCGCTGACCAGCGCAAGGAGCGCAAAAAGCCAAACCGAAATATGGTCCTCGGTCAGCGCGTCAAGGGGCAGGTTCAGGCGGTTGAGCGCCCAAAACAGCGCCGTCATAAAGCCGCCCAACAGCACCGAGATCACAAAAAACGCCCCCACCGTGCGCGCGCCCTGCCAAAATTTTGCCCCTTTGCGCGCAAACACAACGGCGCAAATGCCGCAGGCGCCCAGCGCGTCGCAAAAAAGCTCCCAAAAGCCGCCAATACCCAAGAGAAGCACGGCAACAGAGAACAGTCCGCCAGCCGCCGCGCCCAGCAACAACCGCCAGCGGCGCGGTTTGCTATGTAACATGAGCGCTGTCAAATTCAGGCAGAGCAGATCCATGCTGGCGTTGACGAAAAAATAAAGATCAACGTAAACTTCTCCCGCAGGCATTGCAGCCACCTCCTTTTTTTCTGCTGCTTTCAGCATAGCAGACAAAGGCGGATAAAGCTGTCGAAACCCGGTGGCCAAAAAAATTTTCTTTTGCGCTACCAATTTGCCGGTTTGTATGCTATAATAACTATAAATAGGAAAAAATGTTTCGGGCGAATTGCGCCGGAAAGGAAAAACCATGTCTTTGTGTCATATTCGCGCATTGCAACAAAAATTGACCGCCGCCGGAGCCGACGCCGCTCTGGTGACCGACAAGCTGAACCAGCGCTATCTTTCGGATTTTGATTTTGACGACGGCTATGTCCTTGTCACCGGGAAGAACGCCTATCTGATCACCGATTTCCGCTATATCGAGGCGGCAAAAGCGGCCTCTGCCGGCTTTATGGAGGTGCTTGCCCCCGACCACGGAAGAACCGACGCCGCCATTGCCGATCTGCTCGGGCGCGACGGTTGCAAGACTCTGCTTTTGGAGGAAGAGACCATCCCCTACGCCGATTTTTGCAAGTTCAGCGAAAAACTCGCCGGCTTTACCGTGAAAGGCGGCGCTTCGGCAATGCTGACCTCCCTGCGCCTTTACAAAACCGAGGAGGAGCTTGCCGCCATGGCGCGCGCCCAGGCGATCACCGACGCGGCGTTTGCCCATGTGCTGAAGACCATTCGCCCCGGCGAAATGACCGAGGTGGACCTGGCTTTGGAGATGGAATATTTTATGCGCCGTGCGGGAGCTTCCGGACTGGCGTTTGACACCATTGTGGCGTCGGGCAGCGCCTCTTCCCGTCCGCACGCCGTGCCGCGCAACCAAAAGCTGGAACGCGGATTTTTAACGCTGGATTTTGGTGCAAAAGCCGACGGCTACTGCTCGGATATGACCCGCACCATCGTGCTGGGAAAAGCCGACGCCGAAATGAAAAAGCTCTACAACACCGTCCTGCGCGCGCAAACCG
>CAMOLD010000077.1 GCA_946618395.1 uncultured Clostridia bacterium
CAGCGTCTCGCCGCAAATCTTTTCGATGAGTTCGAGTGCGAACTTCAACTTGCGGTCGCCGCGAATCTTCATCAGGGAAGGCGTATCTTCAAATTTCTTCTTATCCGAAACGTCAATGGCGCCGTATTTGGTGTCCGCCAGCGTTTTGGGATCGATCGCCAGGTAGAGATACAAGGTCTTGCCGTTGGAAATCACGCGGGCGATCTGGTTTCTGCCCTGGTTGAACGCCTCGTAGTTCCAGCTCTTGCGGGCTTTCACGCCTTTGTAGCGGAGCAGGGCGTTCTTGATGATGGAGTAGTAGTCGCCGATCTTACCGTCTGCCAGCGCCAGCTTTGCAAGGAAGCTCTTGCGGTAGCGGTAAACCACGGTGCCCTCGCCGGCTTTTTCTTTTCTCAACATCTCGGCGTATTCATCGGGTTTCTTGACAACATCGATGTAGATCAAACCGCGGATCGATGGTTGATCCAGGTCGTATTCATCCGCCGCAACAATGGTGGCGGGTTCCGGCATCACCTCATACGGCGAAACGGGGAGTTCTTCCTCGGCGGGAGCCATTGCCTCAACAACGGGTTCCTCGGCGGCGGGTTCTTCAACCGGTGCTTCCTCGGGTTCTTCCGCGGGAGCGGCGGCAGCCTGTTTCTTTTTATAGGACCGGAGACCGATGAAGAAGAAGAGAACGAGAAGCAAAATGAACAGCACGATCACCAGAATCAGAATCCAGAACATCGGCATTCCGCCGGAGAACTGCGGCGCAATGAAGAAGGCCTGCGAGTAAACGCCGTCGGCAGTTTCAGAGGGAACGGTAATGCCGGTGATTTTGACGTAGTTTGCCGACTCGTCGGTGTAAACCTTTACGCCCAGTCCGGTGTTTTTGGCGAGCTTGACGGTGTTGTTTTCATAAACGTAAACCGATTCTACGGTCACTTTTTCAAAATGGGGTCCCTGGACCGTGTTGGTCAGCGGAATGATGACCGAGAAGGTTTCGCCCGGGGTTGCCTTTGCAAGTGCAAGTTGGACCGTCTGCGCATATTTGGTTCCTTTGGGCAGGTCCTTTTTGGGAACGGTGTAGGTCTCGGCGGAAACGGTGATGGCAGGGTTGATCTCTTTTGCAAGCGGATCTTTTTGCAGGAAGATCACAAAACCGTCCTTGCCGGTCACGTCAACTTTTACCACATCAACTTTTGCCGGTTTTACGGTCAACGTGCCTTCCAGCTTGTTGCCCTCTTTGATCACGGTGCCGGGCGCTGCCTTGTAGGCGGAGCCTGCGGGCAGCTCGGGCAGGTAGGCAACAATGTTGTAGGTGCCAACCTCGGTAATGGAGCTGGTATAGGGATGGCCGTTGACTTCATAGGTTACCTTGCCGGGCAATTCCTTGTCGCAGGTGACCAAAAGCATATAGACCTGGTCTTCGTCTTCGTAAATCGTTTTGCTGCTTTCCATTTTGACGGTGTAGTAAACGGTTTCATCCTCTGCAACAGCGGCAAGCGAAAGACTGCCCAAAAGGAAAACCGAAACCAACAGGAGCGCCAGAATGCGGAAAACAGGGTTTTTAGAATTGGTGCGTTGCTGTTTCATTTGTTCTCAACCTTTCTATAAAAATTTGAATAGAATAGCGGTTCGTGGCTGTAACAAAAGCAAAATTCGCGTGCCACCTGTATGGAAAAAACGCGAAAATTTTGCCTTTATATACAATTCCAAGATTATTATATCATATAAAAAAAACAATGTCAACCGCTTATTTGCAAAAAAATCGGTGTTTTTTCATTGCAAAGGCGGAAAAATCGACCATTTTTTTACTTTGCGTTGGCACGGGGCAGAGTTTTTCTTCTTTGTTGCGGCGTTTTTCGGGAGCAAAACGCAGGTTTCGACATAAACTGATAGCAGGGAAAGGGAACAACGCAACCCTTTGCCAATTTGCATGGAGGATTACCGGTTATGAATCAAAATTGCTTGTGCAACCTGCTTGACAACAACTGGATCTGGCTTGTCATTCTGGCGCTCATTTTCGTTTGCAACTGCTGCAACGGCTGATATTTTCCAATGCGGCAAAGGGGCTTCTCTGAAAACAAGGGAAGCCCCTTGTTTTAGGGAAAAGGGAATCGTGAAGAGTGAAGAGGTAAGGGAGAAGGGAAGATGGAGAAGGGAGAAAAATCTGCTTTTTTCGGCGAAAAAGTTGAAAAAAAGGTGGAAAAATCCTTCCGTTTATGTTATAATAAAGCAGTATGATTTGAAAAGTGAAAAGGAAAACGCATGAAAGCCATTCTGTTTGATTTTGACGGCACCATTGCCGATACCATTCCCGTTTTGACCGAGGCGGTCAACCTCACACTTGCCGAACTCGGCTACCCCGGGCACCAAACGGTCAAAGGATTTATCAACCACGGCGCGCGCGAGCTGATGCGCAGGGCGTTGCCGGCAAAACTGCAAGGGGACGAGTCCCTTTTGGACCGCGCCTTTGCGCTTTACGAGCAAAACTACCGCAAAATCTATTTGCACAGCAACAAAACCTACGCCGGCATTCCGGAGGTCTTGGCAGCCATCCGCCCCCATGCAAAAATCGGCATTCTTTCCAACAAACCCGACGAAATGACGCAGGGGCTTGCAAAGCATCTCTTTCCGGGCGGAATGATTGACGCCGCCGTCGGCTACGAGGAAGGAAAGCCGGGAAAACCCGACCCCTACCTTGCCAAAAAGGTTGCGGCGCAGTTGGGCGTTCCGCTTTCGGATTGCCTTCTCGTCGGAGATAGCGACGTGGACGTGGAAACCGCCCAAAACACCGGCATGGCGTTTGTTGGCGCCGGCTGGGGCTTTCTCGGCGTCAAGGCGCTTTACGCCGCGGGTGCCGACCGTGTAGCTCCCACGCCGGGCGACCTTTGGGATGAAATTGAAAAATTTATCAAGTAACAAATAAAGGAGAAGGAACATGATCAAACTGGAAAGAACACAGGTAATGAACTTTGAAAATGCCCTGCGCGGCGCGCGCAACCCCTTAAACAGCTGGGCGCGGACCGACAGCGCCTACGACAAAGAGGGCAACTACATCCTGGGGCCCAACGACCTGGACCTTGCCGTCCGCCTGGCAAAAGCGGGCAGCGACCACCGCAAATATCTGCGCATGGTCTTCGTCTCGGTGGATATTACCGCGCCGCTTTACTGGTGGAAAGAGTTTGACACCTATAAGGTGGGCACCGTTGCAAACTCCTGCTCCACCATGCACAAGATCCATGCCGCGCCCTTTACCCGCGAGGATTTTTCCCACGACCGCATGGATGACGGCGCGCTTGCCGTGCTGGACACCGTGGTTGCCTTTTTGGAAGCCGAGCGGCAAAAATTCGTTGCCGACAAAACCGACAAACAGGCATGGCACAACATGATCCAAATGCTCCCCTCCTCCTATAATCAAATGCGCACGGTCACGCTGAACTACGAGGTGCTGACCAATATGTATTATGCCAGAAGGAACCATAAGCTTGCCGAATGGCATACCCTTTGCGAGTGGATCGAGTCGCTCCCTTACGCAAAGGAACTGATCTGCATTCATGACGACAAATAAGGCGCAACCGCAAAAATCGGGACGGCTGACCCTGCCCGGCGAGGCGATCTGGCTGTTTGCCCTGGTGCTCATGGCGTTTTCGGTCTGCATGACCGTTACGGCGGGGCTGGGCGTTTCCATGATCGTTTGCCCGGCGTATCTGGTCAGCGAAAAAATCTCCTGGCTGACCTTTGGACAGGCGGAATATGTTTTGCAGGGGATGTTATTCATCGGGCTTTGCTTTGCGATCCGGCGGTTCAAGCCGGTCTATCTTTCGGCGTTTCTTTCCTGCCTGATTTACGGCTTTGTGCTGGATCTGTTTCAAAAATACATTCCGCTCTTCAACGCCGCAAAAACGCCGCCCGAAAGCCTGCATATCGCCGCACGCATCGCGCTTTTGATCGGCGGCATGGTGCTGACCTCGCTTTCGGTTGCCCTGTTTTTCAAAGCCTACCTCTATCCCCAGGTCTATGACTTTTTCGTCAAAGCCATCGTCACGCGCTATCATTTGCGCGAGGGGAGAACAAAAACCCTGTTTGACCTTTCCTTTTTGGCGCTTTCGCTGGTGCTGTCCTTTGCCCTGTTTGGCGCGTTGAAGGGCATTGGCTGGGGGACCCTTGCCATGACGGCGGCAAACGGTGCGCTCATCGGGCTGTTTTCCAAGGGCTTTGACAAGGTGTTTGCCGCCAAACCGCTGTTCCCCAAATTTGCCCGTTTGTTTGAAATTTGATCTTTTATCCCATTTTCCCAAAGGAGAAATGAACCATGCTTTGGTTTTTCCTCATTTTTTCCACCCTGTGTTGGGGTATTGCCGAAATTTTTTATAAAAAGGGAAGCCTGGAAAAAGAGAAGTATTCCCACTTGAAAACCACCGTGTTCGTCGGTTTTTTGATGGGCGCTTACGCGCTGGTCATCCTGTTTACGCAGGGCATCGACCTCAAATCCTTTCCGCTCAACTTCCTCATCTACCTGCCGGTTTCGGCTTGCTACATCGTTTCCATGACCTGCTCCTATTTTGGTGTGCGGTTTATTGAGGAATCCATCTCCGACCCGATTGAAAACACCTCGGGCGCGGTGGTCCCCATCCTTTGCGCAATCTTTTTGCACCAAACGGTGGAGCTCCCCGGCATTCTTTGCATTGTTGTCATTGCCGCCGGCGTTTTGTGCGTTGGGTTCTTTGACCGCAAGGGCAAATCCGACCGCCGCCAAAAATACGGCAAAAAGCTTGCCGTTTGGGCAATCGCCATGCCGTTTTGCTATATGCTCCTGGACGCCGTTGGCACCTTTTTGGACGTCTTTTATACCGACGACGTGGAAACCACTCTGCTGGTCAACGTGACCGAGGAGAATTTGGAGCATACGGCAAACTGCGCCTACGAGCTCACCTTCCTGTTGGTGGCAATCGGCATTCTCATCTTCCTCAAAATCAAGGGCGAAAAGCTCTTCTCTCTGGGCGGGGCACAGCCGGTTCCGGCGGAGGGAGCCGCGCCGCAAAAATGGTATCAAAAGGTGCTGACCCAAAAATGGAAACTTCTTGCCGCCGTGTTTGAAACCGCGGGGCAGGCAACCTACCTGTTTGCGCTTTCCGAGGGGGCGGGCATTGCCGCCGTCATTTTGGGTGCCGGAACGGTGATCACCTCGCTGATCCTTGCGCGCGTCTTCTTAAAGGAAAAGCTGGCGCCCATGCAGTATCTTTTCATTGGCATCATTCTGGCGGGCATCATTGCCCTGGCGTTGTTTGAAGCATAAATGCGCCGTTTTCAAAGGAGTATTTGAAGCCTATGAAAAACAAAACCCTATTTTGGAATACCGTCAAAGAGCTGGGATTCGTGGTGCTGGCCTCGGCGCTTTCGGCGTTCACGCTGCACATCTTCGTTTTCACCAACAATTTTGCCCCCAGCGGGGTGGACGGAATTGCCACCATGCTGCAAAAGCAAACCAACGTCAGCGCCGGCGTCTATTCGCTGCTGTTTAACATTCCGCTCTTGATTCTGGCGTTCTTCTTCATCAATAAAAAATACGTCATTCACACGGTCATTTTCACCATTTTGTCCTCCGGCGGGCTGATGATTTTGCGCGCGGTGGAGTTCTACCAATACACCGCCGAGAACGAGCGACTGCTGGCGGCAATTTTTACCGGTCTTCTTTTGGGTGTTCGCACCGGCATCATGATCCGCATCGGCGCTTCCACCGGCGGCGTGGACATTGTGGCAAGCATTGTGCAAAAAAAGAAGCCCTACTTCAATGTGGAGCGTATCATCAGCGTCATCTGCTATGTCATCATCGGCGCTTCCTTCTTTGTTTACGAAAAGAACCTGAACAGCGTGCTGCTGGCGGTGGTGCAAATGTTCGTCTTTGAGTGGGCGGTCGGGCTCATCATGCGCGATAGCCGCGATACGGTGGAGTTCAAAATCATCACCAAGCACCCGGAAGCCATCAAACAGGACATCATCTACAATTTGAAGCACGGCGCAACCATCATTGGCAGTAAGGGCATGTTCACCGGCGAGGATTCCAACATCATCGTTTCCATCGTCAATGCCCGGCAGGTGCCCGAGTTCCTCGCCCTGTTGAAAAAGTATCCCGATACCTTCGTCAGCTACACCAAGCTGATGGGCGTTCGCGGCAACTTCCGCTGGGGCAGGAACGATATTGCAAAGTAGGGAAGAGGATAGGTCGCGAGAGGGGGAGAACCCTTTTTGAAAAAAGCGGTTCTCCCCCTCTCGCGCTCTCCCCTACTCCAAAAAACTTTTACCAA
>CAMOLD010000078.1 GCA_946618395.1 uncultured Clostridia bacterium
CCGGAATCATTATGCGGTGGTTAAACACCTGCCAAAATTCATCAAAAAACATTGCGCTGACATACCCTGCGCCGAGAAAAGCCGGGATGATAACATAGAACGGGATTTTGCAAAGCTTTTTGACCAGTTCCCCAAAAAAAGGTTCCTTTGCCAAAATGCAGCCCGACAAAAAATAGAAGAAATAGTTTGGCGCAAACAGCGTCCGTTCAACATCTCCTATGGTAACGGTAAGGCTAATTCCCAACGCTCCAAGCACCCCAACTCCGGCAAGGACAAGGTAGCGAACGAATTTTGGCAATTGGAAGATGCCGTATATCGCCGGCGTAAGAACGGAGAAAACGATCAACGCGAACAAATACCACATTGGAAAAACGTACCGGTAAAATAAGATGCCCAGCACAATCCCCCAAAAGCTCGTATCTACCGGCTGATTCAACGCAACAAAGCGCCCGCCGATGGCAAAAAACAGAAAATAAAGCAGCGACCAGGCAAAAAAAGGAATCACAAGCGAAAAAATGCGCCGTTTTTGTTTTTGAAAAACAACCTGAATGGTTGTCGCATTCCGGAAGAACAAGTACCCGGAAATGATGAAAAACACCGGAACTGCGGCGGTAAAAACACCATGGGAGAAAAAGGATTCCACCTGTCTGATCACAACGCCGGTTTCATCTGCCGTGATATTGTAAGAATGAAGCCCGACGACAAATCCGGCGCAAACAAGCGGGACAAAACTTAAAAAAACCGACAAAAACGTTCTTTTGGAGTTTACCATCTTCTCATCCTATATCGTTCAATTTTTTTCTTTTTTTGCGTAGAAAATTCAAAACTTTTGCTTTTTCCAGCTTGTTGGCAGAAAGGAACCAGATGGAAATGACGTAGATTACGGTGTGCGATAGGATCTTGAACAGATAGATCCAAACGTTGGCCGTTGGCAAAAAACGGTTGATAAGATACCCGAAGGCGCAGGGCGGGATCAGCCCGACCGAGGCGCGAAGAATGCTCTTCCAAAAGGCAAGAACATTCAAATTGCATTTTAGCTGGTAGTAAATATTCAGCACAACGCCGTCGATCAAAAAGACGGAAATTGCCGTTCCGATGGCGGCACCGATGGCGCCGTATTTCTGGCAGAGAAAAATGGTCATAATCACGTTCCCAACCGACATAATCAGGTAGGCAATGCTGCGGAACTTGTGCCGGTCCAGCGCGCGCTGAACGTCAATGCCGACGGTTTGAATCAGCGCGATGGTGGTTGGCAGAACCAGCAACAGGCAAACCCAGTAGGAATCCTCATATCCTTCCTTGACCCAGAATTTGACGATGAAATCGTAGCCAAAGAAAATCAGGCCCGTGGCAATCAATCCCAGCACAAAGAACTGCATCCGCCCGACGCGGATGAACAGGTCGGTCAGTTTTTCTTTTTGCTCCGGGCTATCCTTCTCGGTGCTGTTGACAATCATGTGCACCCGGGTGCGGAAAACGCTGGAGATAGAGGTGGAAAAGTTCTCGTAATAGGTGTGCAGGGTTGCGGCAGCGCCATAAATGGCGACCATGACCGTTCCCTGGAACCTGCCCAGCAGAACCTTATCCACATTCCAGTTGACTTGCTTGACAATGGTGTTGATCAAAATAAACGAGGTGTAGACAAACAGGCTTTTGAACAGCCCTTTTTCGAACTTGCGAAAATAGAATTTCTGCTTCAGTTTGCCAAGCACAAAGGCAATGTTGGCGCTATCCACCAGCACCGCCATCAATAGAGTGACCGAAACGACGGCGATGGATTTCATTCCGCAGAACAACAGCGGCAGGGTGCAAAGCGGCGCAAGAACCGTTTTTCCCATGGTGACGATTTTTTGAAAGACAAATTTTTCGTTTGCGCTGATGATGGTGTTGAACACGCTCATGGGAAACGACAAAGAAAGATTTGCGGTCAACAGGAGCATGAGGACCTTGGCAATTTTGTATTCCTCCGGGGTCAATCCCTGGGCATATACAAGCTGCAAATTGAAGGAAAGGAACAGCCCGATGCCAAGCGCAATAACCCCAATAATGGAAAAAATCAATAAAAACAGCCCGTTAAGCCGGTAGATGGAGTCCTCGTCGTTGTTTGCCTTATACTTGGCAAAAAACTTCAAATATCCGCTTCCAAAGCCGAGGTTCAAAATGGTCAGCATGGAGATAATGGAGGCGGCGGTCACATAGAGCCCGTATTCGCTTTGCCCGAGCTTGCGGATCATCACCGGCGTATAAAGAATGCCGATGATAATACCGATTGCCATTTGCAAATAGGAAAGGACTGCACCGAGGCGAATTTGTTTTCCGGTATTCATTTTGATTTCTTATTCCCTATCTGTTTATTGAACACGATCAATTACACATTCTCTTACTTTCTGCGGAGTTTTTTCCAAATCTTCTTAAAAATAATGCCATATCGAATATATTTGAAAAAGTGATAAATATTTCGATACAGGCGGATCAGCGGATGCCCAATGGCAAAAAACCGGTTCAACTGCCGGAAATACTCCGCCTCCGGAATGACATAGGGCGGGTGCCGAAGCGGAAACTCATACTCGTAGGTGGGAAGGGTGAACAGCCTTCGTTCGGTCTTTGTCAAAAACTTCAACTGCGTTTCCGAATGGGTGGATTGCGTCATGCCTACGTTTTCCACCATGTTTTTGCTTGCAATCACGGCAAGGCGGGAGTTCATCAGGCTGTCAAAGCAAAGAATGCTCTCCCAATACGGAACGCCGGTGGTTTCGCGCTGACGCGCAACTTTCAGCCAGCGGTCAAATTTTTTGCCGTAGATTCTCCGCAGGTTGTTCAGCTCCCGTTCGCAGTGCAGAAATTGATAGGATTCATCCCAACCGTCAATCACCCGTTTCCAACTTGCCCATGCGTTGGTGCCGGTATAGCCGAAAAAGTAGTCGTAGGGGTAATCCCGGTATTCTCCCAGCACATTCATACCGCAAATGTGGTTGATGCGCTCGTCGTTTTCGTAGCGATCCAAAAGTTCCTTGCAGAAAAGGAAGAAACTTTTGTTTGCAACAAAGTCGTCCTCCAATACAATACATTTATCGGTAATGGAAAACGCCCATTTGTGGCTATAGTAGGTAGAGGGATCGCAACCGAAATTCTTTTCGTTATACGTTTTGTAAACTTCGCAATCCCAGTCGATATCCTCAACGATCTTGCGGCATTCCAAAATGCCCGGCATATCCGATTCGTTGCGCGGGCCGTCCTGCCACAAAAACAGGCGGCGCGGTCTTGCGGCTTTGACCGCCGCAAACGTTTTTTGCAACGCGTCGGCTCTCCGGAAAAAGATGACCAGCACCGATACGTCAATTTCCCAGTTTTTCATGTGCAATTCCCCTTGCTTTCAAAGTTTACACTCGGTAATAGAGGTACAACATTCGGTTTCCTCCGCTTCGGGAGGGAACTCCATATAGTTCCCATAGCGCTTACGCAGAAACTCGTCGTAGTCCTTTGGAATAAAGAAGGTTTTATCCTCAAACTTGTGCTCGATCAGCTCCTCAAAGGTGGAGCGCTTGATTGGGTAAATACCGTTGTTGGGGTGGCAAATCTTATAAACATACTTTGTCGGCAACCAATCAAACAGCTTCATGGCAAGGTCGCGGTTAAAATTGATGAGCCACAGCGGGAGGATGCCGAAAATTTTATAAATGACCCGTTTGAAGTTTTTGGGATACTGCATGCCCACTTTGACATGATGCACGCACGCCCAGAAAGAGGCGATACGAACCTGCAATTTCAAAAAGAACGGCAGGATGTTATCAATGGGGTGAATATCAATAAAAACGCCGTTGTGAATATTCAGCCCCACCAGCTCTTTTTCCTGAAAGACGGTGTTGGTGCTGCGCATTTTGCCCCAGTTGTTGGGGTATTTTTTTTCGGAGTAGTAATTGCTGAAAAAGAATTTTTCGCTCGGGTGTTTTTTGCAGTATTTGCGGAACTTTTCGTAGTCCTTCCGCGGCATGCACAAATCAATGTCGTGGTCCCACGGAATAAACCCATTGTGGCGGACAGCCCCGATCACCGAGCCGCCGTAAAGCGAATAGCGAAAGCCGTTCTTCCGGCAGATCCGATCCACCTCGGCGGCAATTTCCAGCTGCCGCGCGTGCAGGACCTCCATATCGTAACCGCAAACTTTATACTTGCTCATGTTTTTCTCCGTCAAACTTAAATTTCAAAAGCGCCGGACCGATAAAATATACCGAATACGCCGCCACTTCGGCGCTGTGAATCGGGTTTAAAAAGCCCGTAATCATCAAGGAAAGGAAGCTGAAAAACCACAAGGAATACAGCTTTTTGTTTTTTACAATCGAGCGAACGGCCCGCCGGCTGCTAAAATACAGCGTGTAGCCCGGAATAACACCGAGCAACCCGAGGTCGCAAAGCATGGTCAAAAAGGTTGCGTGTCCGTCAAAAGGCACCGCCCGGTTGCCGATCAGCGGGCTCTTGAAGAAATACTGCAAACACTTTCTGTAAAGGGTCAGGCGCCCTTCTAAGTGGTTGTAGTTGTTGGAGTCCACCTCTCCCCGCAAAACTTCGATGACCGACATCAGGCGCGACCGAATTTGGTTTTCGGGGCTGATGACGTTGACAAGCAAGCTCAAAATTACCGGCGTTAAAACCAGCACAAACAACATGATAAACAGGAAAAGAATTTGCCGTTCCTTCTTTTGGCTCCGAACAACCGAGAGGATAATACAAGCCGTTGGAATGACGATGGCAAGCGTATATTGCGAGCTGAACAGGAAGACATACAGCAACAGAACATAAACAATGGTGGCAATTTGAAGCGCCCGGTTTTTGTTTTTCCGCAAAAATCCGAACAGGGACGGGATGAGTGCCGAAACGGCATACACAAAGAAGTAGGTCGCCACGTTTTCAACTTCCATATCCGAGAAGGTGCCCCACTTGCGCGCGGTGCCCTCCCCGCTGAAGAATACGATGGTGGAGTGAACGACAACGTAGGAAAAGAGCACCATGACAATCAGTAGAATGATATGGCGGTGTTTTGTTTTCAACTTGCAGTAGTTATGCAACAGCAAGATGGGAAAGAAGAAGTTGACCAGCTGATTGAACTTGGTGAAAAAGCGCTTAAGGTTGTAGTATGAAACACCCACGCTCACCGTGGAGGTCACCGTAAAGAAATAGTAAAGGAAGGAGAGCAGCAGAATCAACATTGCAATTCCGAACATGGCCCAGCGCACCGAGCTGTTTTCATAGAGGAAACAGAACGCAAAGTAGATCAGTTCCAGCGCCAGGAAGATAGTATAGGGAATTAGGACGGTGACAGAAGAGAGCAAATATTTTGCGGCAAAAATCAGAATCAGCGCAATATGAAAGCCCGCCAGCAATGGCTGTCTGTTATTATCCATTCTCCAATACCTCCTTTCCTGGTTTGGTTTTGCTTTTTTCAAATTTCCCGGTAAAAATCAATCGTTGCGTCAATCAGCTTTTCCTTGGAAAAGCGCTCTTTGACATGGGCAACCCGCTTTTGCGGGTCCTGCTCCGCAGTCGCGACCCTGCAAACGGCGGCCGCCAGTTGGTCCGTGTTGCCGGTTTCCACACATTCCCCCAAATAGCTTTGGCAAACAATTTCCGGATAAACGGTGG
The DNA here is from genome assembly GCA_946618395.1 of uncultured Clostridia bacterium. Taxonomy (GTDB): domain Bacteria; phylum Bacillota; class Clostridia; order Oscillospirales; family CAG-272; genus UMGS1865. The sequence continues at coordinate 5,638 of CAMOLD010000078.1, forward strand.
ACCGGTAGGTCACCACCGGGGTGCCGCAGGCGAGCGCCTCCACAATCACCTTCCCGAATGTGTCCTCGCGGGAAAGGTGAACGTAAACGTCCGCGTTTGAATACAGGCGCGCAAGCTCCGGAACGCTCAAATAGCCCAACAGGCGGATATTTGCGGGGAAAACATCGCCGGGGTTAGTCTTTCCGCCAACCAAAATGACATATTCGGGGGGCAGACGGTCGGCAAGCTTGAACAAATCCAGGTAGCGTTCGGTCCCGGGAATCCAGTCGTTGGAAACGCAGGCAACGATCTTTGCCCCTTCCGGGATTCCCAGTTCTTTTTTGTAGGTTCCATCCGGCACCGGATGGAATTGCGCGGTGTCGATCCAGTTATAAATGGTGGTAAACTTTGCGCGGCGCAGAACCGGACTTTCTTTTGCCTGCCCGGTAATCCAGCCGGAAACGCCGATGACACCGAGGCGCTCCAGCTTGGCAAACTCCGTTTGCTTTTCCAAAAACATTTTTTTGGTCCGGTCAAAAAAGTAGCTGGGAATGTTCTGCTTTAATTTTGGGCAATCGTGGCAGACCGTTTGCCAGTTTTTGCAGTTTGCCGAGGTGTAGTGGGTGCACTTCCCGGTAAAAAACCAGCAATCGTGCAGTGTGAGAACCAG
>CAMOLD010000079.1 GCA_946618395.1 uncultured Clostridia bacterium
TGGTCGGTGTCGCCGATCATCAGGGGGACCGCACTCGGATTTTGCCGCTTCCATTCGCGGGCAAGGTCGGTTTTTCCGTAGGCATGGTGGTCGCCGGCGCCAATAATCTCGTCAAACAACCCGGCAATTTCCAAACTTTCCAGCTGCTCCAAAAGCATTTCCTTTTTGGTTGCCGAAAGCAAAATTTGGGGGATTTTTGATACACGTACCGCCTCTAAAAGTTCCTTGATCCCCCGGTGGAGCGGCGCCTGTTCCTTTTTGCTGTTGTAATCGTTCATCCATTCGTCGGCAAGCACCGGAAAGGGGGTTTTGGAAAAATCAAAGCCCAATCGTTGGTAATAATCGATGACAGGAAAGCCGAAAATCTCCCGGTAGGCGTCCTCGTTTGCCAGCGGTGGCAGGCCGTGCGCCTGCAACAGGTGATTGGTGATGCCGACGTCATAGCCGACGTCATCCAGAATGGTGCCGTTAAAATCCCAGACCAGGTGTGTGTAACGTTTCATAGTTTCTCTCCGCGGTTGTTGGTTTTTCCTGCTTTTGGCAGAGCTGACTGCGCTTTCCTTGATTGCCGGAAAGTGTGGGTTGCGCGCCCGCGCGCCGGTATGTTACAATGGGGGTATCTCAACGAAAGGAGATTTCCCGATGAAAATCAAAACAAGAATTTGGATCGTCCTTTTGGGGCTTTGTTTGCTTTGGGGACAGGCGGGGCTGTTTGCCGCTTCCGCCGCGCCGCCCGGAGGAATTGAAACCCCGGTCTATCTGGAAAACGAGGAGGTGCTTGCCGGCGAATGCCTGCGCATAAGCGGAACAACCTATGTTCCCTTGCGCAAATTCGCAACCCTGTTGGGCGCGAACGACATTTTTTGGAACAGCCGGACCAAAACCGCAACGGTCAAATCCACCGCGCTGACCATGACGGTGCGCGAGGGAGAAGTTTACATCCTTGCCAACGGGCATTGCTTTTACACCGTTCAAAAAATTCGTAACCTTTCCGGCTCGCTTTATGTTCCCGTCCGACCGCTTGCGCGCGCCTTTGCGCTGGAATTGGAATGGGACGCCTCTCTTTGCGCCGTCCGCCTTTCCCGGACCGGCAAAAATGCCGTCCCTGCGGCGAATTATGACGCCGACACGCTCTACTGGCTTTCCCGCATCATTTCCGCCGAGGCGCGGGGCGAATCTTTGGAAGGGCAGATTGCCGTTGGCAACGTGGTTTACAACCGCGTGGCATCGCCCGAATTTCCAAACACCGTTTGGGGCGTGATTTTTGACCGCAAATACGGCACGCAGTTCTCGCCGGTTTCTTTCGGCACCATTTATGACGCGCCCTCGGCAAACGCCGTGATTGCGGCAAAGATTTGCATGGAAGGCTACTCGCTCTCCGACCGGGCGCTTTATTTTGTCAATCCGCGCCTGGCAACCAGCACCTGGATCCAGCGCGCACGCCCCTATCTTTTCACCATCGGCAACCATCAATTTTACGCATAAAAGCCCGTCCTGCGCCACACCTGCCGCCCGGTTCCGACATATACTGACAATGGCGGGGACAGCGGACAGATGCCCTGCCCCTGCTCTGATTTTTTCAGAAAGGTATCCGATTTATGCCACAACAATTTACCAACCGGGCGCAGCTTTCCTACAACAACACCGTGGTTCTTTCCAACACCGTTACCGGCGAGATTGCAGATGTTCTCTCCGTGACCAAAACCGTGCTGGAAAGCGCCTATACGGTTGGCGGGCGCCTGACCTACGTTGTGAATCTGGTCAACTCCGATACCGTTGCCCTGACCGACCTGACGCTTGTTGACGATTTGGGCGCCGGAGAGGGCGGAACGCCGCTTTTGAACTATTCGGAAGGTTCGGTGCACTATTTTGTGAACGGCACGGCTCAGCCCGCGCCCGCCGCAACCGGCGGCAGCACGCTGACGATTGAGGGAATTTCGGTTCCTGCCGGCGGAAACGCCGCCGTGATTTACGAAGCGGTTGTGAACGAATACGCCTCCCCCGAAGTTGGCGCAACGCTAACCAACACCGTTGTTGTCAACGGGGACTGCACGCTTCCCGTAACCGCCACGGCAACCGTGGCGGCAAACGTTGGGGCAGAGCTTTCGATTTGCAAATCGCTTTCGCCTTTGGTGGTGTCCGGGAACGACAGCCTGACCTACACCTTCATCCTCCGCAACAGCGGAAACGAGGCGGCGGGCGGCGAGAACGGCCCGGTTTTGACCGACACCTTTGACCCGATTCTTTCGGGCATTGCCGTAACGCTGAACGGCGCGCCGATGTCGGCAACCGGCTACACCTACGACGAGGCAAGCGGACTGTTCCAGACCGCGCCGGGCGCTTTGACCATTCCTGCCGCAACCTTTACCCAAAACGAGGACGGCACCTGGTCTTCCACCCCCGGAGAGGCAACCATCACGATTACGGGGACCATTTGATTCGCAACAAAAAGGGAAAAATCCTTCCGCCCGGCGTTTGCCGGGCGGTTTTTTATTTGTGATATTTCGTGCCGCGCAAAATGCCCAGCGAGCGGTAGAGCGTTTCCAAAAGAATGACCCGCATAAGCTGATGCGGAAAGGTGAGTTTGGAGACCGAGAGGCGAAAATCGCACGCCTCTTTGACCGACGGCGAAAGCCCGTGGGAAGAGCCGATGATCAGGGCGACCGCGCCGTGCGATACGCCGATTTGCTCCAATTTTTCGGCAAGTTCCTCGGAGGAAAGCTGCTTTCCCTCCACGCAAAGGGCGATTCGGTAGGCGCGCGGCGGCAGAACGGCAAGAATGGCTTTTCCCTCCTCTTCCAGCGCGGCGGCAATTTCGCCCGCGCCGGGATTTTCGGGCAGTTTGGATTCCTTGACGTTGACAAGCTCCAATTTGCAAAACGCGCGCAACCGCTTTTCATATTCGGCAAACGCCGCGCGGAGGTAGTCTTCTTTCAGCGTTCCAACGGCAACAAGCGTAACGTTGAGCATCTTTTTCCTCTTTCTTTCAAATCAGTTCGGTAACGGCTTCGGGCGCGGCGACCCGAAGAATAACATCCTTGCCGCACAAACGCGCGGCGGTGGTTTGGTAGGCAAGCTCCGGGGTGTTGTTCTCGCGGCTCAAATGTGCCAGCAGGATGCGCTTGGTGCCGCTTTGGGCAAGCCGCCCGGCAAGTGCGGCGCAATCGGCATTGGAAAGGTGCCCCCGCTCGCCGTAAATGCGTTTTTTGAGGTAGTAGGGGTATCCGCCGTTCCAAAGCATATCAATATCATGGTTGCTTTCCAAAATCACATAGTCGCACCCGGTCAGGTTTTGCTCCACAATTTCGGTCGGCGCGCCCATATCGGTTGCGTATCCGACCTTGCAAACGCCCTCGCCGGTTTGAACCTCGATGCGGTAGCCAACCGACGCGCGGCTATCATGCGGCGTTGGAAACGCCGAAACCGAAAAATTCCCCACCGCCGTTTGAAAAGGTGCCGAATGCCGGACGACCAGCGCCGGGGCAACCCCCGCAAAAAGGAGCGCGTCGGCGGTCTCGCCAACGGCGTGCACCGGGATTTGATACCGTTTGGCAAACACCGGCAGGGCGCTGATGTGGTCGCTATGCTCATGCGTGACGAACACGGCGCGCACCTGCGATGGCGCATAGCCGACCTCGGCAAGGCAGGCGCAAAGGCGCTTGCAATTTTTGCCGCCGTCAATCAGAATGCACTCCCCGCCTTGGGCAATCAAAAACGCATTGCCGGTGGAGCCGGAATATAGCGAGCAGATATGCAAACTCATTGGAACCACCCCGCTACGATTTGCCCGAAGAACAAATAAATCAAATCGGCAAAAAAAACAAGCAGAATGGGAATGATGAAGGTGAGCGCCCAGCGCGACCGGCGAAACAGGCGTTCCCCTTCGGCGTTCCAGGCTTCAATTTCATCTTTCTTCATCCCTATGGGCAGGTTTTCGGGCGTTTTGCGCCGGTGGGTAAAACCTTTATTGTAAATGACAAACCAAACGATCAATGCACCGCCGATTGCCAGATAGATGAAGGGCAGGTATGGGAAATAAAGAACCGCCGGCAACACGAAATAGAGCGTTGCGAGCCACGCGGTATTGAAGATCAGCAACAGCGCAAGCCCTGTTTGCCCTTTGCGAAAGGGGTTTTGAAAGCGTATCATATCGGGTTTCCTTTTTTTTAAAAGAAATACGGGGGAGGGGCGTTTTCCCCTCCCCCGCTCGTTCGTTCAAATTTTGGTGGCTCCCACCGGGCGAATGCGCAGGACCATGCAGGCGCCCGTTCCGAAAGCGGCGTCCATAACTGCGCGGAACTCTTCCACCGCGTTGTTGGGGACGAATGCCTGGATTGTTCCGGCAAATCCGCCGCCGTGAACACGCCATGCCGCGGTTTTGCCCGCGAGCACGCGCTCGGCAAGGCAGAGCGCAAGAGAGAGTCCCTGCTCCGCCGGATTTTTGGTGGTAAACACGTTTTGCAAATAGCAGAAGGAGGAGCGCCCGGAAGCAATGACCTCGGTAAAGAACGCCTTGACGTCGCCGGCTTTGAGCGCCGCTTTTTGCGCGGCGACGCGGCGGTTCTCGGCGTAGAAGTGCAGCGCGCGCATCACGGCGCGGTCATTGGTCTTTTGGCGCAGCTCGGCAATGGATGAAAGCACTTTTTCCTCCTCCACCTCGCGCAAAACCGGTTTGCCGAAGCAGGCGGCAACAGCTTTCATCTCGGCAGGGACCGAGGCATAGTCGCCGGTCAGGTCGGCATGGTTTCCGCCGGTGTTGACAATGCAAAGATTATAGCCCGCGGCGCTCATATCAAAATCGATTTTTTCAATGATCGGCTGTTTGGGGTCGGCAAAGTCGATGGCAACAATTCCCCCAACGGCGCAGGCAACCTGATCCATCAGCCCGCAGGGTTTGCCGAAAAAGACATTCTCGGCATACTGCGCCAGCTTGGCAATTTCCACATTGCTGATCTTGCCGTCGTTATAAAGATAGTTGAGAATGTTGCCCACCATATCCTCAAACGCCGCCGAGGAGGAAATGCCCGAGCCTTTGAGCACGTTGGAGGTGGTGTAGGCGTCAAAACCGCCAACGGCAAAGCCCTCTTTCCGAAAACCTGCCGCCATTCCGGCAATCAAAGCGTCCGAACGCTCAAACCGCTCCTGTTTGGGGGCGGTAAAGGCGGTCAGATCGACCACGTCCTCGGGAAAGCCCTCGCTCTTGATGCGAATGACCGCATCGGCGCGCGGAGAAGCAACGGCAATGATGTCCAAATCAATGGAGGCGGCAATCACGCAACCGTGGTTGTGGTCGGTGTGGTTGCCCGAAAGCTCGCTACGCCCGGCAACCGAATAAAAGGCGGCGTCGCGGTCGGTGCCGTAAAGCTCCTCAAAGGCGGAAAGCGCCTTTGCATAGCGCTCTTTTTGCGCCGCCAGCGCCCCTTCGCCGTAGATGTAACAAAAGCGCTTGTCAAAATCGCCGCGGGAAAGCGCGGCGCGCAGTTCGGTGGTTTTCATGGGTTTCTCCTCTATTCGGTCAATTCAGTTTTTTCAGTTTTGCAAGGCATTCGGGGCAAATGCGTTTGCCGCCAAAGTCAATCAGGTCGTCGGCATTGGTGCAGAAAATGCAGGACGGCTGATATTTTTGCAGGATAACGCGCTCGCCGTCAATAAAAATTTCCATAGCGTCGCGGACTTCCAGCCCCAGCGTCTGGCGGATCTCGGCGGGCATGACGATGCGCCCGAGTTCATCAATTTTGCGAACCATTCCGGTTGATTTCATAATGCGAATCCCCTTTTCTTTTTTTCGATGGTTTTCCTTATTATAATCCTTTTTGAGAATTCTGTCAAGACGAAAAGCTGTCATTTTTTGGAAAATCATGGAAAATTTATAAAAATCTTGCTTTTCTTTGTCGGGTGCAAAAATCGCAAAAAATCTATTGACAAACCGATTGCCGGAGCATATAATATAGGAAAGTCGTTTTTCGACAAATTTGAAAATGAAGAGTAAGAAAACGGGCGTTTGGCGCTTTGCCTGCCAGTGCCGCGCGGACGGGGAGTTTGTCGCGCGGACGAATACGGATTTTTTCCGTTGCGGTTCGTTTTCTGCATCCCGCTTCATAACGCAAAAAAGAACGCGAGCCCGCCCGGGCTTTCCTCCTGTTTTCTGCGATATGAGTGGAAAAGGAGGAATTTTTTATGCGCAAAAGTCAACGGCATTTGCTGAAATTGATTTTGACCGCCGTCATGGCGGCGCTTTGCATGGTGCTGGACCGGTTTGCTTC
>CAMOLD010000080.1 GCA_946618395.1 uncultured Clostridia bacterium
CCCATCTTGTCGGCGCGGTCGTCGTTTTTGCCCATTTTGGGTGCTTCGTAGCGCAAAAGGTGGAGCAGTTCGGGGTCGTTTGCATAATCGCAATCCAGCGCCGCAAAGAGGCGGGCAGGGGTAACCGTCTTTTTATCAAAAACATATTCCTTGACAGCCGCAAGCGCATCCGCCGCCGAGGCGATGCCGCAACCATGCAGACCAAAGTTGTTGTATTTTTTGGCGTCGCGGAGAAGGTCCATCATGGGTGAGGGCAGGAACCAAACGTTTTTGATGGTTGCCATTTGCCGCTCGCACTCGGCTTTGATTGCCGCGCGAACCGCTTGGAGCAGACCTTCAAAATCGCCGCCCGTAGGCAGATAGGCGCGCAACACTTCGTCCACCAGCTTGGGGAAGTTGACGGCGCCGATGTTGGCAATGTCGTTGCCCACGCCGGGAATGATGAACTCCCAGCAGGCGGCAACCACATAGTTCACCGCGTCGGCGTAATCGTAGCCCAGGCGCGTCAAGCCTTCGATGACCACATCGTCGTTGGAATACTGCGGGAAGCCGAGGCCAACTTTGGTCAGCTCGGTGCCCATATCGTAAAGCTCGATGGGGGTATTCTTATTGACGCGCAGATTGATTTTCGGGTCGATGAGTTTGAGGTTGCGCGAAGCGGTCAGGCAGAGCTCGGAGAGCAGATTAAAGCCCTCGGTTCCGTCCGGAAGGCGTCCGCCAAGCACCATGCTTTGCCCGTTGTCGCCCTGTTGAACGCCAACGTAGAGGTCGCTATCCTTATTGAAGGAAAGGAAGAAATCTTCCACCAGTTCCAGTGCGCTTTCCTTGGTGTAAACGCCGGCATCCAGATCTTTTTTGAAGTAGGGGAACATATATTGGTCGAAGCGACCGACGGTGTTATGGTAGTCGCCCTCCAACCAGAGCGAGAAATGCAGAATGCGGAAGAATTGAAGTGCCTCGCGGAAATTGCGCGCGCCGTAGCGCGGAACGCGGTCAAAAACGGCAACAATGTCCTCGCGCCCCATGCGCTTTGCCTCGGCTTGATACCGGTCGCAAAGCCCGATGATGGCGTCAATGACGCGCTTTTGCGCCGGCGTGGCGTTCTCGCGGCGGGCAAGAAGCCCCTGGGCAATGGTTTTTTCGTAGTCGGGGGAGAGGTTGGAAACGTAGCCCAGCTCATGGACATAGTGGTCCTTGCGAATATCCGCCCACTCCGCCTCGGTCAAAACGTCCGGCAGCTTGCGAATGGTGCGGCGCAGAACGATTTTTTCCAGGGGATGAATGGCAGGGGTTTCCTTTTGGCAAGCCGCCTCAAAGCGGCGCACCATGCGCTCCTCGGGGGAGAGTCCTTCGGCGGCATACTTTGCGGCAAGGTCTTCTTTCCAGTCGCTCCGCAATCCGCGATGCACGCGGTCGATGACATAATATTGATACAGTTCGTTGTTCATGGCGTTCTTCCTTTCAGCGGCTACATTATCGTTAATGTAGCCTTGTATTATCATCATAGCACATTTTTTCGGATTTGTCAATAGAATTTGAAAAACATTTTTTTCAAAGTTCTTTTAGGGGGTGGGGAGCGCGAGGGGCGGGGGACATTTTCTTGCAAGAAAAGTCCTCCGCCCCTCGCGGTTTCTCATTGTTTTTTTGCCGTTGTTTTGCCGATTTCCAGTTTGGTTGGCAGGATGAGATGCTGTTTTTCGGCAGGTGCGGCGCCGCGGATGCGGTCGTAGAGCAGCTCGGAAGCCGAGCGCGCGATGTGTTTTTTGGCAACGCTGACCGAGGTCAATTCCAGGGGCAGGGGATAATCCGAAGCGATGTGGTCAAACCCGACGACCGAAAGCGATTCGGGCACGCGGCGCCCGAGGTCGTCCGCCTCGCGGATGATGGCATAGGCCAGCATATCGTTAAAGGCGAGGATGGCGGAAACTTCGGGGTTGGTTTGCAGGAAGGCGCGAATGGCGTCGCGGTTTTCCTCCTCGGTCAAGGTCAGGGGAAGGACGATTTGCTTATTGGCAAACCCGGCGTCGGAGAGCGCGCGGCAATAGCCGGCAAAACGCTCGCGGTCGGAGGAAATGTGCTCGTTGACGCGCACGAAGGCGATGTTGCGGTGCCCGAGCGAAAGGAGATATTCGGTGGCAATCCGGGCGCCTTCAGTGTCATCGCAAACGGCGTAGTCGGTGTCAAGCTCCTCAAAGCGGCGACCGACCAGCACAAAGGGGATTTTGGATTTTTCCAACAGGCGGATGCTCTCGGTTTGCGTTTGGGTGGGGCAGAGGAGCACACCGTCCACGTTTTGCCCAATGGAAAGCCGAACGGCGTTGATTTCGGCGTCGGCGTTCTCGGCGGTGTTCATAAAGAAAGGGGTCATGCCCAAAGCGCTGAAATAGCGCTCAATCTCGCGGAACATGATGGTAAAATGGGGGTTGCCGATGTCGGGAAGAATGACCGAAACGATGCGGCTCTTGCCGGATTTCATACTGCCTGCTTGCAGGTTTGGAATGTAGTCCAGCCGGTCGGCAACTTCGCGAATGCGGCGCTTGGTCTCCTCGGCAATGTCGGGCGCGTCGCGCAAAGCGTGGGAGACCGTGTTCACCGAGAATCCGGTCGCCTCGGCGATGTCTTTGAGGCGGGTTTTCATGGGCGGAACCTCCTTTCGTCGGAATCTGTTCCTATTGTAACATACCCTGCAAAAAAAGTCAATGCTTTTATAAAAGGCAGGGCGAATTGGACGGGCGCGATCGCTCTCGGGGGCATCGAGCCCCGTCGAGCGATACCCGGAATTTCGCGGTCACTTTGCGCCGCGAATGTTCCGAACCGGATCCGGCGCACAAAATTATTGAAAAGCAATCATTACCATGCGCCGTGCCGGTTCTTCACAACCGGGTGGCGCCTCCAAAAAAAGAGCACCCGGCTGGGTTGCCCCCGGTATTTCGCCTGCGGCGAATATTCGCACGCTCTGCGCCTGAAAAGCAAGCTTTTCGATCTCCGAGCGGCGAATGCGAACCGGATCCCGTGCGCCTGTGGCGCACGGTGCCGGCCGATTTGCGTGCGTAGCACGCCCAAACAGAAGCACCCGTCCAACAGGACGGGTGCTTCTGTTTGGAGGCGCCACCCGGAATCGGACCGGGGATGAAGGTTTTGCAGACCTCTGCCTTACCGCTTGGCTATGGCGCCGTATTTTTTTGGAAAAACGGGCACGAAATATGCTTTCGTGCCCGTTTGATGGAGCGGATTACGGGGCTCGAACCCGCCACCTCCACCTTGGCAAGGTGGCGCTCTACCAAATGAGCTAAATCCGCGGAATGGTGCCTCCGGTCGGAATCGAACCAACGACACGGGGATTTTCAGTCCCCTGCTCTACCAACTGAGCTACAGAGGCATACAGCAAGGGCTGTATTTTTTATGGAACAGCGCTTTCGCGCAGTTTTTTCAGGTGGCGATCCGGATGGGGGTCGAACCCACGACCTCTAGCGTGACAGGCTAGCGCTCTAACCAACTGAGCTACCGGACCGTTTGGTGGAGCGATTGCCCCGCCGTTTTTTGCGACAGCGCCTTGGCACTGCCTGCTGGTGGGAACAACAGGGCTCGAACCTATGACCCTCTGCTTGTAAGGCAGATGCTCTCCCAACTGAGCTATGCTCCCGATTTTTTTGGAACGCTTGACTATTATAGCATAACCGGAAACATTTGTCAACAGATTTTTCAAAACTTTTTTCAAGTTTTTTCTTTCAATTGGAACGCTTGACTATTATAGCATACCAAAAAGGGTTTGTCAAGACTTTTTTGATTGTTTTTTCGGCTTTCTTTTATACATAAAACCGGTTCCAGAATTTTGTGGGCAGACCTTCTTTATAAAGGTGGGAGTCGCTTCCAAATTGCAAAACGCCCGGCACAATGGGATCGTTATCCTTGTGTGGCTCGCCGAAATTGATGACGGTCATGGTCGAATGCGAGATGTCAAAATGCGTGGTGAAGGCGGGGAAGGGCATGTCCAGAATGTGGGAAAGGAAGGTTTTGCCGGTGCCGCCGTGGGCAAAGAGCGCCACACGGTCGTTGTTGGGACGAATTTGCTGATAGGTGTGCGTTTTCAGGTCATGATGGTAGCCAAGGGATTCCAGCAGCGCGTCGGCGGCGTCGGCAATGCGGCGGTAGCCGGCTTCAAAACGAGCCATTTCGGGGTGAAGATACCATTTGTCACCCAGCGCGCGCACTTCCTCGGTATTCATAAAGCGGGCAAATTCGCGGTCGTCAAAGCACCATTCCTCGGGTTCGCCTTTTTCGTTGCGCACCGTCAATTCCTGCCATGCGTAGTCCTCGTTTGCCCAGTCCAAAATTTCAATGGGCAGTTTCAGCATCTCGGCGGCGGGTTTCGCGGTTTGGATCGCGCGCTCGGAAGAGGAGGCGAAAATGCGGTCGAGCCCATGCGTGGCAAGCCGTTTGCCAAGAGCTTCCGCCTGGCGTGTGCCAAGGGGGGTCAAACCGTTGGGATTATAGATGGGGTCCCCGTGACGAATGTAATAAAAAATCATGTTTTCCACCTGCTTTTTCGTAGATTCTACTCTATTATAGATTTTTTTGCGGGAAAAGTCAAGTAAAAAAACAGAAAGAAACATAAAAAAGGCTTGCAAAATAGGGAGAATATTGATATAATAAAAATGTTATCATTCAAGCGGCGTATTCTGATGTGGCGGCGCATTTTTTATTTCATTTCAGGAGGACGAGAAAAAAATGAAAAAAGTCACACTCGTTTTGGCTTTGCTTTTGGCAGTAGCCATGCTTTTTTCGGCGTGCGAAGGCAGGATTGTTCCCAAAAAGAACGACCTGTCGGCGCTCAAATGGTCGAACGAGCTTGCATTTGAACGAGCGCAGGAATTGGGCTATGAAGGAACGCTGGACGAGTTCCTTGCCCAGTTGCAGGGCGCTCCCGGCGAGCCCGGCAAGGATGGTGTCGGCATCTCCACGCTCCTCATTGACTCCGAGGGCAAGCTGGTTGTTGTTTTGACCAACGGGCAAACCGTCAACCTTGGTGTTGTCAAGGGCGAAAAGGGAGAAAAAGGTGACCCCGGCGTTGGTATTGCCAAAACCGAAATCAACAATCAGGGCGAGCTGATCATCACTTTGACTGACGGAACAGAGAACAATCTTGGAAAAGTTGTTGGTCAGAACGGCAAGGATGGCGACAAAGGCGACACCGGCGTTGGCGTTGCTTCCGTTGAATTTGACCAAAACGGGGACATCGTTGTTGTTTACACCAACGGGAAAACCGAGGTGAAACATATGCTCACAAAGTTGCAATCCGAAACACCGCCCACCTGCGGAGACTACGGAGAAATTGAGATTTATGGTTGTGCCCTCTGCCACAGATACTTTGATGCAGAAGAAAACGAACTTACCATTACCAAAGAGGATGATACACTCATTCCTCCTACCGGCAAACACACCTACGGCAACTGGATTGCCGAAACGGCAACCACAAAAGGGCACTATCAATGCTCGGTTTGCGGCAAGAATTTTGATGAAAACTACAACGAACTGGATGGTATAGAAAAAGAAGAAGAGGATCTTGCTCCGCTTCCCAAAGCCGACTATTCCAGCAAGACCTATACCATTCTGTATCGCCAAGGTCAGCGGTATGAGGAAGAATGGATTGGCGAAAGCGGCAGTCCCGACGTTATCAGCGCAAGCATTGCGCTCCGCAACCAAAAGGTGCAGAACCGCTACGGCGTTACATTGGATTTTGACACCGGAAGAACCACTCCCGACTGGAGCGAGTTTTGGAGGAAAGTGACCGTCAACACCACCGATGATATTTACCAGCTGATCGCCGGGCAGACCTACCAGCTGGCAGGCTCCTCGGTGCAGGGGTATTGCCTCAACTGGCTCAATTCGGAGCAAATTCCGGTTGTTAACTTGGAGAAGGAATGGTGGGACGGCGAATTTACCCGCGCCGCAAGCTATAAGAACTGCTCCTACATTGCAACCGGCCCGCTTTCCTTGACCGATATGTATTCCTCGGCGTGCATCTTCTTCAACAAACGGTTGCTCAACAATGCGTTGGACTATAAATCGGATGACTCGACCGCCGACCTTTACAATTTGGTTAAAGAGGGCAGATGGACGCTGGATAAACTGATTGAGTATGCCGCAAACTGCACCGACGCAGTGGAGGGCGCCGAAGACGCTTCT
>CAMOLD010000081.1 GCA_946618395.1 uncultured Clostridia bacterium
TCACAACCGGCATTCTTGCCAGCATGTTTTCCAGGAAGATGCCGTAGCCGGTGGTAGGGTCGTTGACAAGAACATGGGTCACGGCGCCGACGAGTTTGCCGTTTTGCAAAATCGGGGAGCCTGACATTCCCTGGACGATGCCGCCGGTTTGGGAGAGCAGGCGCGGATCGGTAACGGTAACGGTAAAGCATTTTCCGCCGTCCGCCGCGGGATTGACCGCCGAAAGGCGCACGCTGTATTCGCGTGTGACGTTATCCGCCAGTGTGCAAAGAATGGAGGCGTCCCCTTCGCGCACCTCCTCTTTTTGGGCAACGCTCATCGGCGCGGCGGAAAGATCGGGCAATTCGGTGTAAACGCCCCAAACGCCGTAGGGCGAATTGCCCAGGAGAGAGCCGACCTTGCCGGGGTTGAAATACCCTTTCAGCTCGCCGGGGTCTCCCGGCGTTCCCTTGACCACCGCGCTAATGGTAACATCCGAAACGCTGCCGCGCCGAATGGGAATCGGCTCGCCGCTGTCGGCGTCGCAAATTCCGTGCCCCAACCCGGCAAAGGCGCCGCCATCGGGCAAAAGAAAGGTCACCGTTCCAATGCCGGCGCCGCTATCCCGCACCCAAATTCCGGTTTTATAGCGGTTTTCCGCGTCGCAAAAGACCGGCGTCAGGCGGAATTCCAGCTCCTTGTTTCCGCGCCGGCAAAGCAATGTCATTGCCGCACCGTTCCCCTCCTCAATGCGCTCGGTCAAATCGCTTGCGCTTTCCAGCGGGGCGCCGTTGACGCGCAAAATGACGTCGCCGCGCTTGACGCCCGCCGAAAGGGCGGGGTTGATTTTTTTGCCGTCCTTTTCAATATCCGAAAAACCGACCACCGTTACGCCGTCGGTCATAAACCGGACCCCGAACGGCATTCCGCCGGGATAGAGTTTCAGGTTTTCCAACTCCTCCTGGGAAAGGGGCTCCGAGCCGGTCAAAAGCGCAACGCCTTCCCCAACCGGCAGGTCGGATTGTTCCAAAATGCTTCCTGTTTGAATTGCCATGCAGTCTTTTATCGTTTGCAAATCGTCGGTCGCCTGCACGGGAAGCGCAATCGAACACGCCGCGCCGGCAAGCAAAACCGCTGAAATCATCCATCTCCAAATTTGTTTTTTCATTCTGTTTATCCATCCTTCGCGCAATGTTTTTGCATTTGCGCCCTTGCGGGCTGCCGAATGTTAGTTTGCACCGGGCGCAAGATTTTCATGTTTGCCAAATCGATTGCCAAAAGGCATTTTTTGCACATACGGGATGTAAAAAAACAATTTTTGGGGCAAAAATAAAATCGGTAAAAATAGTTTTGCCGCAAACCAAAAAACGATACGCGCAAAGCTTTGCCGATTTTTTCCGCCTTTTGAAAAAACTATTTACAAATTCCCCAAAAAGAGGTATAATAAAATCAGAAATTTGAAAAAAGGGGAAAAACGATGAGCAAAAAACGCAACCTGTTTGAAAATCAAAGCGTGCAAGCCCTTGCCGAATCCGCCAAATTGGGGCTTTTATGTCTTGCGGTCACATCGCTCCTCCCAAAGCGCTCGACGGGGTGCGGATTGATTGCGCTTGGCGAAAAGCTGGAAAAAATTGCAGGCGCAGCCAAAACCGGTTTGGGGGCAAAAATCAAAAAGAACGCCGGGACAAAGACGGACGAAGCATCCGAGGAGCCGGTGGAGTTCTTCCCCGAAGAGTCGGCGGTTGAGCCCGAAACGGCGCAGGTTGTAAAACCCGAAAAGCCGGAAAAAACCGACGAACAGGCGTCGGAATTTACCGCAAACGGCGAGCTTGGCTTGATTGACGCCGCCGCCCAGCCCGAGCGCTACGCCGAACTTTTGGCGCAGGAAAAGCGGGGCGAGATTGAGCTGATCCGCCGCTATCGCCGCAGCTATGAAAGCCGCCTGATCCAATCCAAAGACCCGATGCAGGATTATTACAGCGGTCTGAAAAACGCGCTGTTGCGCTACAAGGGCGTTAAAAGCCGCATCAGCTGGGCAAACGAGACCTTTCACCAGGGGCGCAACCATCTTGCAAAAATTATTGTAAAGACCAGTTGTTTGTATATCTACCTTGCGGTGGATCCCGAATCGCTCAAAGGCACCAAATACGAGTCCGCCGTTGACGACGCCTCGGAAAAGAAAAAATTTGGCGAATTCCCAACCGTTATCAAAATCAAGGGCGAGCGGAAATATAAATACGCCCTGGAATTGATCGACCGCATTTGCGCGGAGGATCTTGCCCTGCCGCGGAACAAAAAATTTGTGGAAGTGGACTATCGCCGCCCCCCGAAAACCGACGAGGAACTGGTGGAGGAAGGGCTGATCAAACTGCTGGTTGCCGCGGGTAAAAAGGCATGACGCAGTCGCTTTTTCAAAAAAATGAAAAAAATTGAAAAAAGCCCTTGCAAATCCAAAAAGAATGTGATACAATATCAATACGTATGAAATGAACCGTGCGCACCCTCTCAGGCGCCGGCGAAACAAAATTTGAACAGGGAGGTGAAAACACAAAATGCCGAACATCAAGTCCGCAAAGAAAAGAGTAAAAGTTATTCAAACCAAAACTCTGCAAAACAAAATGTATCGCTCCGCTCTGAAAACAGAGATGAAGAAATACGAGGCGGCTCTTGCTTCGGGCGACACTGCTGCCGCACAGGCGGCTTACAAGGTTGCCGTGAAAAAGATCGACCAGGCTGCTGCTTACGGAATTATCCATAAGAACGCTGCCGCACACAAAAAGAGCCAGTTCACCAAAAAGCTGAACGCGCTCAACTAACCAAACAATCATACCGACGGGACTGCAAAAACCAACCCATTTTGCCCCGCCGCGGAAATATGCGGCAATCCCAAAAGGGAATGCCGCATTTTTCTCTACCTTTTCCAAACAATTTGCCGGAGAGGAGGTTTCTTTTTTGAACCTTTTTTTAACGGTTTTGTTTTTGTTCTCTTTGGGCAGCAGTTTCGGCTGGCTGCTGGAACTTTTCTACCGCCGCGTCTTTTCGGCAAAGAAATGGCTGAACCCGGGCTTTTTGGTTGGTCCTTACCTTCCGCTTTACGGCTTTGGGCTGATTTTGCTCTACTTTCTTTCGGGCATTCCGTTTGACTTTTTGCCAAACGCAGTCTGGCGGACAACGGTTGCGGTCCTTTTGATGGGACTTGCCATGACCGCCGTGGAATACCTTGCCGGGGTGATCTTCGTTTACGGAATGAAGGTCCGGCTTTGGGATTACAGCCGCGAATGGGGAAATCTGCAAGGCATTATTTGCCCCAAATTCTCGCTTTTTTGGACGGCGCTCGCCGCGCTTTACCGTTTTTTGGTGCACCCCTTCTTTTTGCGCGCGGTGGACTGGCTGTTTGCCCATTTTGCCTTTTTGTTTGTGGTTGGAATGTTCTACGGCGTGCTCCTGGTGGACGTGGTGTGGTCGTTCCGGCTGCTTTCCAGAATCCGCGCGTTTGCAAAGAAGAACAAGATTGTTGTGCGGCTGGAGGAATTGAAAAAGGAAATTGCCGAGCGCGCCACCAAAAACAAGTTTGCCCAATTTCTGCTTGCCCTGAAGGAGCGCAGCCGGAGCATTTGGGAATCTTTGCAGGACTATTTTGACGAGCTGTTCAAAAAGCCCGACGAACCGCCGCGCAAAAGACGGCGGAAAAAGCAACCCGAACCGCCGCAGAGCGAAAACGCTCCGACCGACGACCAAAAAGAATGAAAGGACGGTCACATGGATCATTTGGAACAAATCATTGCGCAAAACATGACGGAATTGCGCAAATCCAAAAAATGGACGCAAGCCGAGCTTGCCGAAAAAATCGGCTATTCCGATAAATCGGTTTCCAAATGGGAACGGGGCGAGGCTTTGCCGGATACGAAAGTGCTGGTGCAAATGGCGGAACTCTTTGGCGTTACGCTGGACTTTTTCGTCACCGAAAACGCCGCCGCGGAGCGCACCAAATTTGAGGCACCGAAAAGTGAACTCGGTTTCCGCATCGGCGTAGAGCTGCTTGCCGTTTGCGCGGTTTGGCTCATCGCCCTTTCGCTCTTCCTGTTCGGTTCCAACTCACCGGCGTTACAGTTCAAACATTTTTGGCTGGCGCTCATTTGGGCAATTCCAGCCTCGGCGCTGGTCATGGTGGTGTTCAGCCTGCTTTGGAAATTCCGCGTTCCGGCAATCGTGTTTGAATCCATCCTTTGCTGGGCGGCGCTTGCCTCGCTCTATTTGCAATTTTTGGTGCAACTCCAAGCAAACCTTTGGCACTTGTTCCTCATTGGCATTCCGTTGCAGGGCGCCATTATCCTTTGGGCACAAATTCGGAAACAACGCCTCTGAAAAGTCCCGAAAACATAGAAAAAAGGCCTCTTTTTTACTCGAAAAGAGGTCTTTTCTTTTGCAAAAAGACGTTCAAAGCTCGTCTTTTTTGTATCAATTTCGCCGGTGCGGCGTAAAAATTTTTTCTCGACCGGTTGTAGATTTTGCCGCCCGTTCCATTCCGCTTTCTTTATAGACAATGCGAAAAACCGCATCGGAAAGCCATTCTATGCGCTCTACTGGGAGGAGAATGCCATTCTACTGGGGAAAGAACGCCGCCACCCGAATTGTAGAGCCCATCCTCCGAAAAATAGGTTGATTTTTTGCCCGCAGCCAACTATAATATCCTACGGAGTTTATCTCCGGATTCGCACACACCAGAAAGGAGCGCTTATGACGATTCCGATTTTTTATGCTTGCGACGACAATTTCTTAAAATATACCATTGTTTCGCTGACCTCGATGATGGAAAACGCGTCCAAAAAGCGGGACTACCACGTTTACATTTTGCACACCAACATTCCCGATGCCTCCCAGGCGCGCGTGCTGGCTTTGCAAAACGAAAACTTTGCCATCTCGTTTGTGAACGTGACCGAGCATCTGGATTCCATTTCCGAGCGGCTCCCCTTGCGCCATTACTACACCAAAACCACCTATTTCCGCTTTTTCATTGCCGAAATGTTCCCCCAATACGACAAAGCAATCTACATTGACGGCGATACCATTGTGCAGGGGAATATCGCCCGGCTTTACGACACAAACATCGGTTCCTGCTATCTTGGCGCCGCCCACGAACAGGCAATGGCGCAAATGGATGTTTTTGGCACCTACTGCGAGCGCGTGGTCGGCGTTTCCCGCAAGGATTACTTCAACGCCGGCGTGATGCTGATCAACTGCGAGCAGTTCCGCCTGCACCGCGTGCTGGGTCGTTTTATCCACTACCTCGGCGTTTACAATTTTGCCGTGACCCAGGACGAGGACTACCTCAACCTGATTTGCAAAAACCGCGTTTACCACCTGGATCAACGCTGGAACACCGAATTGACCGACGGGCTGGTTTACCCCTACGATGTTCGCAAGGGCTATATCTTGCATTACATTATGGTCAATAAGCCCTGGCATTACGCCGACTGCCGCTTGGCAGACGTCTTTTGGCACTATGCCGCAAAAACTTCCGAATACGCCGCGCTTCGCGCCGAACTGGATTCCTATACCGAGGAAGAACGCGAACGCGACCGCCACAGCGCCGAAAATCTTTGCCAGCTGGCAATTTCCGAAACCGAAAAAGCAACTCAACGCCCGGCGCGCAGTCAGCGCACCCTGTATTGGAACAGCCCCGCTTTTGTTTATCAAAAGACGGAGTAAAAAGGAAAGACCGCGGGGAGGGGGAAACTTCTTAAAGGAAGTTTCCCCCTCCCCGCACCCTTCCCCTTTTAAGAACTTTGGGAAGGGGCTTTTTGACGGACGATTGCAAATCTGATTTCGTAATGCAAAAAAGCCCCACCCGGAGCAACAGACAAACCCATTTCCAAAAACTCCCAAAAATCCCCTGTTTGGAGTTTTTTGGAAGGGCGGGGGAGTTTGAGGGGGCGGGAAACCTCTTTTTTCAAAAAGGGTTCCCCGCCCCCTCAAGGTCTTCCTTCCCCTCCCTTTACCAAACCTCCGCCAACTCCTCGTTCCGATAGACCGCGGCGGTGTTATCGGCAAGGCAGAGCCAGTTTTTGCGGTCGGGCTCGGGAACGGCGGCAAGAAAATCATCGCGGCGCAGGTTGTAGTGGGGGCAGGCGCCGCCCTTCAAAATTCCCAAGCCGGGATGGACGGAATAGGGCGTGAG
>CAMOLD010000082.1 GCA_946618395.1 uncultured Clostridia bacterium
CGTTTTATCAGGGGGGAACTGCGGGCACCGATTGGTATGCCTACATTCGCGCCATTCGTTTTTTGTCGCTTCTGCCGGCGCTGATTTTAACGGTTTGGTGGCTTGTTCTTTGGCTCCGGCTGTTTTCCACGGCAAAAAAGGACGCCGATTTTCAGGCGGCGATCCGGGAAGAATACAAGCAGAAAATCCTTCCCGACCGGGGATTGCTTTTGGGCAGAAAATTGCGCCTTTCGTTCCTGTTTGCCCGCATCGGCGCCGCATTGTTGCCAACCTTTATGCTTTTGTGGGAAGGGTTTGGGAAGAACCAGACCTATTTTGGCGTGGAGCTGTTGCCCGATTTTGCGGCAGTCGCTTTTCTGATGGCTTCCGTTTGTTTGCTCTGGCGATTTGAGCGCCTGCGCAAACTTGAAATTTGGATTGGCGCGGCGGCGTTCTCTGCCGGGGTTGCCGAATGGATTTTGTCGCTTTCCTATTATCAACGATTCGCCGCGCTTGACGCGCGCTATTTGCCCAACGCATATCAGCGCATGGTATTTTTAACAGTTGCGGGCATTCTTTCTTCGCTCTTGACCGCTGCGTTTTTCTGCCTGTTTCTTCTTCGCATCCGGCGCTTGATCAATGCCGAGCGGCAGGCGGTTTCCATGAAGGATTTTCAGGGAAGAATGATTTGGCTGTTCATTCTGCTTGCCGGAATTACGGCAGGAAAGATTGCGGATCAAATCCTGCGCCCGTGGACGGGGTGGATCTGGTGGATCCCGCTTTTGTTGACCGTTGCGTTTGTGTTGGTTCTTTCCTCGGTGCTCTCGGAGATTGCAACCGATCTGGCGGTGGCTTATCCGTCCAAAAAGTCTTCCCAGGTGGACGCCAAATAAATTTTGATAGGGAAAAGAAGTGCAACCGCACCCGATGCGGTTGCACTTCTTTTTTGTATGCTTTTTCCTCTTTCGGGAAATACTGTTCGTTGAGAAAGGGGATGGGAAAATGAAAGAACTGGAAGCAGGGTTGGAGGAAAACCTGGCGGCAATCCAATCGGTTTTTGCCACCGATGCCGCCTTCCGCAGGCGCATTTTCGGGACCGGGTTGGGCGTTCGCGCGGCGGTTTGCTATCTTGACGGAATGGCATCCCAGGAGATTATCCGCGAGGGGGTGATCCGCCCCCTGATGCTTGCCGCGCCGGCAAGCGGGGAAACTGTTGCGGCGCACGCGGCAGAGGCAGTTTTATGGGCAACCGAGGTTACCGGAACGAAGCAGATGGAAACGCTGGTAACCGGGATTTTGAGCGGCGGAGCGGCGCTTTTCTTTGACGGGTGCTCCACCGCGCTCCTGATTGACGCCAAAGGATTCCGCTCCCGCGGCATCCAGGAGCCGGAAAACGAATCGGTTTTGCAGGGTCCGCGCGAGGGGTTTGACGAGGTTGCCATTCAAAACCTTGCCATGATCCGGCGCAAACTGCAAACGCCGGACCTTTGCTCCGAGCAGATCACGATCGGAAAGCGGAGCCAAACGGCGGTTTACCTTTGCTATTTGCGCTCGCTTGCCTCCCCTCGGCTTTTGGAAAAAATCAAACACCGGCTTTCCAAAATTGAAATTGACGGCGTTCTGGACACCAATTATCTGAACGAGCTGATTCGGGACGGAAAACGCTCTCTCTTCAAAACGATGGGAACAACCGAGCGCCCGGATGTGGTTGCCGCAAAACTGCTGGAGGGAAGGGTGGCGATTTTGGCAAACGGAACGCCGGTTGTTCTGACCGTTCCTTATCTTTTTGCCGAAAATTTTCAATCCGACGAGGATTACTACGTTAATTTTTGGGGCGCTTCCATCGGTCGGCTGTTGCGCTATTTTTGCTTTTTTCTAACAGTTTCGGTGCCGGCGGTCTATTTGGCGCTCTTAACGCATCATCAGCGCTTGCTTCCCACTTTCTTGCTTCTTTCGGCGGCGGGAACGCGGGGCGGCGTTCCGTTCTCCTCGCTTGTGGAGTGCCTTGTGTTGATACTGGTATTGGAAATTTTGAAAGAGACCGGCGCGCGTATGCCGCAAAATTTGGGGCATACGCTGGGCATCATTGGCGGTTTGGTGGTCGGGCAGGCGGCGGTGGAGGCAAGATTGGTCAGCGCATCCATGCTGATTGTGGTTGCCGTCAGCGGCATTGCGGGGCTGATGATCCCGCGTCTGCGTGCGGCGGTTTTCTTTTTGCGGGTGGGGCTTGTCCTTCTTGCGGCATGGCTGGGGCTTGCGGGCTATCTTTTGGGCATTTCTTTTTTGCTCATAAGCCTGACCGGGACCGAATCCTTTGGCGCCCCCTATTTGCAACCTTTGGAATCCCCGACTGTGCAGGGAATGAAGGATACCTTTTTGCGCCTTCCCTGGGGAAAAATGTTGACCCGCCCTGCATTTAACCGCAATTTGACACGCCAAAGGAGCAAGAAAAAATGAGGCGGAGTTTGCTTTTGGGAATCACATTGTTTGCCTGCCTGTTCTTTTGCGGGTGCGGTGCGGTGGAACCCGAAGAGGTCTATTTGGTCTCGGCGATGGGGTTTGACGTTGCCGGGGAGGGCGTGCGGCTATCCGCAGAAGTCCCTTTGACGCGCGAAAATGAGGCGGACAAAATGGAGGTGCGCGTTTTTGAGGGAGAAGGAGCAACATTTGCCGGCGCGCTGGAAACCATGCAAAATGGACTTGCCAAAGAGCTGGAATTCGGGCATTGCGCGCTCGCCGTGTTTGGCAAAGGAATGGAAGAGGAGAAACTGGACGAGGCGATGGACTGCCTTCGCGCATGGCAGGTGCCGCTTTCGGCAACGGCGGTCTATTCACCGGACGCGCGCGAATTGTTGCAAAAAGGCAGTTTGAGCGCCCCGGCTGTGGGCTATGAATTGCCGGATATTTTAGAGCTGGTCTCCAAAGCCCGCGGTATTCGATTCTCTTGCCGAATCTATGAAGTTGCTTCCTCTGCCGGGACGTTTGCGCTTCCGCAATTTTTGCCGAGCGGCAAGGAAGCGGCAGAGGTGGACCGGTGGACGGGGATGTGCGCGTATCGGGAGAAAAAGGTGGTGGGGATAGAATGAAGGCAAAGGAACGCCCGCGCGGGTTGCATCAAATTGCGTTGGTCGCGTTGTTTACGCTGGGCAACACGCTTTTGCATTTTCCCTGGACGAGTGCGCAGGCAGGCGTTACCATTTCGTTCTTGCTTTCGTCGGTCACCGCGTTGTTGTTTGGCTTGGGGAGCTCTTTTTTTGCGGTGCGCTTCTTTCGGCGGCCGCTTTGGAAAAAAGAGAAATTGCGCATGGTTCTTTGCGTCCTGCTTGCGGCGGCAGTTTGCGCGCTTGCTTTCCTTTTTGCCGTTCGGGCAACGCGCGATTTGCGCTCTTTTTTTGAGGGGACGCTGTTGCCCCACGGCACGGGATTGGTTTTTGCCGCTTTGTTCCTTGCCGTTTGCGCCTGGCTTTCGCGCGGTCCGCGAAGGGGAATGGACGTATTTGCATTGATTGCGTTCTTTTCGGCGCTTGCCGCGGTGGGGGTGCTGTTTTTATTGAGTATTCCGCAGTTTCATGCGGAATACGGGAACATTGAACTGCCAAGCGCAAAAGCGGTTGGAGCGTCGGTTCTTCCGGCGTTTGCCGAGTTTGCTTTGCCCATGTTTCCCCTGGGCGTTTATTTGGCATTGGCAAAACCGGGCAAAGGGAAAATGCGCTCGCAAAGACCGCTTGCCGCCGGAATTTTGACAGGCGGCGCAATGATGCTGTTATGCGTTTTGCAAACGCTTTTGACCTTTGGCGAATCCTATGCCGCAAGCTTGCAATATCCCTATTCCGCGGCGGTGCGGGTGGTTTCGGTGGGGGCGTATGCCTTCCGGCCCGAGCTTTTCTCCTACCTGTTGGATTTTTCCGCCTGTCTGGTTCGAGTTTCAGTTTGCTTTTCCTGCTTAAAATTTTCGGTTGGCAGATTTTTGCCGCGCTTCAGGAATCGTGTCCCTTTACTTGCCGCATTGTTTGCTTTTGTTGCGCTCTGCATTTTTTGAAACCGCTTTTGCGTTTCTTCCCGAATTTGCCGGCGCAAAAGGAAAAGGGCAAGCAGATTGACTGTTGTCAGAACCGTGATGGCGAAATCCGAAACGCTCCAAACCGCGCCGGGTGCCACCGCGCAACCGATTGGAATGCAAAAAAGAAAGGCGATCAAATAAAGGCTTTTCAACGGCTTGGAGGGCTTGATCGACCAAAGCGC
Organism: uncultured Clostridia bacterium; assembly: GCA_946618395.1. GTDB lineage: Bacteria > Bacillota > Clostridia > Oscillospirales > CAG-272 > UMGS1865. The sequence continues at coordinate 4,222 of CAMOLD010000082.1, forward strand.
CGAAGCGCCGTAATCCGCCCAGCAGATCACGGTGGCGTATCCGAAGCAGAAAACGGCGGCGGAAAGAAACCATCCTGCGCCGCTTCCGAGCGAGGCGGCAAACGCCGCAACCGTCATCATGACCGGGGATTCGGCAAACTGCTCCGCGGCAGGAAAATTGACAAGAATGACGAATGCCGTCAACGAGCAGAGCAGGATCGTATCCACAAAAACCTCTAAAATCCCCCAAACGCCTTGCGCCGCGGGGGAGGAGGTATTTGCGCCGGCATGGGCGGTGGGAGCGGTGCCGCAGCCCGCCTCGTTGGAAAGAAGACCGCGCATGGTTCCCACGCGCAAAGCGCGGCAGGTCAAAAAGCCGAGCATACCGCCCGCCGCGCTTGCCGGCGAGAACGCCTCGCGAAAGATCGATCCCATAACCGCGCCGAGGGCGTCACGCCGCAGGATCAGAACCGTGACCGACAGCACAAGAAAGCCCAGGGACATGATGGGAACGAGATATTCGGTGAGCGCGGAAATGCCCTTGGAGCCGCGCAAAATGACCGGTGCGGAAAGAAGCACCAGAATTGCGGCGGTTGCCCAAACCGGGATTTTCAGAATGCCCGAAAAAGCCGAGGAGACGGCATTGACCTGAATGACGCAACCCATGGTAAAGGAGTTGAGAACCATAAAAACGGCAAACAGAACCGAGGCAAATCCGCCAAGGCGCACCGATTTTCCAAAGGCGCGGCGAATATAATAAAACGCACCCCCGGTATGGGAACCGTCCGGGAGCGTTTTGCGGTAGCGCACGGCAAGCAGGATTTCGGCATATTTCAAAATCATGGCGAGCAGAGCGGAGACCCACATCCAAAAAAGCGCCCCGGCACCTCCAACGGCAAGCGCGTTTGCAACACCGACGATGTTTCCAACGCCCAGCGTGCCGGCAAGCGACTGGGTCAGCGCGCGAAAGGGCGAAATGCCGCCCGGTTGCTTTTCTGTCAAGGCAGACAGCATGGTGCGCGGGCGCAAAAAGGGGAGCCCGCGCAAATAAAAAACAAAAAACAGCGCGCAACCCGTCAGCAAAAAGGGAATGGCACCGCCCGTAAGCAAACCTTGAAGAACCGACATTTTTTGTCTTTCCTTTCGGGGGGATTTTCTTTCAGTTTATGAACCAGGTGCGCAAAAACATTCCAAAAAGGGCAAACGTAAGAAAAAAGCAAGATTCTTTCCAAACAGGGCTTGACAACAAAAGGAAAATCGGATATAATAGACGTGTTCCGAAAAATGCAGATGTAGCTCAATGGCAGAGCGTCCGCTTCCCAAGCCGAAAACGCGGGTTCGATTCCCGTCATCTGCTCCAAAAAAAAGGACACCGCCGGGAACGGCGGTGTCCTTTTTTTGGAGCAGACCATTTTACGAATCGAAGCCGCTCCATTTTCCCAGAGGGAAAATAGAACAATGCGCGCCCGATTCGTAAAAAGATTCTGCAAAATACAGCGCGCATTTGGGTTCTGATTCCCGTCATTTTCTGCATCGGAGCAGGCAGGGTGTCCGCTTGCGAGACACCTGCGCGACGCAAAGATATTCGCCGAAGGCGAAATACCCGGCATTTTGCAATGATACCCGTTCCTTGCGGAACGGATGATATACCTTCGGTATGTATCTGGTTCCTGCTTTCTATCTTTTCCGAATCGAACAGTTTGCCGGATATTATGAATGTCCGGAATGCCGTTACCGCTATGTTCCAACCTTCAAAAGCGCTTTCTTTGCGCCGCACATGGGGCGCACGCGCAAAATGACCTGCCCCAACTGCAAAAAGAGAAGCTGGCAGAAAAAGGTGATTGGAAAATAAAACAAAAGGCTGTGTGCGAAAAGCACACAGCCTTTTTTGTTTATCTTGCTTATTCCCACTCAATTGTGCCTGTCGGCTTCGGCGTCAGGTCGTAGAGCACAC
>CAMOLD010000083.1 GCA_946618395.1 uncultured Clostridia bacterium
TGTTGACGCCGCCCTGATCCTGACAACGGCAATCGGAACCTTTGCAGGGCTTTGATGTTTTAGGAAATAACCATAAAAAAGGAAGCGCTCCGGCGCTTCCTTTTTTATGGTTTCAGACAGGTGATTTTCACAGAACCGATCAGCCAATCCGTGCCTTTTTCAATGGCGTTCCATTCCTCCGGCGTTCCCGAAAAAACGATCTCAGTCAACTGCAAACAATTTTGAAAGGCAAACGAATCAATTTCGGCAATGCTTGCCGGCAGGTAAACTTTTGTGCAAACTGCTCCGGAAAAAGCGTTTTGAAAAATGCGCGTGACGCATTCGCCGGTCGGGGAAGTCTTGGGAACCGTAATTTCCGCATCCATGCAATCGCCAAGGTTCCAAAGTGCGCAATTCCCGTTGCCCAGGAATTGAAAAACCAGCCCTTTGGATGGCTTTCGCTCGCCGCAAACTTCGCAAATTCCGTCCTTGTAACTGTGGTCGAGGGGCGGAATGGTCAAATCTGCCAGCTTGACGTTGTTTTTGTTAAAATATCTGCCGCAGGTTGCGCAAACGAAGTGTCCAAGTTCGCCCTCCGATGTGCAGGTGGCGGGAACTTCGTTGATCCATTCGCCAAAGGTGTGTTGAAGGGGTATGATTTCCTGCTGAACCAACACCTTGCCGCAAGCCGAACAATGTTTGCCCTCGGTCAGCCCGGTGGTTTTGCAGGTTGCCGGAACGGCGGCGTCAACAACTTCGGTGTGCGCGTTCGTTGCCGGAATGGAAAGATCGGCAATCTCTTGATTGTCCTGGTCAAAGTCCTTTTGGCAAATGGAACAATGGTTGTGCCCCTTGATGCCGGCAGTGGCACAGGTCGGCGGAATTTCGGAGACCCAGCCCTCAAATTCATGAACGTGAATTTCCGCCGGTTCGGGTTCTTCCGGTTGGTTTGGAGCATCGGGCGGATCAACCGCTTCCGGCTGCCCGGATTCTTCCGGCGGATTGCTTTCGCTGGATTGTTCCGGCTCGCCCAAAGGATTTTCCTTGCTGGATTGCTCCGGTTCGTCCGGTTGATTTTCGGTATTTGTTTCCGGCGGTTCTCCCGGCTCGTCTGGCTCTTCCGTGGCTTCTCCCGGCACAAGCCCGGGCTCGGTCAGCGCATTCGGGTCGTCATGAAAAATGATGATTCCCGGCTCGACCGGTTCCGGCGATTTTTCACAGGCGCCTAACAAGCCGACCAACAAAAGAGCTGTTAGCAAAAGCGGAAGGATTCGTTTCATTTTGTTGCAAACAGTTGATTGTCCAGCTCGTCAAGCGAGGGGAAGACAAAATCGGGCGTTTGATTTTCCGGCGCGCTGGCAAGGTCTTCCGGCTGTGTCTCGCCGGAAAGGACGAGGACGGAGGTTACGCCGTTCTGCTTTCCAATGGCAATATCGGTATAAAGCCGGTCTCCCAAAAAGCACATGTCGCTTTTGGAAATTCCGGTGACCTCGCAAATCATTTCCACCGTTTGCGCATACGGCTTTCCAAAATAAACCGGGGTTGCTCCGGTAGAAGCGGTGACGAATGCCGAAATGGCACCGCTATCCGGAATAAAGCCGTCTTCGGTTGGGCAGTTCAGATCCGGGTGGGTGGAAAGATAGCGTGCGCCTGCGCGAATATAGCGGCAAGCATGGTTCAGCTTTTCATAGGTCAGGGAGGTGTCAAAGCTGGTTACAACAATATCGGCGTGCGCTTCCCGGCCTGAAAGCAGGGGAATGCCGCCTTCCTTGAACTGCTCTTCCAACTCGCGTGTTCCAACCAGGTAAACCGATTTGCCGGGCAGGTGGCGTTTAAGGTATTCGACGGTGACGTTGCCGGAGGTTAAAATTTCCTCTTTTGCAGGGGAAAAACCGAGCCGTGTCAGCTTTTCCAAGTAAACTTTTGGCGAATGGGAGGCGTTGTTTGTGAAAAACAGGACCCTTTTTCCGCTTTTGCGCAAATGCTCAATCAAACGGACGGCAAAAGGAAAGGGACGGTTGCCGAGGTAAATGGTGCCGTCCATATCAAAAACAAACAGTTTTTTGCTTTTTAAAAGTGCAACGGGGGGATTTTTCCAATTCATTTTTGTAACTTCTCCCAATATTCATTTTTCAGTTTAATCATATCATTTTTTGCCGTTTTGTCAATAGAATTGTCAAAAAAGCGGGAAAAATGATGAAAATGCCCCCAAAACTTGGACAAATTTTGAAAAATGTCTATTGTTTTCAATTTTGGAATATGGTAAAATAATATGAATTTTATAAAAAAATTTATTATTCTCAAGTGAAAAAGGAGCGTTGCTATGACATATCATGTGCTTTACAATCCCCTTTCCAACAACAAACAGGGTGCCGACAGTATTGAAAAAGTAAAACCGTATATCGACGGTGAAATCCAAGCGATCGACGTTCGGGAAGTGACCGATTTTGCGGGCTTTTTTGCCGGACTTGGTAAACAGGACGCCGTGGTGCTTTGCGGCGGCGACGGCACGCTGAACCATTTTGTAAACGATATTGCCGACGTGGATATTAAGAATGACGTTTATCTGTTTCCTTCCGGCACCGGCAACGATTTTAAGGCAGACGTTGCTCCGAACGTCGAAGGGCTCATCAAAATCAACGATTACATCAAAAACCTTCCCGTGGTGGAAGTGAACGGTATGAAGCGCCGCTTCATCAACGGCATTGGCTACGGCATTGACGGCTATTGCTGCGAGGCCGGCGATGAGGCTGCCAAAAAATCGGATAAACCGGTCAATTATGCCGGTATTGCGGTCAAGGGGTTGTTGTTCTTCTATAAGCCTGCCAATGCAACCGTTACGGTGGACGGGGAAACGCATGAGTTCAAACACGTTTGGCTGGCGCCTTCCATGAACGGCCGTTATTACGGCGGCGGCATGCAGGTCGCTCCTGCGCAGGATCGCCTGGCATCCCCCAAAACGCTCTCCCTTGTTGTGTGGAGCGGCACCGGAAAAATTACCACCCTGCTTCGCTTCAAATCCATTTTCAAGGGCGAACACATCAAATATGAGAAAATGATTCACACTTTCACAGGAAAGAATATTACGGTCAAATTCGACCGTCCAACTGCACTGCAAATTGACGGTGAGACCGTTCGCAACGTCACCGAATATACCGTTCATGCAAACGCATAACAAAAGGAATTTACTATGTTTTTAACAATTCTGTTCCTCCTTCTTGCGGTTGCCGGTTCGCTTGCAATCGTGTTCGGCGCAGGCGTCAGCCCGTGGTGGCTGTTTGCGCTGTTTCCGGGGTTGCTTTTGGGGTGTGTTCTGGTTTATCTGCTCTTTTTGATTGTCACCTCTTTGCTTCTTCCGCGGAAGGAACCCAAAAAGTCCGGAGCATTTTGCCGGTGGAATATCCGCCTGTTTTTGAACTGGCTGTTTTGCCTGTTGCGCGTCAAAGTTCACGTGCGGGGAGAAGAGAAACTGCCCGAAGAACCGTTTGTGCTGGTTTCCAACCACCGCTCGGTATTTGACCCGATGGTGGTGCTTGCCAAAACCAAACGAAAAAAGATGCTCTTCATTTCCAAACAAGCCAATTTCAAACTTCCCATCGGCGGTCCGTTCATTCGTCGCGCAGGCTTTTTTGCCATCGACCGTGAAAACGGCATTCGCGCATTGCGGACGCTGAAAAGCGCCGCCGACCGGATTGCCGGAGAGGGCGCCGACATCGGGATTTATCCCGAGGGAACGCGATCCAAGGATGGAAATTTGCAGGAGTTCAAATCCGGCGCATTCTATCTTGCCAAAAAAGCGAACGTTCCCATTGTGGTCCTGGTTGTCCGTAACACCGAAAAGGTTGGCAAAACCTTCCCCCTCAAACCAACGCACGTTTTTATGGATTATATTGCGGTGATTGAGAAACAGACGGTGGCGGAAAAATCCATGGAGGAGCTTGCGCTCCTGTCGCATGACCTTGTGGCGGAAGCATGGAAAAAACAATAAAATAAATCAAAAAAGAGGTTATCGGTATGATGTTCCCGAAAATCGACTTGCGGAATCATTCCTTTTTGCGCGGCGAAAGCCAAACGCAGGAGGAAATGGTTTTGTCGGCAATCAAAGCCGGCGCGCAGGCAATCGGTTTTTCCTATCCTGCCGCGACCTCTTTTTCTTTGCGCACAGAAAATAACCGAAAATCTGCAACCGATTTCCGCCGTGAAACCGAACGCCTTTCCAAAAAATATTGTGGTCAAATTGCCGTCCTCTTGGGCGAGGAGCGCGATTTTTACGCCGACCCGGTCTTTCCGCCCTGCGATTATATCGTTGGCAGCGTGCATTTTCTGGTTGCCGATGACGGCGCCGTTTGTCCGCTGGACCGTTCCGCAGGGCAGATCCTTGCGGATGTGAAAGCGCATTTTGCAGGGAATATGAACCAAATGATCCGCCGCTATTTTGAAACGGTTGCCGTGCTTGCCCGGAAAACAAGATGCAACTATATTGCGGATTTTGATTATTTGCAAACATTCAACCTTGAAAACCGGTTGTTTGATCCCGCCTCCCCGGCATACCGCTCCGCCGCGCTGGACGCGATGGAGGCTCTGGTTCGCGAGGATATTGCGTTTGAGATTGGGCTGCGGGAGAGAAGAGCGCCCGGACACCCGGGCTTTTCACCCTCGCCGGAGGCGGTCCGTTGGCTTACGGCGCACAGGGCAAGATTTTTTGCTTTTTCAAACGATTTTTCCGCATGCGGAAATTTTGCAAAGTCCTGCGGCGCGGGCGGATTTTCCTATTGGATGCAGGGAGAATGGAAAACAATTTTGCCGGGCGGAAAATCTTGACAAGAAAAAGAAAATATGATATGATAAAACTATCAAATTCCAAACGCTGCAAAAAGATTGCGGGGGAGATTGTATGAAAATATTGGTAACGGGTGCAAAAGGCTTCGTCGGCAAAAACCTGGTGGAAAATCTGAAAAATTTGCGCGACGGCAAAAACCGCACAAGACCCGGCTTGCAAATTGAAGAAATTTTGGAATACGACATTGGCAATACCGCAGAAGAACTGCGGACTTTTTGCGCGCAGGCGGATTTTATTTTCCATCTGGCAGGTGTCAACCGCCCCCAAAATCCGGCGGAGTTCATGTCCGGGAATTTCGGAACGCTGGACAACCTTTTGGAGGAGCTGAAAGCGGCAAAAAATCCTTGCCCCGTCATGCTTTCTTCCTCTATTCAGGCAACGCTCATCGGCAGATATGACGGCGACTATGGAAGAAGCAAAAAAGCCGGCGAGGAATTGCTGTTCCAATACGGCAAAGAGACCGGCGCGCGCGTGCTGGTGTATCGGTTCCCCAACCTGTTCGGCAAGTGGTGCCGCCCCAACTACAACAGCGCCGTTGCAACATTTTGCAACAACATTGCAAACGATCTGCCCATCACCGTCAACAACCGCGAAACCGAGCTGGAACTGCTCTACATTGACGATTTGGTAGAGGAAATGCTGGATGCCCTGGAGGGCAAAGAACACCGTTGCCGCTTTGAAGGGACAACGGCGGTGGAAGACCCGAACGGCGCATTTTGCTTTGCCCCGGTCACCCATCGGGTCACGCTTGGCGAGATCGTTGATTTGCTGGAAAGCTTTCGTGCCCAGCCGCAAACGCTGGTCATGCCCAAAATTTGCAAGGGTAGTTTCGCCAAAAAGTTGTATAGCACCTATCTTTCCTATCTTCCGGCAGAAAAAGCGGCGTTTGATTTGAACATGAAATGCGATGCGCGCGGCTCGTTTACCGAACTGCTCAAAACCGCCGAAACCGGTCAATTCAGCGTGAACGTTTCCAAACCCGGCATTACCAAAGGCCAGCATTGGCACAACACCAAATGGGAATTTTTCATCGTCGTTTCCGGGCACGGTTTGATTCAGGAACGCCGCATTGGAAGCGATTTTGAAGGGAACCCCTATCCTGTTATCGAGTTTGAAGTCAGCGGCGAGCAGATCCGCGCGGTGCACATGCTCCCCGGTTATACGCATAATATCATCAATCTTTCCGAAACCAAACCGCTGGTTACCCTGATGTGGGCAAACGAGCAGTTTGACCCGGAGCACCCGGACACCTTCGGGGAACCGGTTTAAGCTAAGGAAAGCGGTGCCTGCCGCAGAATTCTGCAACCGGCACCGCTTTTGCTTTTGCATC
>CAMOLD010000084.1 GCA_946618395.1 uncultured Clostridia bacterium
TTCATGGGCAGGCGGGAGCGGATGAATTTGGTCTTTTTCCCGTCGTATTGTTGGAGCTTGACGTCGGCTTGCGCGTCGGTGTTTTCAAAAACGGCGGTCGTTCCGCTTTCGGTAATTCCGGCGGCACTGCGGAGCTCATTGTTCACGCGCTTGTCCGAAGAGAGGAGCATTCCATCCTCGCTCTTTTCCAGGTATTCGTTAATCATTTTCAGGTCGGCGCTTGTTAAACGGTATCCGGGGCGGATCCGCAAAATGTTTGCGCTCATCTGCTGAATGCCGTCGCTCAACGCCACGCTTTCGTGCTCGTGCTTGGTCACGTCGGAAATAATATTTCCGTCCGCCAGTTCAATAATCCGGTCGGCATAGCGCTCGGCAAAATCGCGGTCGTGGGAAACGATCAGCACCAGCTTCCGCTTGGAAAGCTCTTTTAGGGTGTCAAAAATCTGTTTGCCGGTTTTGGAGTCCAAAGCGCCGGTCGGCTCGTCCGCCATAATGATCTGCGGGTCTTTCACCAAAGCGCGGGCAATGGCAATGCGCTGTTTTTGACCGCCCGAAAGCTCGTTCGGTTTGCGGTTGGCAAAATTGAGCAGGTCAACCTGCCGCAAAATATCGGTAATTTTTTCGTTGGTTGCCTTTTTGCCTTGCAGTTCCAACGCAAGTCCGATGTTTGCGCCAACCGAAAAATCGTCCAAAATGTTGTATTCCTGAAAGATGAATCCAATAAAGGTGTTGCGGTAGGCGTCAAAGTCCGAGCCAACAAAATCCTTCGAGGATTTTCCCATAATTACAAATTCGCCGCTGTCGTAGCTGTCCAGCCCGCCAATCACGTTGAGCAGGGTGGATTTACCGCTACCCGATTTACCCAAAATGAACACCATTCCGGTTTCGGGGAAGGCGATGGAAACGTTGTTCAGCGCAACCACCTGTTCCTTGGTTTTGGAGCGGTAAATTTTTGTTACGTTCCGTATTTCAAGCATGGCAGTTCCTCCTTGTAAAAGCTTGATTGTAGATTGCAGTTGTTTCTATTATACACCAAAAGTCAGATTTTTCGCAACAAAAGCGAAAAATAATTGACAAAAATGTTTTTCAATGATATAGTGGTATTGAAAAAAAACAATTTATTTCCCAAAAGGAGAACCCAAATGAAACATTATGAATTGCGCCTCCGGTTCCCGGGCGGTCGCGCAAAAGCGCTGACGTTCAGTTTTGACGACGGTGTTACAATGGACATCCGTTTTGTGGAACTACTTAACAAATACGGCATGAAAGGCACCTTCAACCTGAACAGCGGTTGCTTGGGGCAACCGGGGCGCGTCATGACCGAAGAGCAGGCAAAAGCGCTGTTTGCCGACGGGCGGCATGAGGTCGCCGTGCATACGCTCACGCACCCGCGCCTGGATCAGCTCCCAACGGCAACCGTGGTCAACGAGATTTTCGAAGACCGCAAAAACTTGGAACGCATTTTTGACCGTCCCGTGCGCGGAATGGCGTATCCCTACGGAACTTCGGGAGCAACCGACGCGGTGGTTGCGGTGGCAAAGGCTTGCGGCATCGTGTATTCCAGAACAACGAAGAGCACCCATGATTTTGACCTGCCCGACGACTGGATCCGGCTTCCTTCCACCTGCAAATACGATGACCCGAAACTGATGGAAATTGCCGACCGCTTTTTGAAGGAAAGAACCGACGGATATCCCCGTATGTTTTATGTCTGGGGGCATACCTACGAATTTGACGACTACAACCATTGGGGATTGATTGAAGATTTCTTAAAATTGATGGCAAACCGGGAAGAGGAAATCTGGTATGCCACCAACATGGAAATTTACGAATATCAACAGGCATACGACCGTTTGGAATTCTCCGCCGATTTGACTTTTGTCAAAAATCCGTCGGCAATTCCGGTGTGGTTCTGGCTGAACGGAAAGGTCCTGTCGGTCAACCCCGGCGAGCTCCTCAAACTGTAATCCATTCCAAAAATAAAAATGCTCCGGCTTTCTGCGGCCGGGGCATTTTTGCGCTTGGACGCAGTCGGTTTCCGTCCCGCCGCGCAACTACCCTTTCATTTTAGCACTTCTTCGTCCGTTTGTCAATAGTTTTTCGTAAAAATTAACAAAAATCCGCAAACAGCACAAATAAAACTTGTTAAATTCGTTCAATTTGCCGCTTGTATTTCCGCAAAATATGTGCTACAATAAAGGTGCAAAGGAGGAAAGGACCAATGGGCTGAATCAAGTAAAAAACGAACCGCAAAATTCAAAAAAGAGAGGATAAGCCAATGGGCTAATTCAAGTGTCCGTTCCATCTTCCCAAATTTGAAAAAAGAGAGGACAGACCAATGTGGTAGTTTGATTGCCGGTTGAACCCTTCCGGCAGAAGCAATGTGCGAAACGAAACGGCGCAAAAGCGACCCTTTGAGCGAGTGCAATGAAGGCGCCGAACAATGAGAAGAACTCCTGCTTCTGCCAAACAGTCCACCCAAAAATAATCGATTCTTTCGTCGGCAGTTTCCAAATTTTAAACACAGCGAAAAACGGCGAAATGCAGGATCGGGAAAGCGAGGATTAAGAACGATGTTAGATACTATTCCTGAAAGTTGCGACCCTTGACCGTGCCGGGGTAATCCGTGCGGTCAAGGGCCTTTTTTATTGCCAAATTGTAAATTTGAAAAGGGCGGGGGAAGAAAATTCCTTCCGCCCCTTGATTTTTCGCTTCTTTATGTTATAATCGTTTTATATTTATAATTATTCAGGATTTGCGAGGCTTTTGCATGAAAATTTGTTTCCATAGTCATTGTTTCCCGGATGCGCTTGCTCCGCGCGCCGTTGCCGCGCTGGCGGAGAACGCCAAGCCGGTCGGCATGGCGCCGCACACCGACGGCACCGTCAAAGATACCCTGCGGTATTTGAACGCCGCGGGAATTGATACGGCGCTGATCTGCAATATCGCAACCAATCCGCATCAGGAGCGAAAGGTCAACGATTTTGCCATCTCGCTTGCCCGGAGCGGGCAGGTGTTTTCCACCGGCTCTATCCACCCGGAAAGCGAGAACCCGGAAGGGGAGATGAACCGCCTTTGGGCGGCAGGCATCCGCGGAATAAAAATTCATCCCGACTATGTTCGCGTTCCGGTGGAGGACGCGCACTATGACCGCATTTTTTCGCTCGCCGAGGAGCGGGGCTTTTTCGTGGTCACCCATACCGGGTTTGACCCCGTCTCGCCCGACTGCGTTCATGCCACGGCGCAGGGGTTGCTCCAAGTGATTAAAAAGCACCCAGGGTTAAAGCTAATCGCGGCGCACATGGGCGGTATCGGGCAAACAAAAGCGGTCATCGATCTGCTGGTTGGAACGCCGATTTGGTTTGACACCTCGCTTTCGGCTCTGCGGGAGGAAGAATGGGCAAATTTGCGCGTCATTCTCCGGGAGCATTCCGCCGATCGGATTCTCTTCGGCACCGACACTCCCTGGAGCATTCCGCAAAAAGAAATTGCGTTTTTGGAAGGCTCCGGTTTGTCCTCTCGTGACTTGGAATCCATCTTTTCCGGAAATGCGAAAAAACTGTTGCAAATTTGAGCCTTTTTATTGACAAATAAGAATTAAAATGATATAATATAAAGCGATTTTTTGAAAATTTCCGTCGAAAGAGTTTCATTTTTCGGCGAAAAAAGGGAAGAACCTGAAAGGACCTGTTAAAAAATGACCATTGTGGACCTGTTGGAACAAAACGCCGTGTGCTATCCGGACGACGTTGCGCTGGTGGAAGTCAACCCTGCCGAAAAGGAGACGCGCCGCATGACCTGGCGCGATTTTGAATTGGTGGAGCCGACGTTTCGCACGCCACACTACCGCCGCGAGATCACCTGGAACGTGTTTAACGAAAAGGCAAACCGTTTTGCCGGCGCTCTGCGCGCCCGCGGCATTGGAAAAGGCGATAAAGTTGCCATTCTGCTGATGAACTGCATTGAATGGTTGCCCATCTATTTTGGAATTTTGAAAACCGGCGCGCTCGCCGTTCCGCTCAATTTCCGGTATGCGCCGGATGAGATTCAGTATTGCCTGGACCTTGCGGACGTGGACGTGCTGGTGTTCGGCACCGATTTTATCGGGCGCGTGGAGGAAATTGCCGACCAGATCAGCGACAATCGTTTGCTCATCTTTGTTGGTCAGGGTTGCCCCTCGTTTGCCGACGATTATTATGAAATGACGCTGGAATGTTCCAGCACCTTCCCCAAAGAACAGCTTACCGAAGATGACGACGCGGCAATCTATTTCTCTTCCGGAACCACAGGTTTTCCCAAAGCCATCCTGCATAGTCACCGGGCGCTGTTGCATTCCTGCCGCGTGGAGCAGGCGCACCACGGGCAAACCAAGAACGATGTCTTCCTTTGCATTCCGCCGCTTTACCATACCGGCGCAAAAATGCACTGGTTCGGCAGTCTGCTCTCCGCTTCCAAAGCCGTCATCCTCAAAGGCACCTCGCCCGAGACCATTCTGCGCACCGTCTCGGAGGAAAAATGCACCATCGTTTGGCTGCTTGTTCCGTGGGCGCAGGATATTTTGGGCGCACTTGATCGCGGCGAACTGAAATTAGAGGATTATCACCTTTCACAGTGGCGGCTGATGCACATCGGCGCACAGCCGGTGCCGCAAAGTCTTGTCCACCGCTGGCTGACCTATTTCCCCAATCATCAATACGATACCAACTACGGGCTTTCCGAATCCATCGGCCCCGGCGCCGTTCACCTTGGTGTGGAGAATGTGCATAAGGTCGGCGCCATCGGCAAAGCGGGCTTTGGCTGGGAAACACGCATCACCGATCCCGAAGGGAAGGATGTCAAACGCGGCGAAGTCGGCGAACTTTGCCTGCGCGGCCCAGGTGTGATGAAATGCTACTACAAAGACCCCGAGGCAACGGCAAAGACCTTGCGCGACGGCTGGCTTTTGACCGGCGATATGGCACAAGAGGACGAGGACGGTTTCATCTTCCTTGTTGACCGCAAAAAGGATGTCATCATCACGGGCGGCGAAAATCTGTATCCCGTTCAAATCGAGGATTTTCTTTCCGGCTATCCCAAAATCAAGGACGTTGCCGTCATCGGGCTTCCCGATGCGCGCCTGGGCGAAATTGCCGCCGCCATCATCGAGCTCAATCCTGGGGCAGACTGCACCGAGGAAGAAATCATGGCATTTTGCCATGCGCTTCCGCGCTATAAACGTCCGCGGAAGATCATTTTTGCCAAAGTTCCGCGCAACCCCACCGGCAAAATCGAAAAGCCGAAGCTTCGCCGCATCTATGGCGGCGATGGGCTGGTTGCCGCGCAGAACAACGGTTGATTTTTCCAAAAACTTAAAAAATTTGCAAAACCTCTTGACATAAAGTCAACTTCATGGTTTATCATGTGGTTGATGGAACGAAAAAAATACACAACGAAAGGTCAAAACCCATGAAACAGTTACTCATCGGGAACGAGGCTGTCGCGCGCGGACTTTACGAGGGCGGCATCGGGCTGGTTTCTTCCTATCCCGGCACCCCGTCCACCGAGATTACCGAATTTCTTTCCAAATATGACGATTTGCACAGCGAATGGGCGCCCAACGAAAAGGTTGCCATGGAGGTTGCTTTCGGCGCCTCGCTCGGCGGCGTTCGCAGTGCTTGCGCTATGAAACACGTTGGCTTGAATGTGGCGGCGGACCCGCTCTTTACGCTTTCCTATACCGGCGTCAATGCCGGAATGGTGGTCTGCGTTGCCGACGATCCCGCCATGCACTCTTCGCAAAACGAGCAGGATTCGCGCCATTATGCCATTGCGGCAAAGGTTCCTATGTTGGAGCCGGCGGACTCTGCCGAGGCGTATGCTTTTGCAAAAGCCGCGTTTGAGCTTTCCGAGCGGTTTGATACGCCGGTCTTGCTTCGCATGTGCACCCGCGTGGCGCACAGCCGCTCCATCGTTGAAATTGGCGAGCGCGGAACGTTTGAAAAGAAACCCTATGTCAAAGACGGCGCCAAATACATTATGATGCCGGGCAACGCCAAAAAACGCCATCCCGTGGTGGAGGCGCGCACGGCGGCGCTCAAAGAATTTGCCGAGACCTGCGCGTTCAACCGCGTGGAAATGGCAAA
>CAMOLD010000085.1 GCA_946618395.1 uncultured Clostridia bacterium
TGAATGGCGCTGATGGCGTCATAGGTAAATTGGTTGGCAACAATGGTCAACCGGGTCTTCATTCCGCCCGAAGCGCGCACTTTGAGACGCTGCGCGTCCGAAAAGACCAGACCGCGGCGTTTCAGAATGTCCAGCGTGACGGTATCTCCGTCATCAAAATGCAAATCGAGGAGCGCAACGTCCACCTGCGCAAGGTCGGCATCCACCTTTCTGCCCTTGGGTGCCAGCTCCGGGCCTGCCTGCTTTTCTTCAAAGAAGTTATCGGGCACTTGATCCATCAAGGAAATCTGATCGCCCCAGGTGGGTTTTGCGGGTTCTTCCTCGGCAAAAGCGGGAACGGCTTCTTCCTGCTCCTCATATACCGAGTCGTCTTCCTCAAATTCCGGCGCCGTCATTTCCATTTCCGACTCGGTTTCTTCGTCCATTGTGGAAACCGCGCTGAAATCGGGCTCGTCCGGCAAAAATTCTTTGCCCTCGGGTTGCGGCTCGGCAGTGTTGTCATATTCAAATTCACTTGCCACCTTTTCCAAACGGGTGGTCACCTTGACCAGCTTGCGCTTGACAAGGTTGTCCATCGTATCAAACGGATATTGGCTCTCGTAGTCCACCGGCTCAATATCAATGGGAACAAGCCCGTGCTCTTCGCTCACGCGCTGGACAAGCTCCAACGCCCAGTTATACTTGCGCTGGGTGCGGATTTTATAGCGGAACGGCGTTTCGGAATACTTACGCAGTTCTCCAACGTCCTGACCGCGGTAAACGGTGCCCTCCAAAGAGGCGGGGTCAATGGCAAAATAAATTTCCAAAATCCGGGTTTTCACGTTGATTTTTGCAATCTGCGCGCGTCCGTTGTGGAAGCTGTCCGCCGTCCAGCTCAAACGCGATTTGGTGCCCTTATAGGAAAGGAGCGCGTTTTTCAGACCGCTGTAATAGCGTTTGATTTGCGGCTCGGATTGAATCAGTTTGGATTCAAAGGATTTGCGATAACGCTCAATGATATTGCTGTCGGTTGCCGGGTCATAGCCAACAATCCGCTCGTTGCCGGTAAAGAGGTTGGGATCGTCCGAGGCGTCAACCGCTTCGGTCTCCTCCTCGTCGGCGTCACCGTCCAGCGAGGAAATATCGTCGTCGGCATCCTCGTCAAAGTCTTTTTGCGTTTCGTAGGGTTTGGAAAGGTATGCGGCGGCGGGAATCACCTTGGGTTCATCGGACTCTGCCGCATCGTCAAACGCAAACATGGCGGAGTGAAGATCCTTTTTGGGGTCGGCTTTTTCCGTTTTGGTGTTGGACAACGCGTCAAATACGTTGATCTTTTTAACCGGTTGTTTTTCCGGCTTGACAAACAGAATCCCCTTGAAATAGCAATAAATCACCAGCGCGGCAAGCGCCAAAGCGCCAAAAAGGGCAAGCGCCGCCAAAGCGATCAGCCAGGCTGCGCGGGTGCGAATTCCGGCGCCGGTAACAAGCATGACCGCCATGGGGAAAAATTCGGTTTCTCCGGCTTTTTTCTGCTCATCGGCTTTTTTTGCCGCAACAATCTTACGAATCAGATATGCAATGCAAAAAGCCTCCGCCGCAAAAACGCCGATCAAAACGAATGCAACCGGGAAAAACCAGGAAAATCGATTTTCGGTTACCAAATTTGCCATGAATGCCAGCACGATTCTTGCCTCCGTTCCCCTCCGACCTTCCTCGGAGATATATATAATTTATTTTAACATAATTATAAACGGTTTGCAAGACCAACTTGCACATTTTTTGAAAAAAACGGGATATTTTCTGAGACAAAAAATGCAAATTTGCGGCAAAAGTCCTGCTTTTTTTGCCAAATTCTTTTCGAAGCGCCGCTTTTCGCGTTTTCCGGGCGTCGAAAAAGTCGGGCAAGTCCGCGTTCCTGCCGGGACGGTGCGCGTTTTCCCGGCAAATAAGAAGAAATTGTAACTTTTTTGTTCTTTTCAAATTTTTACTTGCTTTTTTTCATAAAATGCGGTATGATAAAGATAATAAAAAGCGGAAAAGGGAGTGTGGTTTATGTTTGGTTACGTTCGCGTTCATGCTCCCGATTTGCGCCTTTGCGAATGGGATTGCTACCGCGCCTATTATTGCGGGCTCTGCAAAGCCATGGGCTCCTGCACAGGGCAATGCTCCCGCCTTTCTTTGAGCTATGACTTTGTCTTTCTTGCCGCCGTGCGTTGCTCGCTGGCGGGGGAAAAGCCCGAGCCGAAAAAATTCCGGTGCCTCTTACACCCCCTGCGCCGCCGATTAAAGGTTCAAAAATCGCCGCAGCTTTCCTATTGCGCCGACGCTTCCGCTTTGCTGCTTGCCGCAAAAATTGAGGACGACTTGCAGGACGAGCGCGGTTTTCGCCGTTTGCGCGCCTGGTTCCGCCGCCTCTTTTTCCATAAAGCCGTGCGGGTTGCCAAAAAGCGATACCCGGAGCTTTACCAAAAAATCAACGTCCACCTTGCCAGACTGCACGAGATTGAAAAAGACGAAACCTTGCAAAGCGCCGATACCCCTGCCGAGGTGTTCGGCAACCTGCTTGCCGACATTTTCAGCGAAGGATTTGAAGGCGGGCAGGCGCGCATTGCCGCCGCCATCGGAAACGCCGTTGGGCGGTGGATCTACCTTGCCGACGCCGCCGATGACCTTGCGCAGGACGTCAAAAAGAAGCGGTATAATCCCTTGGTGCAACTATTCGGACCCACACCGGAGGCGGCAGACTGGGAAAGTCTGCAAACCGGGTTGACCGCAACGCTGGTCCCCGCGCGCCGCGCATTTGAACTGATGGACGATTTTCCAACCCCCGAGTTGCGCGAACTGATTGCAAATATTCTGTATGTCGGGCTTCCCAAAATGTCCGAAAAAATCATTTGCAAAAACCAAAATCCCAAAAAAGGAGATTCCCAATGACCGATCCCTATTCAACACTCGGCATTCGCCCGGACGCCACCGACGAAGAAGTCAAGCAGGCATACCGCGAGCTTGCCCGCAAATATCATCCCGACCGCTACCGCGACAGCGACCTTGCCGATCTTGCAAGCGAGAAGATGAAAGAGATCAACGCGGCGTATGAGGAGATTCAAAAAATGCGTTCCACCGCCTCATCATCCGGCTCTTCGCGCACGGGGTCCGGGAACGCGAACGGCGGCACAAGGACCAGCACAAAGTTTGCCGAGATCCGCACTCTCATCAACAATAACAACATCCGGGAGGCGGACCGCCGTCTGCGCGCCTTTGCGCCCGAAGAAAGAAACGCCGAATGGCATTTTTTAACCGGGTGCATCCTCTTCAAACGCGGCTATTTTGTGGACGCGCAAAAGCTGTTTGACCGCGCCTGCGAAATGGACCCCTACAACCAGGAATATCAAAACGCGCGCAACCAGGTAAACTATCAGGCAAACGACGCCTCCGGTTACCGCACCGCGCAAACGAGCAGTTTTAACAACACCTGCAACTGTTGCAGCAGCCTTCTTTGCGCCGATTGCTGCTGCGAGTGCATGGGCGGCGACCTGATTCCCTGCTGCTGATGAGAAGTCAAAAAATGCGCAGGCAAACCATTTGCCTGACGCTTTCCGCCCTGCTTGCCGCCCTTGGCGTGGTATTGCTGGGGCTGGGGAGCTTATTTGAAACGTTGGACCTTTCCATGGCGGCGCTGGCTTCCTTCTTCTGCATTTACGCAGTCATCGAAATGCGCGGCGGCTACCCCTGGATGATCTGGGCGGTAACAACGGGGCTTGCCTTTTTGATCCTGCCCCAAAAAACGCCGGCGCTCTTCTATCTTTTCCTCGGTCACTATCCAATGATCAAGGCGCTGACCGAACGATTACCGCGCACAGTTTCGTGGGTCATCAAGCTGGTTTGGCTCCATCTTTCCGGACTGCTGATTTTTCTGACCATGCGTTTTTTGCTTGCCCCGAGTGCAACCTGGGATTTTCGCGCATGGTATTGGATTTTGCTGTATCTTGGTGTGCTGGCGGCGTTCATCCTGTTTGACCTTGCCCTGACGCGCATCATCACCTTTTATCTTGTCCGCCTGCAAAAAAGGATAGGAATTAAGTAAAAATCAAAAAGGACTTTTCCGCATCGGAAAAGTCCTTTTTCTTTGTTGCCTTTTTTCAATCCTTTTTCGGCACGGCAAACCGAAGCGCGCCGGGAAGAACGCGAACGGTGAATTTGTTGCGAAAAACCAGCTCTCCGTCCAGCGAGAAGGCAAACCCCTCCGGCGCCTCCACTTCAATCTCCTTGCCGCGGCGGTAGACCAGCACCTTTTCAAACTTGGGGTTATCCAGGTGCGTTCCCTCGGTGTAGTATTTGACCAGCGAAACAAATTTCAGGCGCGAGACGGGGTGAATCAGGCAAACCTCCAAAAGCCCGTCGTTGTCCAGCGAGCGCGGCGCGCAGCGGTAGGAACCGCCAACATATTGCCCGTTTGCAATGGTGCAAAGCAGGATGGTTCCGGCGGGGTTGAGCAGTTCGCCGTCCACCGTGACGCGGCATTTGTTTTTCATGCCTTTCAAAAGCGCAACCAAAACGCCGGTGCGGTAGGCGTTGTTGCCGCCAATAATCTTCTTGCGGCGCACGTTTTCCACCGTTTTTGCAACGCAGGAGTCAAACCCGAAATGCACGGCATTGACGGCGTAGCGGTCGCCCACCTGAATAACGTCAATTTTCTCTTCGGTCGCCTTGGTTTGCGCCGCAAGATCCAAAAACAGCTCCGAGCCGCCGTAGTATTTCACAAAATCGTTGCCCGAGCCGCAGGGGTAGCACCCCACCGAGGCATTGGAAAACCCGACCGCGCCGCTGACGACTTCATTCAGCGTTCCGTCGCCGCCGCAGGCGTAAAAGCGGTAGTCTTCCTCCGGGTGTTCTTGGCAAAGCGTGCGGATGTAGGAAGTCGCGTCACCCGGTCCCTGGGTGCGGTAAACTTCATAGTCGGCGGCAAATTCGCCGTCTGCAAGGCGGGCGCAAAGCTTATCGAAAGCGTTTTCTTTGCCCGCCGCGGGATTGATGACAAAAATATGTTTCATGTTTCTGTTCCTTTTTTCCAGTATGTTGTATATGCGGAAAATGCCGATGGAACGGCATAGTTTTGGCGCAAATCCTCATCACGGACCAATAAAAAGCCGGATTCGGGATGATACCCGTCAAATTCGGGGGCAATTTTCACCGCGTAGGCAATCATGTGCCATTCGATGTGCGTAAAAATGTGTTTGGCGTCTTCCAAACGGGTCAAAAGCAAAGGCTCAAACCCCATTTGGCGGATTTTTTCGGGCAGTTCCTCCGGCAAAAGGTGACCCGGCAGGTTGGGGTATTCGTAAAGCCCGGCGAGCAGACCTTTTTCCGGGCGCTTGTGGAGCGCGGTGCGGTCGCCGTCGCGGATGAGCAGGACTGTTTTTTCTTCAATCCTGCGCGGTTTTTTCGCCGATCGGACGGGCAGTTCGCCTGTCAAATTCTTCTTGTTTGCCATGCACCACGGTGCAAGCGGACAAGCCGCGCATTTTGCCTCGCCGTTCGGCACGCAAACGCAGGCGCCCAGCTCAATCATGGCTTGGGTAAAAGCACCGGCGCGTTCGGGAACGACGGCACGGAGCGCGTCGCGAAACTCGTTTTTCGTCTCCTGCAAGGCAATGTCAGCGTAAGAACCGCTCACGCGGGCAAGCACGCGCAAAACGTTACCGTCCACGGCGGGGGCGCGAATTCCAAAGGCGATGGAGGCAATGGCGCCGGCGGTGTAATCGCCGATGCCGGGAAGACTCCGGAGCGCTTTCTCGTCCGCCGGCATTTTGCCGTCGAACTGCTCCGCAATCACGCGCGCCGCCTTTTGCAGGTTCCGCGCGCGGCTGTAATAGCCCAGCCCCTCCCAAAGTTTCAGCAGCTTTTCCTCGGGGGCGGCGGCAAGGTCGCGCACTGTTGGAAAGGCGGCAAGAAACCGCTCGTAGTAGGGCTTAACGGCTTCCACGCGCGTTTGTTGGAGCATGATTTCCGAAACCCATATCCGGTAGGGGTCGGTCGTCCGCCTCCAGGGCAGGTCGCGCGCGTTGGCG
>CAMOLD010000086.1 GCA_946618395.1 uncultured Clostridia bacterium
TGAATCAACCCCATAATGAACATGAGGATATAGGTCAGCGCGCCGCCGCTTACCAGAACTGCAAGGGCAATGGCAAAAATGCGCACCGGGAGAGAGAAACGGGGAGTTGGTTTATCGCTCATCGGAATCAAAATCCTTTCTGTAATTTTTGAAAAAACGAAATTTGCAAAGGTTATTTCAGCGAGTCCAGCGGAACGCCGGATGCCGGGATTTTCAGTTTTTTCAAGCCGGTCGCTCCGTTTGGAAATTCCGAAAGGTCGGCTTTTGCGCGCACAAGCGTTTGCCCTTTTTTCAGGGTGATCAGTTGGACGCCGCCCGAGGTGCGCGTGCTCTTTTGCGGAATGAGCGAGGATTTGATGACAATTCCGCGGTTCTCGGAGGAGATCAGCAGAATATCCATCGGCGCTTTCTCATAGAACGCGGCAACCGGGCGCGAGGTCTTGGAGCAAACCGAGGTCAGCTTGCGGCGGTTTCCTGTGGTCACATAGCTTGCCGCCGAAACGCGAATCCCCTTGCCGTTTTCAAACAGGAACACAAAGTTGTCTTTTTCGGGGTAGGAATTTTGAATGTTCATCAAAATCGGCTTTTCTCCGGGGTCCATACCCAAAACGGCGGGCAAAAAGTCGCCCAGCGCCGAGGCTTTTGTGGTGTCAAAATCGTTTGCTTTTACGCGATACATCTGCGCGTGATCGGTTACAAAAATCAAATCGTCGCGGTTTTCACCGTCCAGAATGGCAAGCACCTCGTCGCCCTCTTTGCATTTTTGCTCGTCGTTGCCTTGCAGGGAGCGGAAGGTGATTTTTTTGAAATATCCTTCCCGCGTCAGCACAAAGCGCGCACTGTAATTTTCAATGTGTTCTTCCTCGTTGTATTCCGCAACGGTGGAGGCGTGAACAATAAAGGAGCGGCGGGGCTGACCGTATTTCTTTTTGATCGCCGTCAACTGCTCAATGATCAGCGCTTTCTGCTTCAATTCGTCCGCCAGCGTTTCCTCCATATCGGCAATCTCTTTTTGCAGCGATTCAATTTCGGCAATGCGGTTGAGAATGTATTCGCGGTTGATGTTGCGCAATTTGATGTCGGCAATGTAGTTTGCCTGCCGCTCGTCAATCTCAAAGCCTTTCATCAGGTTTGGAACAACATCGGCATCCTTTTCGGTTTTGTGGATGATGCGGATGGCTTTGTCAATATCCAAAAGGATTTTGCCAAGCGCAAGGAGCAGGTGGAGCTTATCCTTCTTTTTCTCCAAATCAAATTGCAGTTCGCGGCGCAGGCAACCCAGCCGGAAGCGGATCCACTCGGAAAGAATTTCAATCACACCCATGGTGCGCGGCACCGAGTCAATCAGAATGTTGAAATTGCACTTGAAGCTGTCTTCCAGCGGTGTGAGTTTGAAGAGCTTGGTCATCAGCTTGTCCGGGTCAACGCCGCGTTCCAGGTCCAGCGTCAGCTTAAAGCCGTTCAGGTCGATCTCGTCGCGGAAATCGCGCACCTCTTTGAGCTTTTTCTCCTTGTAAAGGGTGGTCAGCTTGGACATGATCAGCTCAATGGTGGTGGAGTAGGGGATTTCAATAATATCAATGCAGTTTGCGTCTTTGTCGTAAACGTAGCGCGCACGGAGCTTGACCGAACCCTGACCGGTTTCGTAGATCTGCCGCATCTGCTCTTCGTCATAAAGAATGGCGCCGCCGCCCGAAAAGTCGGGTGCTTTGACCAGTTCCATCATCTTCTCCACCGAAAGATTGGGTTTGCGCAAAAGGGCAATGGTGCCGTCGCAAATCTCGGCAAGGTTAAAGGAGCAAATGTTGGAAGCCATACCAACGGCAATGCCCATGTTGGGCATGACCAGCACGTTGGGGAAGGTGGTTGGCAAAAGGACCGGCTCTTTCATGGTGGCGTCGTAGTTGTCCACCATATCCACGGCGTTTTTGTCAATGCCTTCAAAAAGTTCGGCGCAAATCGCGTCCAGCTTGCATTCGGTGTAACGCGAGGCGGCATATTTCATCTCGGAGGAATACTGCTTGCCAAAGGAGCCTTTGGAGTCCACCAGCGGATGGAGCAAGGTTGCGTTCCCGCGGGTCAGGCGGACCATGGTTTCATAAATCGAGGCGTCACCATGGGGATTGAGTTTCATGGTTTGCCCAACGATGTTGGCGCTCTTGGTGCGCCCCCCGGTCAAAAGCCCCATGCGATACATGGTGTAAAGCAGTTTGCGGTGCGCCGGTTTCAACCCGTCAATTTCGGGAATGGCGCGCGAGATGATCACGCTCATCACGTAGGGCATATAGTTTTTTTCAATGGTCTCGGTAATGGGCTGATAGATCACCGGGGCATAGACGATTTCTTTAACTTGTTTTTTCTTTTTTGCCATGGATCTGCGGGGTTCCTTTCTTTGAACTCGGTATCAATGGTCGTGCTTCAAATTTCTTTTATGGTGTGCGCAGCGGCGCGAATCATGCGGTTGTAAAGCGCAAGCCCCAGCCCGCTCTTTGGGGGCAGGTGCGCGTAAATCACTTCGGCGCCGGTGCGGTCGGCCTCGCGCAACAATTTGAACAGGGTTTGCGCCTGCGCGGCAAGATCTTCCCGGTTGCCAACGGGGAAGAGGAGATCGTTTTGCAAAAACGGAAGTTCCTCGTTGTAGCAAAGAATGGCGCATTTTTTCGTCGTTTGCTCGGCAGCAAGAAAGGCGGTCACCTTTTCGGGAGCACCCGAAAGGAGAACAACCGGAATGTTCGGCGCGTAATGGCGGTATTTCATGCCCGGTGAGAGCGGACGCTCGTTTTCCGCAAGCGCATGGGTAACTGCCGGGGCGATATGCACGGTCGAAACAACCATGCAAAGTGCGTCGTATGTAATTCCACCCGGGCGCAACAGGGTAATCTCGTCCTCTCCGTCCACCTTGACAATGGTGGATTCCAAGCCGATCTCACAGCTCCCGCCGTCCAGGATCGCGTCCACGCGCCCGGAGAGGTCGGCAATTACGTGCTCGGCACAGGTGGGGGAAGGTTTGCCCGAAAGATTTGCCGAGGGCGCCGCAATCGGAACGCCGGCAAGCGCAATCAGCTTGTGCGCCACGGGGTGGGAGGGGCAACGCACCGCAACGGTGTCCAGTCCGCCGGTCACCGACGGGGGAATCATCTCCCGTTTCGGCAAAACAACCGTCAAAGGTCCGGGCATAAACGCTTTTGCCAGGCGGCGGTAGGTGTTGTTGACCACGGCATAGCGGTCGGCGTCCTCCGGCGCGGCAATGTGAATGATCAAAGGATTATCCGAGGGGCGACCTTTGGCGGCGTAAATCTTTTTTGCCGCGCCGTCGTCCAAGCCGTTCCCCCCAAGGCCGTAGACCGTCTCGGTCGGGAAGGCGACCAAGCCGCCGGCACAAAGGATTTTGGCGGCATAGCGCAGTTCGGCTTCCTGTTTTTCAGGGTTGGAAATTGGAATGATTCGGGTGTTCAAAAGCAAAATACCTCAATCAAAAATCAGTTATTTTCGGCAATCTTTTTTGTTGCCTCGGCAACGGCAAGCGCGTCAATCATCGCGTCGATCCGCCCGTTCAAAAAGGCGTCCAGCGAATGGAGAGAGAGGCCGATGCGGTGATCGGTCACGCGGTTTTGCGGGAAATTATAGGTGCGGATTTTTTCGCTCCGGTCGCCGGTGCCAACCTGTTCGCGGCGGTCGGAGGCAATTTTATCGTCGTGTTCGCGTTTTTCGCGGTCATAAAGAATGGTGCGCAGCATTTGCAGGGCTTTGTCCTTGTTTTTGAACTGACTGCGCTCTTCCTGGCATTCCACAACAATTCCGGTGGGCTTGTGGGTCAGGCGGACGGCGGACTCGGTCTTGTTGATGTGCTGACCACCCGCGCCGCTGGATTTGCAGGATTCAAAAATCAGGTCCGCGGGGTTGATGTTCACTTCCACCTCGTCGGCCTCGGGCAAAACGGCAACCGTTGCGGTTGAGGTTTGAATGCGCCCCTGCGACTCGGTCGTGGGAACGCGCTGGACGCGGTGAACGCCGCTTTCAAACCGCAGGCGCGAATAGGCGCCCGACCCCTCCACCAAAAAGACGACGGCGCGAAAACCGCCCAGCTCGGTGGGGGTGGAACTCATCATCGAGGTCCGAAAACCGTTTGCCGCGGCAAACATACAATACATGCGGTAAAGATCGGCGGCAAACAGCGCGGCTTCCTCGCCGCCCGCCCCTGCGCGAATTTCCACCAAAACGTTTTTCTCGTCGTTGGGGTCCCGCGGCAACAGCAACAGCGTAATCTCGCGTGTCAAAGCTTCCGCTTCGGTGCGCGCCTCTTTCAACTCGGTGCCTGCAAGCTCGCGCAGTTCGGCGTCGGCGCTCTCCTCCAAAAGGTGCAAAGCGTCGTCCGCAGCGCGCTGAACGCGGTCCAGGGCGGCGGCTTTTTCGGCAAGCGGAGCCAGCCGGCGGTATTCTTTCATTGCGGCGGCATAGCGGGGCGGGTCGGCAAGAACGGCAGGGTCGGAAAGCGAGGCCTCCACCTGCAAAAACTTTTCTCTTGCCCCGGCAAGTTGCGCCATGAATCGGTCTGTCATGTCAGATCAAAAGCGGTAGAAAGCGTGGAAGGCGCGGTAAGCCTCGTAAAGGTCCACTTTTGCAATGACCTCGTAGGGTGCGTGCATCGAGAGAACGCCAACGCCCAGGTCGATGGTGTCAATGTTTTGGTTCGCCATATATTTTGCAATGGTTCCGCCGCCGCCCAGATCCACTTTGCCAAGTTCGCAGGTCTGCCATACCACGCCGGCCTCGTTCAGGCAGCGGCGCACCCAGGCAACCAGCTCGGCGCTGGCGTCCGACGTGCCGGATTTGCCGCGCGCGCCGGTGAATTTGCACATGGCGACGCCGCAACCCAGCAGGGCGGCGTTGCGCTCTTCAAAAACATCCTTGAAAGCGGGGTCAAAAATTGCCGAAACGTCGCTGGAAAGGCATTTGGAATTGGCGCGAACGGTTGCGGGGTTTCCGCCCATTGCGTGGGCAATTTCTTCAATCAGGTCAACGGTAATGCTGGATTGTGCGCCGGTTACGCCGTCCGAGCCGGTTTCCTCTTTGTCCACCAGCGTGCACATCGTGGTGTGCACCTTTTCATCGGCGTCAATCATCGCGGTCAGCGAGGGGTAGGCGCAGCAGCGGTCATCGTGGCCATAGGCGCAAATCATCGAGCGGTCAAAGCCCAGGTCGCGCGCTTTTCCGGCGGGAACGATGGAAAGCTCCGCCGACTGGAAATCCTCTTCGGTAATGCCGTAGGTTTCGTAAAGATAGTTCAAAACGGTCAGCTTTGCCGACTGGTTTTCGTCGCAGTCCAAAGGGCGACTGCCAACCAGAATGTTCAGCTTTTCCGCCTGGAACGCCTGGGAGACCGGTTTGGTCACCTCGTTTTGCGCCAGGTGCGGGAGCAGGTCGGTGATATACATCACCGGGTCGGTGTCGTTCTCGCCGACAACAATGTTCACAACCTCGCCGCTCTGCTTGACCACAACGCCGTGGAGTGCCAAAGGCATGGCAAGCCATTGATATTTGCGAATGCCGCCGTAGTAGTGGGTTTTCAGGTAGCAAAGGTCGTGGTCTTCAAAAACCGGGTTTTGTTTCAGGTCCAGGCGCGGGGAGTCAATGTGCGCGCCGGTAATGCGAATACCGTTGTTAATCGGCTCGGAGCCGATATGGAACAAAAACAAATTCTTGCCGCGGTTGTTGTAATAGAGCTTGTCGCCAACCTTCATAGGCTCGCCAAAGTTCCAGGCGCGGTATCCGGCGGCTTCGGCAATGCGGACGCTTTCGGCAACCGCTTCGCGCTCGGTTTTGGAGGCGTCCAGAAAACGCACGTATTTTTTCGCGTAATCGTATGCCTCTTTCACAATTTTGTCGCCGGCTTTTTCATAAACCGACTTTTTTTGATAGCGGAGCGCCTCGTATTTGTTTTCGGTGTTCTCGGACATGGTGTATCTCCTTTTCTGTTTTCACAAAATTTTCAACGGGTTAAG
>CAMOLD010000087.1 GCA_946618395.1 uncultured Clostridia bacterium
GTAACGATTTACGGGGTTTTGCCTTAACAAGCCAGTTTGCTATAGCTTTGTTTATAGGTTCGAATCCTCCTGTCCCTAACTTTTTAACTTTTTCTTGCAGCGAAAGAAAAAGCGAAAAGGACACCAAAATATGAGCCATTTTCACATCCGGAAAACAAAAAAACCGGGCTTTGGAACAGCGTAAATGCTGCTCCGAAGCCCGTTTTTGCCTCAAAAATCATTAAAAACTGCGAAAAATCGAAAAAAACGTCTTTTGCACCTCGGCACAAAAGACGTTTTCATTGTGGCTGGGGTAGCAGGATTCGGACCTACGAGTGCCAGAGTCAAAGTCTGGTGCCTTACCGCTTGGCTATACCCCAATATTTTCCGACTGTTCAATTATACCATAAAAACCCAAAAAGTCAACCCCTTTTTCAAAAATACATCACAACTCTTTTTTGGGAAATTGATTGACAAACCTTTTGGGCGGGGATATAATAAAAGGGAAGTGCTTTTTAACCCCAAAGAAAGGAATTTGATGCTATGAAAAAAACGGTTTTGCGTAAATATGCGCGGCTAATCGCCGTTATGGGCGGTCACGTTTGCAAAGGCCAGGAGGTTCAAATCATTGCCTCGGTGGATCAGCCCGAATTTGTGCGCATGGTTGCCGAGGAATGCTACCGTGCAGGCGCCAAAAAGGTGACGGCGGAGTTTGAATACCAGCCCCTGGAAAAATTGAATTTTCAAAAACGCTCGGTTGCAACGCTTTGCAAAATTGAGGACTGGGAAATTGCCAAAATGGAACACCGCGAAAAAACCTTGCCGGTGCGCATCTATCTGGAATCCGACGACCCGGACGGGTTCAAGGGGGTGGATCAATCCAAACTGGCAAAAGCCGGACAGGCGCGCTACAAGGTGATGAAACCTTACCTTGACCGCATGGAAAACCGCTACCAGTGGTGCATTGCCGCGGTTCCGGGCGCCGCATGGGCAAAAAAGGTCTTCCCGAATGAAACCAAGTCCCGCGCGGTGGAAAAACTTTGGGAGAACATTCTTAAAACTTCGCGCGTGGAAGCCGACGGCGATCCGATTGCCGCATGGGAAGCGCACAACCGCGATCTTGCCGACCGTTGCAACTATCTGAATTCTCTCGGGCTTGCCGAGCTGGAATACAAATCCTCCAACGGCACCGATTTTCGCGTGGGACTCCACGAAGACGCGCTCTTTATGGGCGGTGCCGAAAAAGCGCTGGATAGCGGCATTATCTATAACCCCAACATTCCCTCGGAGGAGGTGTTCACCTCTCCCCGCCGCGGCAAAGCCGAGGGAATTGTGTATGCCTCCAAGCCGCTTTCCTATCAGGGCGAGCTGATCGAAAACTTTTCGGTTCGTTTTGAGGGCGGAAAGGCGGTTGAAGTGCACGCCGAAAAGAATGAGGAGCTTTTGAAAAAGATGATCTCCATGGACGAGGGCGCCGCCTATCTTGGCGAGGTCGCGCTTGTGCCTTACAACAGCCCCATTCGGGAGTCCGGCATTCTCTTTTATAACACGCTGTTTGATGAAAACGCCGCCTGCCATCTGGCGCTCGGTCACGGGTTTACCAACGTCCTTAAAGATTTTGACCAGTGCACCACCGAGGAATGCTATGCCCGCGGCATCAACGATTCGCAAATCCATGTGGATTTTATGATTGGCACCGAGGATCTTTCTATTACCGGCATTACCGGCGACGGCAAACGCATTCCCATTTTCCAAAATGGAAACTGGGCATTTTGAGAGGAATTTATGACAGTTATCGATCGTTTTTTGAACTATATTTCTTACGATACGCAGTCGGATGAAAACTCCGCAACCTTTCCCAGCACGCAAAAGCAAAAGGTGTTGGGCAAGGCGCTTGCCGGGGAACTGCAATCCATCGGGCTTTCCGACGTTCGGTTTGACGACTGCGGGTATGTTTACGCCGCTCTGCCGGCAACCAAAGGGTATGAGAACCTTCCCGTGCTCGGCTTTCTTGCCCACATGGATACCTCGCCGAGTGCGAGCGGAGCAAACGTGCGGGCAAAAATTGTTTCCTATTCCGGCGGAGTGTTGGAGCTTGGAAACGGTATGGCGCTTGACCCGGCGGTGTTCCCGTCGCTTGAAAGCTACCGCGGTCAGGATTTGATTGTGACCGACGGAAGCACGCTTTTGGGCGCCGACGACAAAGCCGGCGTTGCCGAAATTATGACCGCTGCCTGCTATCTTGCCGCCCACCCCGAAATCCCGCACGGAAAAATTGCCGTTGCCTTTACGCCGGACGAGGAAGTTGGCGCGGGAATGGATCATTTCTCGGTGGAGCAGTTCGGCGCGCAGTTTGCCTACACGGTGGACGGCGGCGAGCTGGGAGAAATTGAATATGAAAACTTCAATGCCGCCGCGGCAACGCTTTGCGTTCACGGATTGAACATTCACCCGGGAAGCGCGAAGAACAAGATGAAGAACGCGATTCTGATGGCGCAGGAGTGGCTTTCCAGCCTGCCGCCGGATGAAACGCCGGCACATACCGAGGGATATGAGGGCTTTTACCACGTGACGCATATTCAGGGCGACGAAACAGAGGCGGTCGTCTCGCTCATCATTCGCGACCACGATATGGAAAAGTTTTTGGCGCGCAAAGCGTTTTTGCAGGAGCTGACCGAAAAAGAAAACAACATTTGGGGAGCGGGGCGGTTTGATTTGACCTTACGCGATTCCTATTTTAACATGAAAGAAAAGATCTTGCCGCACATGGAATTGATTGAGAACGCGAAAGCCGCCATGAAAAAAGCGGGAGTGGAGCCGCGGTGTCTGCCCATTCGCGGCGGAACCGACGGTGCGCGCCTTTCCTTCATGGGCGTTCCTTGCCCCAATCTTTCCACCGGCGGCGCCAATTTCCACGGCGTTCACGAGTATATTCCCGTGCGCTCCATGGAAAAGATGGTGGAAGTCCTGCTCAACCTGATGCGCGCCGATTGAAACAATAAAAAAAGCGGAACACCTTTTTCGGGTGTTCCGCTTTTTTACCAACGGGAAGACAGATCAGATCTCGGCGTTCTTTCTTTTTTCAAAGCAAGCGCTGCAATAAACGGGTCTGTCACCGGTGGGCTGGAAAGTAACCTTTGCTTCTCCGCCGCAGTCGGCGCAAACAGCGGTGAAGTATTCACGCGGGCCTCTTGCAGCGTTCTTTCTTGCGGTGCGGCATTCCTTGCAAGCTTTGGGCTTGTTTTGAAAACCTTTTTCCGCATAGAACTGCTGTTCGCCGGCAGTGAAAACGAATTCTTTACCGCAATCCTTGCAAATAATTACTTCGTCCACAAATTGGGTGTTTTCTTCGGGGGTAGCAGTGGTGAGTTCCTCTTCGTACATGTTT
Source organism: uncultured Clostridia bacterium (assembly GCA_946618395.1). Lineage (GTDB taxonomy): Bacteria > Bacillota > Clostridia > Oscillospirales > CAG-272 > UMGS1865. The sequence continues at coordinate 3,368 of CAMOLD010000087.1, forward strand.
TGAACCTCTCTTTTTGAAGATGTTTGTTACCCCCGACCGGAATTGCACCGGTACCTCGGCTGACGCCGCGTTCACTCTAAACCACGGTGGGCATATCGCTGCCTCAATGACGAGGCAGATTTTTTTTGATTTTCAGGCGCGCCCGTGCAAGCGCGTTTTCAATGGATTTTGGATCTTTTTCAAGTTCAACCGCAATTTCTTTGGCGGTTTGCCCGGCAAAGAAAAGCATCCAAACGCGGTATTCAAAATCCGAAAGGAGTTCCTGAATCCGGCGGCGCAACGCCTCGTAGGATTCGCTGTCGCGCAAGGGCTTGGAGGGGTCGTCCTCGGCCGTCAGCGTCACTTCCTCAAAGGAAACGGCGCCCTCGGTCGGGCTGTTCATCTTTTTTCGCAAATATCCGATCAGCCGGTTGGAAATGCAAATTTTTGCAAAGTAGCCAAAGGCGATTCCACGCTCGGGGTCGTATTGTTCCAGCGCGCGAAAGAAGGCGATGGAGGCTTCCTGCGTCAAATCCTCTCGTTCCTCTTCGGGCAGATTTGCCGAATATTGAAGCGCAAGTGAATCGATCAACGGGCGATAGCGCTCCAAGAGGGTAGCTTTGGCGACGTCGGCTCCGTTTTTGGCTTCTCGAATCAACGTCAGGTCTTCTTCAAAAGTGGATTTCGATTTCACGCATGCATCCCTTTCCGCCCGACGCAAGGCAACAAACAAAAAGCGCCGACACCATTTGTTTTGCCGCCTTTTTTGACAACAAAACATCAATCAGCTGTCAACGCAAATCCCAAAAAGCCCAAAACAGATAGACCTCTCCCATTGATAGCTCGGTCTATATACATTTTATCATAAAAAAACAATTTGTCAAGTGTGTTTTTTGTCCGTTTTTAACAAAAATTTAGCAATATTGGATTTCTTGCACAAAAAAGAAACCGCCAAAATCGACAAATTGCCCAATCTCAAAAAACAAAATTGTGCAGTTTTGCCATTTTCGGCGGAAAAAGATTGTGAACTTTTTTCAAATATTTTGACCCGTTTTTCTATCCGTTTGTGTCCGAAAGAGGGTTCGGCGTCTTCTTTTTGGGGTCTTGCGTTCCCCAAATGTAGTTGACGTCGCCGCTCATCAGCGCGGTCATGCCGATCATGATGACATCCGGATTTGCGTAAATATTTTTGGTCATCTGGCGCGCCTGCTCCTCGGATTCGGTGTTGATGGAGGCGTGAATTACCTCTTTATCCCGGTTGAAAATGCGGAATTCGACGGTATAGGATTTGTCAATTTCCAGGCGGTGAATTTCGCAATCGCAGGTAAGCCCTTTGTCTTTGCTGAATTTCAAATACCGGTGCGCGGCGGTGGTGCTTTCTTTCAGCATTGCCTCCCGGAATTCGCTCTTCAATCCGTCGCCAACAAGCAGACCTTTTTTGGTGATGAAAAACAATTCGTCCCCGTCCAGCCCTTTGCCAACCGGGTCGAGCAGCCCTTCTTCCACCATGGTGTAAAAGGCGTCGGCAAAATCAATGTATTTGATGTGTTCGGTCACTTCCACAATTTCGTTCAGCTCCACATAAGACATGGGGCGGTTGATTTGATGGATGAGATGAAGCACAAAAATTTTAATATCGTTCGGCTTGCAAATCGGAGTTTTCAAACATTTATTCTCCTTTTTCAAAAATGTAACCTTATTTTAGCATATTTTCTTTTTTTTTTCAATAGATTGTTTGCAATTTTCCTTTTTTTGTGGTATGATTACAATAGCATAGTATTTTGGATGTTGAAAATATCTTTGGGAGGAACCCGTTTTGGAAATTGCATTGTTGGGATTCGGTGTTGTCGGCAGCGGTGCCGCCGATGTTCTGGAAGAAAATAGAAAATTGATTGCGCGCCGGATTGGTGAAGAGATCAACGTCCGGTATATTTTGGATTTGCGCGAATTTCCCAATCATCCGCTCGGCAATCGGGTGGTGCATGAGATTGCTCCGATCCTTGCCGACCCGGAAGTTTGCGCCGTTGCCGAAATGATGGGCGGTTCCCATCCGGCATATGAGTTTACCAAAGCGGCGCTGGAAGCCGGCAAAAGCGTTGTAACCTCCAACAAAGAGGTGGTCGCCAATTTTGGTACCGAACTTTTGCAAATTGCCGCGGAACACGGCGTGTATTATCTGTTCGAGGCGAGCGTGGGTGGCGGTATTCCGATTTTGCGCCCGTTGCGCGATGACCTTGCCTCCAACAAAATCCTTTCGATTAGCGGAATTCTGAACGGGACCACCAACTTTATTTTAACCAAGATGAAAAACGAGAACGCCGCGTTCTCCGATGCGCTGAAAGAAGCGCAGGCGCTCGGCTATGCCGAGGCAAATCCTGCCGCCGACGTGGAGGGGACGGATGCCGCGCGCAAAATCGTCATTCTGGCGGCGCTTGCGTTCGGCAAACTCCTCTCGCCCCAAAAAATTTCGGTTCA
>CAMOLD010000088.1 GCA_946618395.1 uncultured Clostridia bacterium
ACTATTTCGGCGAGTCCGGCAACAATTATTGGGACGGGGAAACCTTTGTGGTTACCGGTGCCAGCATGGGCGCTATGCAGAGCACGGCGGTTGCCGCAATGACCAAAGAGGTAACCGGCAAAGACGTCAGCCTTTTGGACATCAGCATTCCGTGGCTTTGCGACGTTAAGGGCGGCACCCAGGGCAGAAGACCGCGCAGCTGGCCGCAAAACCTGGAACAGGACGGTTACTATGATCCGGCGGTGTTTGCCCCCAAGCTGACCTGCAAGGTCAATATCTATGCCCACCTGGGCGACCATACCTGCCCCGCCTCCGGCATTATGGCATTGTATAACGGAATTACATCCGAAAAGGCCCTGACCTTTGAGCAAAACAAAGACCACGGCGGCGGAAACGGCGGCAGCAAATATCAGCTTTCGCAAAATCCGAATTCGTAACATACAAAAAAGGCGACTGTCAAAATGACAGTCGCCTTTTTTTGTGCAAAATATTGCCTCAAAATTGCAATTTTACTTGACATCTATATATTTTATTGTTATAATTTAACTCGGAATATAATGTTTCCGGGAAAGGACTTTTTACCATGGCTTATTTGAACAATACCGCTTTGAAGATGAAAGAAAAAAAGGAGCTGAACATTGCCTATATCGGCGGTTCGGTTACGCAGGGATACGGTTCCTCCAACGGCAGGGAAAAATCCTGGCCTACGCTGGTCAGTCGCTGGTTTGAGGAGCAGTATGCAATCAAGGTCAATTTCGTTAATGCCGGCATTGGCGGAACGGCATCCTATCTTGCAAACTTCCGCTTTGGGACCGACGTTGCACCAATCAAACCCGATTTGTTCTTCATCGAGTTTGCCGTAAACGATTACTACGAGGAGTTTGATTACCGCACCGTTCGTCGGCAGTCCGAATCGCTGCTCTCCCAGGCATACAAACTCAACCCGAATATGGACGTTGTGTATGCGTTTACCTATGATTTGCATTACGATACCGACGATTATCCGCAACTCCGTGCGCACCGCGACGTTGCCGACCGCAACGGCCTGTTGTCCATCAAGTTCAGCGATTACATCTATGCCAAATGCCGCGAGACCGGCGAGAATCCGCACGACTTTTACATTGACTGGGTGCACCCCAACGACTACGGCTACAAAACCTATGCCGAAATTGTGGAAAGTGTTTTGGCAAAAGAACTGGAAAACTGCAAGGATGCAACCAAAATTGTTCCGCACACCCTGGTTGCGCTCTCGGACGATCTCTTGACCAACGCGCACCTTTTGACCGGCGAGAAGGCCTACGACCTTGCCGGCTGGACCTTTGAGGAAGAGGGTATGCGCTACGGTGGACACCTGATTGCCGAGAAACCGGGCAGCACCTTTAAGGTGGACTTTGAGGGAACCGACTTTGGTCTGTTCTACAACGCCGGCGAAAACTGCGGCAGACTGCAATTCGTTGTGGACGGCAAAGAGCGGCTGATTGTTGACACCTACCTTTGGCACGTGAACTGCAAGGAAAAACCGATTTTCACCTGTCTGAAACCCGGAAAGCACACCGTGGAGGTTACGCTCCTGGAAGATAAGAACGGCAAGAGCGGCGGCAACAAAGCCGAGATCGGCGCTTTCCTTGTCGGCTGATTTTGACCAATATAGAGCATCAGAAAAGGAGAAACTACCATGCTTGTTGGGATTTGCGATTATTTGTTCAAAGGGATTACAGAAAATTATGACGAGTGCTACAAACTTGCCGCCGAACTTGGCTACAACTCGGTTGACCTGAGCAGCACGGAATGGTCGGTCGGGCAAATTTACAAAGAGCAGATGTCCGGGTTTTATGACAAATCGCTCGAAGAACTGGAAGCATATTTCAAGCCCATGTATGAAGCCGCAACCAAATACGGCATTATCTTCAACCAAATGCACGCCCCGTTCCCCACGGCGCGCACCGGATATCCGGAGCTGAACGCCTACATTCACATGACCTTTGAAAAGTGCATTCACATTGCGCGGATGTTAAAATCGAAATACCTCGTTGTTCACGGCGTTCATGTGGACAACCACAGAACCGTGGAGGAGGATTTCCAATATCACCTTGACCTGTTTTCCACCTTTATCCCGCTCCTTAAAGAGCAGGGCGTTGTGATGTGCATTGAGAACACCTACTATTATTACCTCGGTCGCATCAACTGTTACAGTGCATCCAACTCCGACTTTTTGGTGCGCTTGGTGGAAGAACTGAACAAAAAAGCCGGTGCCGAATGCTTTGGTCTTTGCTATGACGTTGGTCACGGCAACATTACCGGAAAAGATCAGTTCCAGGAGATCCTTGCCTACGGCGACCACCTGAAAGTATTGCACATTCACGATACCGACGGGACCTTTGACACCCACCTCATCCCCTACACCGCGCGCTATACCGACCGGCAGGGAACCGACTGGGACGGCGTTCTCAAAGCGCTTGCCAAAATCAACTATAACGGCGTGATCAACTTTGAGAGCGACGGCGGCATCCTCGGCTTTCCCAAGGAACTGCGCAGCGCCGCTTTGCGCCTGAACGCCGAGATCGGCAAATATTTCAGTGATCGGATTGAGGAATACAAAAAGGAGTTTCAAAAAGCATAATGGATATTGACAGCGAACAGGCAATCTCAATTCCATCGGTGATGCGATATGCCCCGGCGGTTTTTGCCGTCCGGGAGGAATATCAAATCATGATTCCCGTCCGGGAACCGACCATTCTATGGGTGCAGGTGGGGGACGAGATCTATTGCGATGAGAGCAACGGCATTTTGCGCTCGGATACCGAAATCCATAAAATCACCGTTCCCATGTCGGCGCTGGACACCGCAGGGGAATATACCGTTTGTTGGAAAAAGATGGTGGAGCGCAAGCCCTATTTCCCCGTGACCGGGGAGGAGGAACGGGCAACCTTTGCTTTTTCGCCTTTGCGCGGCGAACTGATCCGCGCCTATATGATTGCCGACGCGCATGGGCATTTTGAAAAAGCCCTTGGCGCGGCAAAACAGTTCATCCAGCAACAGGGCGGCATTGACCTGTTGATTCTGAACGGCGACGTTGTCAACCACAGCGGCAGTTTGGAGTATTTTGATATTTACTATCAACTCTCCCAGGAAATTACCGGCGGTTCTATTCCGGTGGTCGTTTCCCGCGGGAACCACGATTTGCGCGGTGCGTGTGCCGAAAAACTGGCGCAATACACGCCCGGAGAAAACGGCAATTCTTATTTTTCCTTCCGCCTGGGCGGCCTTTGGGGGCTTGTGCTGGATTGCGGCGAGGACAAAAACGACGACCATCCCGAATACGGCGGCACCATTTGCTGCCATTCCTTCCGCCGGCGCGAAACCGCCTATCTGGACAACATCATTGACAACGCCAAGCGGGAATACAACGCCCCGGGCGTGGAACACAAGATCATTGTTTCCCATGTGCCGTTTACCGAAATTCCAGAGGCCCCGTTCGATATTGAACAGGATACCTACCGCGGCTGGGTGGAGCGGTTGAACGACGACGTGAAACCGGATGTGATGCTCTGCGGACACGTGCACAAGATGTATGTGACCGAAAAGGGAGACGAAAAGGACGCCTACGGCGCCGCATTCCCGGTGGTTGTCGGGTCCAAACTGCACGAAGACAACGAGAACGAAGTAAACACCTATTTTGCAGGGTGCGGAATTGTGATGGAAGGCAAGGAGACCCGCGTTTTCTTCAACGACTCCGAAAAAACATTGCAGGAAATTACACTTTCATAAAAAAGAGGCTATCAAACAAACATCATGGAAGAAATTCGGCGTTCCAATACCAAAAAACAGATTTTTTTAATTGTTTTGTGCTGTCTTGCCTACGGCTTTGCCTATGTTGGCAGATATAGCTACAATTCAAACATCAGCAACATCATCAACGAGTTCGGCGTCAGCCAGGCGTCCACGGGTTTGATCGGCACCTTCTTCTTCTTTACCTACGGCGTTGGTCAAATTTTGAACGCGTTTCTTTGCAAATACTATCCCAAGCGGTTTGTGATTGCAGGGTCGTTGTTGCTTTCCTCAATCATCAACTGCATCATGTTCTTCCTGCCGGCAACGCCAGGGGCATTTGAAGCAATCAAGTTTTTGTGGATGTGCAACGGCGTTTGCCAATCGGTTCTTTGGCCGACCTTGATTTTGACATTGAGCGAAACCATTGAAAAACGGCTGATGAAATACGGCATTCTGGCAATGAGCGTTTCGGTTGCCATCGGAACCTTCCTGGCATACGGCGGCAGCGCGATCTTTTCGCTCCCCTCCGTCAATTTTTACCGGGGAACCTACCTGCTTGCCGTCGGGCTGATGATGACGCTGGCAATCATCTGGTTCTGCTCTTACAACACCTTAACGGCGCAAAAACCGGTACTCGGCGAAGTACAGGCTCCGGCCGAAGAGGAAAAGAAAAAATCCGGCGTCAGCGGGATTCCGGCAGCTCTTGCCGGACTGGTTGCCGTTTGCGCAGTCTTTGCCGTTGCCGATAACCTGATCAAGGACGGCTTCCATACCTGGGCACCGCGCATTCTGGAAAAGACGTTTGATTTGAACATCAGCAAATCCATAGCGCTCACTTTGGTTTTGCCGGTATTCGGCTTTTTCGGCTCGGCAAGCGCGCTTTGGGCAAACAAGCTCATCAAAGGCTTCCGCCCCTTGACCGGCACGTTCTACCTTCTTACCAGCTTGTGCCTCGGCGGCATCGCGCTCATCTTCTACCACGGCGGAACAGGAACGCCCATGCTGATCATTGCGTTGATTTTGATGGGGTTGATTTCCAGTTTGACGCATGGTATCAATAACATTTTGACAAGTATCATGCCGCTGACCCTGCGCAGCAAAGTCAATGCCGGGCTCCTGACCGGTGTTCTCAACGGGTTCTGCTATCTCGGCAGTACCATCAGTACCTACGGATTGGGCAAAATTGCCGACCACTTCGATTGGAAGATCGTGATTTTGGTCTTGCTTTGCGTGACCATCGGCGTGACCGCGCTTGCCGGAATTACCACCTTGATTCACGCTTTGAAAGGCGAAAAAGACCCGGAACAGGAATCGGTTGAATAATTTTTATATAAAAATTTAAGGAGGATTGAAATGAATCGTCAAGAGTATCAAACCCCGCAAATTTGGATGATCGAGGTAGAAGAATTGATCTGCTCCTCGCAGGATCCGACCGATGATAATAAATGGACCCATATTGTTTGAAAAAACAATCCCCCGCGAAAATTTCAAACAAAAAAGTTCCGCAGGATCGCGTTCCTGCGGAACTTTTTTGTTTGATAAAAACCACTTGATTACAGATAGTTCTCGGATTATAATAAAATCCCGTGAGCACCCAATGGTAGCCCGCGGGATTTTGCGAAGAACCACCTAAAAGGACCATTTTCAAGGTAGAAAAAGTAAAAAGGACGCGATTTTCAACCAAATTTCTGTTTTTCAAGAAAAGAGCACCGCATTTGCGGTGCTCTTTTCTATTGCTTTATTCAATCCCCAGGCGTTTGTAAAAATCGGCTTTTTCCTTGCCGGAGGAGAGGTCTTTGGCCAGCGCTTTCCCCCGGAAGAGTGCCGCAATTCCGCGGCCGAAGAGCCGGAACAACTGATAAAGCCAGGCAAAGGGGCGCAGCCATTTGTGCTTTTGAAAGGCTTTGCAGTTGGCAACGCCCGCTCTTTGCAAGGTCTTGAAAAAGCCTTGCTTTTTCACTTCCATTGTAAAG
>CAMOLD010000089.1 GCA_946618395.1 uncultured Clostridia bacterium
CGCGCATGGCGGCGGCTTTGATATGCTCAATCGAGGTGAATTTAGAATGCTCCAAATCTACAACGTCATAAAGCGAAAGCGATTCGGGAACCTCGCGGTACAGGTCGGCGTTTTCGGGGGCGTTCCGGTCAAGCACCGGCAACCCTGCGCCAAAAAAGACCTCGTTGATCTCGGGAGCGGCTTCCAAAAGGGCGATTACGTCGGTGCGCAAATCTTCCACCTTGGGCGCGCCCGAACACGCGCAGAACACCGCCGGGCAGAGCAACAGCACGGCAAGCAAACCGGAAACAAACGCAATTCGCATTTTTCGAGGCATAGCGGGTTCTCCTCTTTCAAGTTTAGAGTTATAATTGCGCCAATGCGCAAGTTCAAAGTTGTGCATTGGCGCAAGTTATAATTTGCGCCGTTGGCGCAAAGTTATGATATGAGTTCCGCAAGCGTGCCGCAGGCACTTATAACGTGCGAAGCACTGATAACACGGCGTAGCCGTTTATAACGTTTCGCGCCAGCGGAACTCATAGCTTTGCTTTGCCGCAAAGCGTCAAAGCAACTCTCCTTCTTCTGGTTCGGAATGGGAAGTGGTGGTAAAGTTGACCAGTTTTTGATCGTCGGCAAGGCGCATGACGATAACGCCGCCGGCGGTGCGGGAACGGGTGGGAATTCCGGCAACGGGGGTGCGGATAATCGTGCCGCCGGCGGTAATGAGCATCAGGTCGAGGTCATCATCTACCGAGGCAATGCCGGTCAGCATGCCGCTCTTATCGGTCACATTATAGCATTTCATGCCGTAGCCGCCGCGATGCGCCATCAGGCGGAAATCATCGAACGGACTGCGTTTGCCAAAGCCGTTTTCAGTCACGCAGAGGAGTTCTTTGCCTTCCTCTACCAGCGTCACGCCAACCACCTCGTCGCCATCGCGCAGGGAAATTCCGCGCACGCCGCGCGCCGTGCGGCCCATGGCGCGCACCTGGTGCTCGGCAAAGCGAACGGCAATACCGTTCCGGGTGGCAAGCATCAGCTCGCGCTCGCCGTCGGTGCGGGTAACAAACAACAGTTCGTCGCCCTCGTCCAGCGAGATGGCGATTTTGCCGCCCTTGCGCTGGTATTCAAAATCCGAAAGCAGGGTCTTTTTAATCACGCCGCGGCGGGTAACCATGGTCAGGTATTCGTGGTCGGTAAATTCGTCCACAGCGACCACGGCGGTAATCTTCTCGTCGGGCAAGAGTTCCAGAATGTTGACCAGGTTCTGCCCCTTGGCGGTGCGGCTTGCCTCGGGAATCATATAGGCTTTGCGCATTTGCACCTTGCCGGTGTTGGTGAACATGAGGAGGTAGGAATGGCTGTTCATGGCAATGACCTTTTCAATAAAGTCCTCTTCCTTGGTCCCCATGCCGATAATACCCTTGCCGCCGCGGTTTTGGGCGGTGTAGGTGTCGGCGGGCAGGCGCTTGATGTAGCCGGCGTTGGTCAGGGTGATCACGCAGGCGTGGCGCTCGATCAAGTCTTCCAAAACAATTTCCTGCTCGGCCTGCACAATCTCGGTGCGGCGCGGGTCGGCATATTTGTTGCGGATCTCGGTCATCTCGGTTTTAATGATGTCGCGCACTTTGCCGTCGTCGGCAAGAATGCCGCGCAGTTCGGCAACCAGCGCTTCCAATCTGGCAAGCTCTTCCTCAATCTTTTCGCGCTCCAAGCCGGTCAGGCGGCCCAGGGTCATTTCGGCAATGGCTTGCGCCTGCGCGTCGGAAAGCCCGTAGGTTTCCATCAGCTTTTGCTTGGCATCGGGAATGGAGGCGGAAGCCTTCATCAGGGCAACGATGGCGTCAATGTTGTCCAGGGCGATCTTGTAGCCCTCAAAAATGTGAGCGCGCGCCTCGGCTTTGTCCAAATCGAACTGCGTGCGGCGGCGAATGACATCTTCCTGGTGGACGATATAATGGTCCAAAATTTGCGCCAGCGTGAGCACCTTGGGCTCGTTTTTGACCAGCGCCAACAGGTTGACGGCAAAGGTTGCCTGCAACTGGGTGTAGCGGTAGAGCTGGTTGAGGATGATTTGCGGATTTGCCTCGCGCTTGTATTCCACAACAATGCGCATACCGTCGCGCCCGGATTCGTCGCGCAGGTCGGTCAGGCCGTCAATCTTCTTTTCCTTCACGCAGTTGGCAATCGACTCGCAAAGCTGGCTCTTGTTGACGGCGTAGGGAATTTCGGTAAAGATGATGCGGCGGTTGTCCTCCTCAATGGTGCCGCGGGCGCGCACCATCAGGTGGCCCTTGCCGGTGGCGTAGGCCTGTTTGATGCCGTTCACGCCGTAAATGATGGCGCGGGTGGGAAAATCCGGACCCTTGATATATTCCATCAGCTCGTCAACGGTGCATTCGGGATGATCCATGCGGTAAATGGTGGCGTCAATCACCTCGCCCAGGTTGTGGGGCGGAATGTTGGTTGCCATACCAACGGCAATGCCCATCGACCCGTTGACCAAAAGGTTGGGGAAGCGCGCGGGAAGCACGGTAGGCTCCTGCAAGCGGTTATCAAAGTTGGGGGTCATGGGAACGGCGTTCTTTTCCAGGTCGCGCATCAGCTCGTCCGAGATTTTGTCCATGCGCGCCTCGGTGTAACGATATGCGGCGGCAGCGTCGCCGTCCACCGAGCCGAAGTTGCCGTGACCCTCAATTAAGGTATAGCGCATATTAAAGTCCTGCGCCATGTGCACCATGGTGCCGTAAACCGAAGAGTCGCCGTGCGGGTGATAGCGGCCCAGCACGTTACCAACGGTGGTTGCCGATTTGCGGAAGGGCTTGGAATGGGTCAATCCATCCTCCCACATGGCGTAAAGAATGCGGCGCTGACCGGGTTTGAGCCCGTCGCGGACATCCGGCAATGCGCGCGCCATAATGACAGACATAGAATACTCGATGAAGGATTTTTTCACCTCGCGCTCCATGTGAACGTCAACAATCTTCTGTTTTTCAAATAACGCAAGCTCTTCCTCGCGGGAAAGTTCTTGTTCTTTTTTCTTATCCAACGTTTCGTTCTCCTTTCATGCAGCGGTTGGGGTTAAATATCCAGGTTTTCGGCGAATTTTGCGTTCTGCTCGATGAACTCGCGGCGGGGTTCCACCTTGTCGCCCATCAAAAGCGAGAACATTTCGTCGCAGGCAATGGCGTCCTCAATGGTCACGCGCAAAATGGTGCGGCGCGCGGGGTCCATGGTGGTCTCCCAAAGTTGTTCGGGGTCCATTTCACCAAGACCTTTGTAGCGGTCGGCTTCAATGTTCTTGCCGCCCATCTCGGCAATAATGGCGTCGCGCTCCTCGTCCGAGAAGGCATAGCGCTCGGAGGCGGCGGAGTTTGCGCCCTTGCGGTAAATTTTATAAAGCGGAGGCTGGGCAAAATAGATGTGTCCGTCCTCAATCAGCTGTTTCATGTGGCGGAAGAAGAAGGTCAAAAGCAGGATGCGGATATGCGAACCGTCCACGTCGGCATCCGCCATGATGATGATTTTGCCGTAGCGGAGCTTGGCAGGGTCAAATTCCTCGCCAATGCCGCAACCAAGCGCCTGGATGATGGGGATTAAACTTTGGTTGGAATAAACCTTATCCAGCCGCGTTTTTTCCACGTTGAGCACCTTGCCGCGCATGGGAAGGATGGCCTGGTAGCGCGAGTTGCGCCCCTGCATGGCGGAACCGCCTGCGGAATCTCCCTCCACAAGGTAGAGCTCGGTAAACTCGGCGCTTTTTTCCTGGCAGTCGCGCAGTTTGCCGGGCAGGGTGGAACCTTCCAAAAGCCCCTTGCGCCGGGTGGCTTCGCGCGCCTTTCTCGCCGCCTCGCGGGCGCGGTAGGCGGCAAGCGATTTTTCCAAGATCGCTTTGCCAACGGCGGGATTTTCCTCCAAATATTCGGCAAGCTTGGTGGTAACCAGGTTGTAAACATGGGTGCGCATTTCGCTGTTGCCCAGTTTGCCTTTGGTCTGCCCCTCAAACTGCGCCTCGGTCAACTTCACAGAAACGACGGCAGAGAGCCCCTCGCGCACATCTTCGCCCGAAAGGTTCTTGTCGCTGTCTTTCAGAATGCCGTATTTTCTTCCATAGTCGTTAAAGACCTTGGTTAAAGCGGTTTTGAAGCCAACCTCGTGCGTGCCGCCCTCCACGGTGTTGATGTTGTTTGCAAAGGTCATCACCGCTTCGGTGTAGCTATCGTTATACTGCATGGCAACTTCCGCCACCCAGTTTTCGGACGACGCCTTCATATAAATCACGTCGGGGTGGATCAGCTCGCTGCCCTTTTGCTGGTTGATGTATTCCACAAAGGAGCGGATGCCGCCCTCATAGATCAGGTCGTCCTCGCGGTAGGAGCCGTCTTCCAGCGGGGCGCGCTCGTCGCGCAGGGAGATGTTGACGCCGCCGTTGAGGAACGCCTGCTCGCGCAAACGGCGAAGAAGGGTATCATAGTCAAAGACCACCTCTTCAAACACGGTTGCGTCGGGCTTGAAGCGGACGTAAAGCCCGTGGCGGTCGGTGGGACCCTCATCGCGGAAGGGGCGGGCAACAAGGCCGCGCTCAAAGCGCTCGGTATAGCGGCGCCCTTCATGGCAGTTGTCAATCTCCACCCATTCGGAAAGGGCGTTGACAACCGAGGCACCAACGCCGTGCAGACCGCCGGAATATTTATATCCCTCGCCGCCGAACTTGCCGCCGGCGTGCAGGACGGTGTAAACCACCTCCAGCGTGGGAATGCCCATTTTGGGGTGGATGCCGCTGGGGATGCCGCGGCCGTCATCCTGGACCGAAACGCTGTTGTCGGGGTGCAGTGTGACCTGGATGCGGTCGCACCGGCCGGCAAGCGCCTCGTCGATGGAGTTATCTACAATTTCATAAACCAAATGATGCAGTCCGCGCGCAGAAGTGGACCCGATATACATACCCGGTCTTTTGCGGACGGCTTCCAGCCCTTCCAGAACCTGAATCTGGTTCTCGTCGTAAACGTGGTTTTCGGCGGCGCGCTCGGCAAGGGTATCGCCGGGCGTATCCGAAAAGGTGGCGTTTTCGGGCTCCGTTTGCGTCATTTCCATTGGATTTTTCTCGTTTTGTTCCATTCCGGTCTCCTTTTTTGCGTTGCTGACGGGGAAAACGGCGTTCCCCCCGTTCCGCCTTGCGGCGGCGTTTTTATCCTTGATTGTTTTTTATTTTTTCGTTAGTGTTTGGCTTCGGCTCTGCCGCAAAGAGAGGCGGGCGAAAGTTGCGAAAAGCAAACGCGAAGCTCCTCTTTTTTGGCGGTATGCCGTTTCTTTTGGCGAAAGCCGGGGCGCATACGCTCCTGGCGGGTGGGTTCCTTGCGGTAAACCACAAAGGATTTTGGCAGCTCTACCGAGGCAAATTCCACGCGCCCTTCCGCCTGGGCGCCGGCAATGTATTTTTTGGTCACCGGCGAAACGGTGGCGGTGTCGGCGTCAAAAATGCCAATGATGTTTTTCGTGCGCAAATTCCGGTTGTTTCCTGCGTGCAAATACATACGCCGCACCT
>CAMOLD010000090.1 GCA_946618395.1 uncultured Clostridia bacterium
TACGAAAACCCCATCGAGCATACCTGCGAAATGAAGCTTGGGCAGGTTTTTGTTGTTAACGGGTGGCAAAAACCGGAGGGGTTTTGCGAGAGCGCCTGGGATTCCGTTTCCCCGTTTGTCCGGACTTTGGCGCAGGGCGGCGGAAATTTTTACGACGGCTGGATGAAAAATCCCAAGTCGGCAATGATCTCCTGTAACGACGGTTTCCGTCCGGTCAGTTTCCTTTTGGAAACGCTGGACGAGGACGCCGATTAAATTATCAAATCACGAAAGAGGAAACTACCTATGAAACCTATGAAGCGCGTGTTTGCCATTCTCCTTGTGCTGGTTGTTATTACCGGCACTGCCGCCGGCTTTTCCGGTTGTCAAAACAAGCAGACAAAATTTGAATATTGGAACGATTGCGCTGCATTGAGCAGTTTGAAAGACTATGTCGCAACAGTGACCAACGAAAAATCAAAAGACTTTATTCCGGTAGAGGATCGGATTGCCGTTTTTGATATGGACGGAACGCTTTGCGGCGAACTGTTCCCGGAATATCTGGAATATATGCTGCTGGCATACCGCGGATTGGATGATCCCGATTACGAGGCAAGCGATTTTGTCAAGCAGGTGGCAACCGAAATTAAAGAGGCGGGCAAAAACTACAAAACGCCTGCCATTGCCGATTATGACGTCCGCCACGGAACGGCGCAAGCCGAAGCCTTTGCCGGGCTGACGCCCGATGAGTTTATTACATACGTGAAGAATTTTTTGCAACAGGATGCGCAGGGCTTTGAAGGCTTGAAGTATGCCGATTCCATCTATAAACCCATGATCGAGGTCGTTGCCTATTTGCAGGACCATGATTTCACCGTTTATGTGGTCAGCGGTTCGGATCGCATGATCTGCCGCGCGGTTGCCTGCGAAAAGCTGAATATCCCCGAAAATCAGATCATCGGTATGGATGTGACCCTGCACGCGTCCAATCAGCCGGAAGACAAAGACAACCTGCACTATCAGTTCAACAACGGCGGGGAAGACAAACTGGTGCGCGGCGACCAGTTGTGGATCAAGAATCTGAAAATGAACAAGGTCTTCCAAATTGCGCAGGAAATAGGCAAACAGCCGGTGCTTTCCTTTGGCAACAGCAGTGGCGACGTTAGTATGCACGAATACACCATTACCAACAACAAATACAAATCCATGGCGTTTATGCTGATCGCCGATGACACCGAGCGCGATCACGCCGACCTGACCGAAACCAACAAGCGCAAAGCTTCCTGGGAGGAGCATGGCTACACCATTATTTCCATGAAAAATGATTTTAAGACGATTTACGGTTATGATGTTGTAATGACGGAATAAAAGCATTTTTATACGGAGAAGGAAAATGCCATCAACAAAAGATTACTTGAACTTTGTTTTGGAGCAGCTTTCCGGCTTGGGCGAGGTGCCTTTCCGCCCGATGATGGGGGAGTATGTCCTCTATTATCATGGCAAGGTCATTGGCGGTATTTACGACGACCGCTTTTTGGTCAAGCCCACGCCTTCGGCATTGCAATTGTTGAGGGAGAGCGGCAAAGAGGCTGTTTACGAGCTCCCATATCCGGGCGCCAAAAATATGCTGATGCCGGATATTGACAACCGCGAGCTGACCTGCCGGCTGGTTCTTGCCATTGCCGACGATTTGAAATAGAACGTTGCTTTTTCGGAGATTCTATGTTAAAAGTATTGCTTTGGGACGTTGACGGAACGCTTTTGAACTTTCGGGAGGCCGAAAAAATCGGGATTCGCCGGGGGTTTGCCCGTTTGGGGCTTGGCGAATGCACCGATGAAATGCTTGCCGATTATTCCGCCATCAACCGCTGCCATTGGGAGATGCTGGAACGCGGGGAATTGACAAAGCCGCAGGTTCTGGAAGGGCGGTTCCTTGAATTTTTTACCAAATACGGTGTTCCTACCGATTGCATTGCCGAGTTTAACCGCGGCTATCAGATCGATTTGGGCGAAACGATTTGCTTTCAGGACGGCGCTTTGGATGTTTTGCGAGAACTTGCCCCGGTTGTCCGGCAGTATGCCGTTACCAACGGCACCAAAATTGCGCAGGCACGCAAACTGGAAAAATCCGGCTTGAACAACATTTTGAACGGCGCCTTTATCTCCGAGGACGTTGGCGCCGAGAAACCGTCGATCGCCTTTTTTGAGGCGGTTTGGCAGTCGATTGGGCATTTTGCGCCGGATGAGGTGATGATCATTGGCGATTCGCTGACCAGCGATATTTTGGGCGGCAACCGCGCAAACATCCGGACCTGCTGGTTCAATCCGACCGGTGCAGTTGCACCTACCGATTTGCGGATTGATTTTACGGTGAAGAACTTGCACGAAATTCCGCAAATCATACTTTCCATGAACAAAATCGGGTAAACGGGCATATTCTGTTTTCAAGTTTGACGATAGGAGGAATTTGGGAATGAAAGTTTTAATGCTCAACGGCTCGCCGCGCTCCGGCGGGAATACGGCGGCCGCGTTGAATGAAATGCGCAAGGTGTTTGAAGAAAACGGCGTAGAGGTTGAGGTCGTCCAGGTGGGCGCAAAACCCGTGCGCGGTTGCATTGCCTGCGGCAAATGCGCCGAGAAAGGTCAATGCGTGTTTGACGATCTTGTCAACGAAACGGCGCCCAAATTTGCCGCGTGCGATGGGCTTGTCATCGCCTCTCCCGTTTACTATGCCTCGGCAAACGGTTCGCTGATCTCCTTTTTGGATCGGCTGTTTTACTCGGCGCATTTTGATAAGCGCATGAAGGTTGGCGCATCGGTTGCCGTTGCGCGCCGCGCCGGAACGACCGCAACCTTTGACCAACTCAACAAATATTTCACCATTTGCGGTATGCCGGTGGCTTCCTCCAACTATTGGAACGAACTTCACGGCCGCGCCCCCGGCGAGGTGGAAGGCGACGCCGAGGGAATGCAAACCCTGCGCACGCTTGCGCGGAACATGATTTTTTTGATGAAATCCATCGCCCTGGGGAAAGCACAATTCGGCCTTCCCGAAGAGGAGGGGCGTGTTTTTACCAACTTTATTCATTGATTTTCCATGTTTGAACGGCAAAAGCCGGAAAGGATTTTTATGGTAGAAGAAAAGAAAACAAACCGCACCAAGGAGATTGTAAAAGTCAGTTTCCGCGGCATCGGCGTCAATCTTGTGCTGGTCGTTTTCAAAGCGGTTGTGGGGTTGCTGGCAAACTCCATTGCCGTTGTTTTGGATGCGGTGAACAACCTTTCGGACGCGCTTTCCTCCATTATTACCATTATCGGAACGAAGATTGCGGGCAAAGGCGCCGATAAAAAGCACCCCTACGGGCATGGACGCGTGGAATACATCACGTCCTCCATCATTGCGGTCATCATGCTTGCCGCCGGCGTTACGGCGCTGAAAGAATCCATTGAGAAGATCATTACCCCAACAAAGACCGACTTTAAGATCTATTCGGTCATCATCATTGCGGCGGCAGTGGGGGC
Organism: uncultured Clostridia bacterium; assembly: GCA_946618395.1. Taxonomy (GTDB): domain Bacteria; phylum Bacillota; class Clostridia; order Oscillospirales; family CAG-272; genus UMGS1865. Next base: position 3,502 of record CAMOLD010000090.1, read on the forward strand.
AAAAATTGTGCTGGGGCTTTATTTCCGCAAAAAGGGAAAGCAGTTCAGTTCCTCCTCGCTCATCTCTTCGGGCACCGATGCGCTGTTTGACGCAGTGCTCTCTACGGCAACGCTGGTTTCCGCTGTGGTTGCCATAGGCTGGGGATATAACATTGAGGGTTTTTTGGGCGTTGGAATTTCGGTCTTCATTCTCAAAGCCGGCATTGAAGTGATGCGCGATGCCATCAGCGAGCTGATCGGGGTTCGGATCGACTCGGAGCTTGCCGAGGGGATCAAATCCAAAATCGCTTCCTTTGAGGAAATTCACGGTGTTTACGATCTGATTTTGCACACCTACGGACCGGGGCAGTTGATTGGTGCCGTCCACGTGGAGATTGACGACGACCTGACCGCCCGGCAGATTGACACTTTGACGCGCAGGATCACAGCGGATGTTTACCATACCTTCGGTGTGATTTTAACGGTCGGCATTTATGCTTCCAACACCTCGGACGATATTTCCAAAACCATTCGCAAGGCGGCGGAAGAGAAGATCCGGGAGTATCCGCAAATTCTGCAAATGCACGGGTTTTATATGGAACACGAGGCAAAGGTGGTTTCTTTGGATATTATTTTGGATTTCAAAGAGAAAAATCCCAAAGAAATTTCGGAAAAGATTTGCGCCGCGTTGCAGTCGGAGTTCCCGGAATATCGATTTTATGTGAATCTGGATCGCGATTTCAGCGATTGAAAACAGAGAAAGGAATTTGAAAGAATGGGAAAAAATATTTTCGGTATTTCGCACACTGCCGAGAAAATTGACGGGGCGGATTTTATTGTGCGGTCCAATCCCCCGGAGATTTTGAACCGAATGGACGAAATCAGCGCCGAGGCGCAAACGCTGGTCCTCCAAAATAGCCCCTCCCGGCGGTGGTCGCTTTTGCGGACGTTGCTTTTGACAGCAGGAACGCTCCTGTTTATGTTTGGAATTTTCAATGCCAGTTCTGCCGGAAAGCTCTCTTTCTTCGGCGTTTTTCAGGCCTCCCCGGTTTTGATGATCCTTGCAATCGTCTCTTTGGCTTCGTCGGTTGCCATGGTGGTCATTGAGCGGAACCGCATGAAAAAAAGCGAACGAGGCGAAGCACTTGCCGAATGGAAAATGCGATCCAAAGAAGCTGAAAAAGAAGCGTATGCCGCATTGCAGGTCCCGCAAGACGCCATTTCGCTGGATTTGCTCACCGCCACCTATACGCAAAAGAACGGTGCTGTTCAAAACGTTACCTATACGGCGTTTGATTTTTACGCATGGATTGAAAACGAATGCCTTTGCCTTGCCGACGTGGAAAATGTTGTTGCCGTTCCGCTGGAACAAATTCAGGGGATTTCCGAGGTTGCCGGCAAAACCGGGTTCTATTTTTGGAACAAAAAAGAATCGCCCCAGTCCGAAACTTACCGAAAATATCAAATCCGCAGGACCTTTTTCGGGGGATATTCGGTCAAAGGCGTTCGCGTCGCGCATATTCGCGGAGCGTTTGGGGAATATGAACTTTTGATTCCACCCTATGAGCTGGACACATTCCTGCGTTTGACCGGCAAAGCCGTTCGCAGCGAAGAAAAAATTGAAGAATAATTACATTTTTTGGAGGAGTTATGAGAAAATCGGATATTGTAAGGCTTGTTTTTATTTCCATATTGACCATTGCCGCAATCATTTGCTGCGTTTTGTCCATCTCCATCCGCGTCAGCTTGGAGAAAGCCGGAGAGAACGTAGAAGGGGCGGCGGAAGGCCTTGGTTTTGCCTTTGCGGCGGCATTTGGAATGATCATTGCCATTTTGTATGCCATTGCCGGAATGGTAGCGGGGCTGATTTCCATTTTGATAGCCGCTTTCGGTCTGCGCGCGCCGGTTTTAGGGGTGAGAATTACGTTTATCGTTTTGCTGGTTGTTGACGCCGCCCTGATCCTGACAACGGCAATCGGAACCTTTGCAGGGCTTTGA
>CAMOLD010000091.1 GCA_946618395.1 uncultured Clostridia bacterium
TTTATTTGCCGGTCAGCTTGTGCCGCACGGCGCGAAAGAAGGCTTTGATCCCGCGTCCGACGCGCAGGACGAAGAAACGGAAAGGATAGGGCGCACACCAAAGATGCAGGTAGCACCAATACCGGAGACCGCCGAATTTGATTGGTTTTCCATCGCGCACAACGGTTGTCAGAACGCCGAGGATTTGCTCGGATTTAACAATTTCACCAGAATAATCATGATCGCCGGCAATGAAGCAGTCGCCGTTTCTGCGCACCTTCAAAATGCGGTGGACGACGTATTTCCCGCGCCCTTCCACCCCCTCGCGGCGAAAGAGGACCGCTTGCAGTTTTTTGGGCGCACCGGTGCGCTTTTCAATCACCATCACATCACGATTTTCGCGAATGAGCGGCAGCATACTGATCCCTACGTTGGTATAGATCAGCTTGCCGCTTTCTTCAAGCTCTTTTTCAAAAGATGAATATTTTTCGTTCATTTTCGGCAATCTTCTCCAAAAGCCCCTCGTGGTTCAGTTGGTTCAAAAACTTGACCAGAACCTCGGCAATCTCCTCGTCGGTGGAATCGGCATATTTTTCTTTGAGGTGCAGGTGGATCTTCATTGGAGTGGTATCCTCTTTGAGCTGTTCCAGAATATCGGCGGAAACAGCGTTGAGTTTGAGCATTCCGTGGAATTTGTTTGCGTCCTTCCCCACTGGAACGGCGGCAAACTCTCCGCCCATATCCATAACGGCAAATTCATAGCGCAGTTTCATTGGGTACACCTCGTTTTTCATCACTTTCCTATTATTATACCATATCGCGCGGTGGATTGCAAGGGCCATCAAAGAGGAAAAACAAAAAAGTCGGCAAGGAAAAACCTTGCCGACCTTTTTATTGCTTGCGAATTACTGGTTAATAAGGATACCTGATTTTTTTTGCGCGCATCAATAAAATTTGAAAAATTAAAAAAATTATCCCCGGAGGTATTCTCTTTTCAGGGTGATGTTGAGTTTGATCAAGCCAATCAAAAACGCCAGACCCAGGCACACCACAAAGCAAATAATGCTGTTGAGTTGCATCATTGCGGAAAGCATTTGCGGATCTACCAAATTGAAGATGAACCAAACCAGCAGAGAAACCGGTTGGCAAAGCGCGTACATCCTACGTGAATAGCTCCTTCCGTGGCTGGCAAAAAAGCTTTGCTTTGCTTCCGGCCCCACAATGGCAAAACAGCAAAACGAGATTGCCATAACGGCATAGCCAATGGTGTTTCCGGTATAAACCAGTTTGTTGAAGGTTGCAAGCAGGAGCAATTCGCCCACCGAAAGCAAGATTCCCGCAACAAAAGTGATGATGTAAACAAACCGCGGAATACGCGAAAGTTGATCCACATACTTGCGCAAAAGCATTCCAATCAACATAAAAGGAAGCGCTTTGGTCAAAAAGCCGCCCGGAATGTACGAGTAGCCAAAATAGGAAATGCCAACAACCCCTGCAAACTCGCCGCTGAGCAGCATAAAAACAAGCAGGACGCCCAAAAGCGGAAGGTAGATATAGGGTTTGAACAGGTTGAACTTTTCCATGAAAAGGAAGATCAAATAGGCGTAGGTAAGGCTTTGAATAAACCAGATGCTATTGCCCACCGGAAATTGCCAAACATTCAAAAATAAAAATTCAAATACGGTACGCACACGCAAAAACTCCGGGCTGATCAGGAATCTCAACCCCCCGATATATGCCAAATATGCAATGTTAAGGGCAAGATAGCTAACCAGCATGATCAGGAAAAGCCAGGCAGAGCGTTTGGCTCCCCGCGCAAGTTTTCTCATGCGTTTTTCCGGATTTTCCACCAGCGTAAAAAAACCGCAATAAACAAAGAAGGAGAGGGCCGCAAAATTGCTGATGGCTCTGATATAGTTGCCCAAGATACCGGGAATGGGAATCCCGAGCAAAGCAATAAAAACAAACGGCATTAAGAAAAGTCTGGTCGCGTTCACAAACCCTGCACGCCCGTCCCCGTTATAAAATTCCGAAAGTTTTAGTTTTTCCCGGACTTTTTCTTCTTTCGGCTCGTTCATTCATTCCACCAACCTTCATTTGAATTTTTTGGGAGAAAGTTTTCTTCATTCTGCGGCAAAAGCGGCGTTGGAGCGGGAGACACCACACGAGGCGATCCGCTTTGCGTTCCTTGCGGCAAATCGGCATAGCGCCAGATCAGCTCTTTTGCCTCTTCCAAATCAATTTCATCCATGCCGCCGTTTGTAATACGATAAATGCGGTTGCAAAGTTTTAGGGCGCTGGGACGGTGCGTGGAAACGACAATCACCTTGTTGGGGTGGGCTTGAATAATGTTTTTTAGCACCCGTTCTTCGGTTTCTACGTCCAGCGCGCTGGTTGCTTCATCCAAAAGCAGAATGGGTGAATTGCGAAGAATGGCACGCGCAATGGAAATACGTTGCGCCTGACCTTCCGAAATGCCCCGACCACGCTCGCCGAGCTTACCGTTGATACCGCCTTCCAAAGGCTCAACAAACTCGTAGGCGCAGGCGGTTTTCAGGGCTTCAATAATTTCCTCGTCGGTCGCGTCCTCGCGCACCATGCGCATATTTTCGGCAATCGTACCCGAAATGGCGGTGTTGCCTTGCGGCACGTAGGCAAAAAACTTGCGCAAATCAGCGTTGACGGGAAATTCTTTACCGTCAGCGGTTTCCAGCACCACACTTCCACTGTTGGGGTCAAGCATACCAAGCATCAGCTTCATCAGGGTCGTCTTGCCGCCACCGCTACCGGCAATTACGGCAACGATTTCGCCGGGGTTGGCGGAAAAGTCGGCGTTTTGATAGACCAGACGACCTTTTTCGTTGTAGCTGAAGGTCACATTTTTGAGTTTGACGGCAATGCCGGCCTCCTCAAATTGTCTCAGTTCCTCATAGGCTTCTGAATTGTGTTCCTCGCGCGGTAGTTCGGTCAATTCGCGGATGCGGTGGGCGGAAACAGCGGAGTTGAGCATTCCCGGAACGGTGCCCACCAGGCTGTTGAAGTTTCCTGACAAATTGGAACGCTGTTGCAGGAAAAAGGTCATATCGCCGTAAAGGATCTGCCTGGTCCAAAGCCGCCAAAGGCAGTATCCGAACGCGACAAGCGAAACGAGCGTGGAAACAAGGGTGATCAGAATTTTGGATTTGATTTCAAATTTGTTATAATCCAGGCTAAATTCCTTGAACCGCTTTTGCCAAACACGGAGCCTTTGCGAATAGTAGCCGAAAATGCCAAAGGATTTGATCATATCAAAGTGATAAAAAGTTTCCACCTCAAAGCCCATCATTGCCGAGTTGAGCTCCAGAACGCGCTTGCGGTAATAGCGCATTTTGCGAAGGATATACCGGCTCATCAAAAGGAGGAACGGCGCCGACAAAAAGGCGATCCACGCCATGGTGGGATCGGTCATGAACAGGGCGAAAAAGGTCAAGACAAAGGTGTAAATATTGATGATCAGATTGGGGATCCAGTTAATGGCATTGGCGGCAATGGTGCCAACGTCGGCGTTGAAGCGGTTGAGCAGGTCGCCGCTGGGGTAGGCACTCAACTCTTTCCAGCGCGCGTCAATAATGCGGTCAAAAATCTCCGCTTGAATGTCGTTGTTTACATAGATGGAAATGCGGGTAAAAATACGGCTGTTTATGCTGGAAACGATCAGCGAAAAAACGGTCATACCAATCATTGTGCCAAGCAAAACCCAGACCCGGTCGGCCTGACCGCCGACAATAATGTTGATCAGCCATTTGCTGACCCACGCCGCACCCAGCGAAAGGGTAGAGCCGAAAATGCCGACGATGGTGTAGAGCACAATGATCCAGCGATATTTTTTGGAAAACCCGAAGATCCATTTCCAGTCGTCAATAAACTCTTTGAAAGTCCCGTCGTGCCGCTTGTTGAGAAGGGCTTGCAGATTGTCACTGCGGAACAGCTTGTTGATCCCGGTATATTTTCCTTTTGGCTTTTTGGGTTGCTTTTCTTTTTTCATCCATCCAATCCTTCTTTCCAACAGCCGGTTTGCAAAAATTTACAAAAAAATGATTTTCTCGGAAACAATATATAAATTATAACATAGTCATTTGAAAAATGAAAGTGCTTTGCACTATTTTTGCCAGATTTTCACCCCTTTTTATCTCGAAAACTGCCGCGGATCGGATTTTGCTGCTTTTTTGACGGGCTCGGTAGCCCTTTCCAAAGGCTCCAAAAAAAACGACCGGATCACAATGAAAGATCCGGTCGGTTTTCTATTTGCGGCAGTAGAATTACTGGCCAATGCTTTCCTTATAGGTAACGCCTTTGGTGTAATGTTCGCCGTCTTTGATATATGCTTCGTAGGAAGCCGTAGTGCCGGGGATAGTGACGCCGGTTTCTGCAATGTATCCGCCGCGAACAAAGATCAGATCGTCTTCCGTAACGGGATCAACGGGAGTGGTGACATCGATCTTCCAAGAGGCGGTTGAAGAATCATAGCTTGCGCCGTTCATGGCGCCGTTAAACCAAACATAAGGCGTAGTATAGTTCGTTCCCATAGCTGCGTTATAATCAGCCGCAGACATATAGAACAAACTGGTTGCAATCACATCTTCGTTTGCAAAACGAACAACTTTCATTTCAGGATTGGAAATTTTCATAAATAGGGAACCTCCAAGGTAAAAATTTTATACTATTATTTTAGCACTTTGTATAGTAAATGTCAACAAATATTTTTATTATTTTTATTTTTTTTATTTTTTTATTTTTTTGTTTATTTTTCACAAAAAGATAGGAGATAAAAAATAAAAAATGGTGATTTTTTATGGTGCAGGAAACGGGAAAGCGCCTCGCCGGACAGACTTTGCTTTACATATGATATCTAACTTTTTTATAATAGCAACACTATATCAATATCATACTTTAATTCAAAATGAAATGAAAAATGAAAGTTTTATATTTTAGGTTCAAATCCTCCCTGTCCCTAACTTTTTTACTTTTTCTTGTAGCGAAAGAAAAAGCGAAAAGGACACCAAAATATGAGCCATTTTCACATCCGGAAAACAAAAAACGGGCTTTGGAACAGCGTAAATGCTGCTCTGAAGCTCGTTTTTGACTCAAAAATCATTAAAAACTGCGAAAAATCGCAAAAAACGCCAAAAGGGTGCAAAAAAACGCCTTTTGCCGTGGTAGACAAAAGGCGTTTCTTTTATGTCTAAGAACTACCAAAAGGTACAAAACCGAGCTAAGAACACCAAAAAGTACACCAGTGAGGCTTTACTATATGGCGTCACTTGGCAAAAGCAACCTCATCGTCCATTATTCGAAGTGCCCGTTGTTCCAACTCATATGCTTCGCAGCGCTTTTCATTTGCTGCAAGCGTAAACTATTCTTTTGAAACCGGTATTTGTTTATTTGTTGAGCGATTCGATTATCTCACCGATATCCCCGTTGATACAAATTGCTTTCTTCTCGATCTGCTTCGGGC
>CAMOLD010000092.1 GCA_946618395.1 uncultured Clostridia bacterium
ATTGCCGGGATATGGCTGTCATTTGGAACTATTTTTTGAATAAAATGCAAAAATTTTGGGTTTTGTGTAGACGAAACCCTTTTTTTATGATAGAATATAAAATTGGTATAGTGTAATCTGTTGCGAAAGGATTATGAAATGGACTTTACAAATTTCAGCTTGCTTTATCCGAATGCCGAGGCAAAGGCGCGCCGCGCGGCAGGCAAGGACGCGCCGGACATTGACCTTTTCACCCTGGAAGAGTTGGGACTTTCGGAATTTCTTGCCGTTTCCGGCGAGGGATTGCCGCAATTTTTGACCACCGACCCGGCGGTCATCCGCTATCGGCTTGCCACCTTTGCCGATATGCTCGCCTGCCCCGAACTTTCGGCAATGCAGGAGCGTTTGGTGCCCGTTTTGAACGACGTTTTGGAGCTGCGGCAGTTGGAGGCCGAAAACGGCAAAGAAGACTACCTTTCGGTCATTACCGAAATTGAGCTTTACGTTTCCTCGGTGGAAATTCTGCAATCCACCCTTGCGGACCTCAAAGGAAAGCTGAAAAGCCCGGCGTTTTTATCGCTTGCAAAACTGGTTGCCGAGCTTGCCGAAAGCGATTACTACCGCGAGCTGAACGAAAAGCTCAAAGACCTGACCAAGCGCGTCCGCGAGATTCGCTCGGTCACCATTGGCGTCAACCTGGACGCGCAACTGCGCCCCGAATCCGCCGGTGTTCTTTCGGTCAACCCCGACCAGTTCCAGTCCGGCGATATTTTGGAAAAGATTTTGCGCATGGGCAAAAAGAGCGAATACACCTGCATTGCAAATTTGGTTCCGTTTGGCAAAAAGCAAACCGAAAACCAAAAAACCGCGCTTTCCAATGCCTTCCATAGCGCCATCAATGAGGTTTACAAGTCCTCGCTCCATTCCTGGAAGAAGATTGTGCAAACCTATGTGCTGGACAACACGGCGTTTCTCCTTGACCTGATGCCCGAGTTTGAATTTTTGGCGCGCGGAACCGCGCTGATGCGCGCGCTGCGCGAAAAAGGGTATCCGCTGGTCGCGCCCGAAATGCGCCCCCTGGACGAATGCGCCTTTGCCGCCGTCGGGCTCTATAACCCCTGCGTGGCGCTGAAATTGGAAGAAAAAGTAGTTCCCAACGACCTTTGTTTCGATAAAAACGCGCGCGTCTATGTTTTGACCGGCCCCAACCGCGGTGGCAAATCGGTCATCACCTGCGCGCTCGGTTTGGCGCAGGTCATGTTCCAACTCGGAATGTATCTGCCGGCGGAAAAGATTGCCCTTTCCCCGGTGGACGCCATTTATACGCACTTCCCCACCGGCGCGGACGACACCATTGACAAAGGCAGACTGGGCGAAGAATGCGCGCGGCTGGGCGAGATTTTTGACTGCGTGACGCCGCATTCGCTGGTCCTGTTGGACGAGTCGCTTTCCTCCACCGGCAGTTTTGAGGCATCCTACCTTGCCGCCGAGGTTTTGCGCGGACTTTCGCAGGTTGGTTGCCGCTGCCTGTTCTCCACCCACCTGCACGAGCTTGCCGCGCAAATTGAGGAGCTGAACCGCGCCTCGCTCGCGTGCGGCGGCGCCGCCATCGACACGTTGGTTGCCGGCATGGAGGGCGAAGGAAAACGCTCCTTCAAAATCACACGCGCCAAACCCGACGGAAAGAGCTACGCGCGCGATATTGCCGAGGGCTACGGCTTGACCTATGAAAAAATTATGGATCGCCTGGGCGACCTGAAACCAAAAGAATGATTTGACAAAAGGAGAGTTCGCCTTGAAACTTTCAACCATTCTGAACAGCAAAAAACCAACGCTTTCCTTTGAGGTGTTTCCGCCCAAACAGGAAACGAATTTTGCCGAAGTGGAGGCGGCGGTGCGCGAAATCGCCCTTTTGCGCCCCTCGTTTATGAGCGTGACCTACGGCGCCGGAGGTAGCACCAACCGCGCAACGCTTGCCATTGCCGAGGAGCTGAACCGGGATTTGAACGTCCCAACCCTGGCGCACCTGACCTGCGTTGGCGCCTCCAAAGAGTCCCTCGCCGGGCAAATTGCCGCCATCCGTCAAGCCGGAATTGAAAACGTCATGGCTCTGCGCGGCGACCTGCCTTCTGATTTGCCGATTGCAAAAGAATACCCTCATGCCGCAGACCTGGTGCGGGAATTGCGCCAAAGCGGATATGACTTCTGCATTGGCGGCGCCTGCTATCCGGAAATCCACCCCGAAAGCGCCGACCAAAAAGCCGACATCCGCTACTTAAAAGAAAAGGTGGACGCCGGGTGCGACTTTTTGACCACCCAAATGTTTTTTGATAACCACCTGCTCTACAATTTCCTTTATAAAATCCGCGAGGCAGGCATTGCGGTCCCGGTTGTTGCCGGTATCATGCCCATCACCAACGCAAACCAGGTCCGCCGCGCCATCAAATTGTCAAACGCAACCATTCCGCAGCGGTTTCGCTCCCTGGTCGACCGCTTTGGCGAAAACCCCGCCGCCATGAAGCAGGCGGGCATTGCCTACGCCACCGACCAGATCATTGACCTTTTGGCAAACGGCGTTGACCATATTCACGTTTATTCCATGAACAAGCCCGACGTTGCCGCCGCCATTCGGCGCAATCTTTCGGCAATTTTGGAAGTATGAGCACGATTTGGAACATTCCGCCCCTGCCCGCGCCCGACAAAAAGATGATCCTTCGCTATGCGCGCGGCAAAGAGGCAACCGGGATTGACGCGCTTTTGGAGGATGCAATCCGCGAAGGAACACCGGCGCTCAAACCCAAGCTCTGCTTTGCCGTTTTGCCGGTATCTTTGCAGGGGGATACGGTTATTTTCGATACCCTGTCGGTGCGAAGCCGCGGACTTGCGGCATTTCTTTCGGGTTGTGACCGCGCGGTTTTGTTTGCCGCAACGGTGGGTGCCGACGCCGACCGGCTGATCACCCGCGCCGAGGCAACTTCACCTGTTCGCGCGCTCCTTTTGGACGCATTCTTTACCGAGCGCGTGGAGGCGCTTTGCAATTCCTTTACCGCACAATATACAAAGCCGGAAAACCGTTTCAGCCCGGGATATGACGATCTTCCCCTGGGCTTTCAAAAAAATATGTTCTCGCTTTTGGATTGTCCGCGAAAAATCGGGCTGACCCTGGGCGAAAGTCTTTTGATGATGCCAACCAAATCGGTCACGGCAATCATCGGCATTCAGGAGGGTTCCCTTTGAAATTAAAAGAGTATCTTCAATCAAATTTTCTCATTCTGGACGGCGGAATGGGCACACTTCTGCAAGAGCAGGGGCTTGCCGTTGGCGAGCGCCCCGAGCTTTGGAATTTGACCCACCCCGACGCGATTCGGAGCATCCATGCCGCCTATTTGAGCGCCGGCGCCAACGTGGTGTATGCCAACACCTTCGGGGCAAATCCGCTCCATTTCGGCGAAAAAGAGCTGGACGCGGTCATCGGGTCTGCCATTCGCCTGGCGCGGGAAGCAACGGAGCAGACAACTGCCAAACAGCCCAAATTCGTCGCCATGGACGTCGGCCCCACCGGGCGGCTCCTCAAACCGCTGGGCGACTTGGATTTTGAGGACGCTGTTGCCCTGTTCGCCGCGCAAATCAAGCTTGGCGTGCGCTACGGCGCCGACCTGATTGTGATTGAAACCATGAGCGACGCCTACGAGACCAAAGCCGCTCTGCTTGCCGCCAAAGAAAACAGCGATCTTCCAATTTTTGTTACCAACGCCTACGGCGGCGACGGCAAACTGATGACCGGCGCCAACCCCGATGCAATGGTTGCAATTTTGGAAGGGCTGGGAGCCGATGCCGTTGGCGTCAACTGCTCGGAAGGTCCCGCGGGGCTTTTGCCCATTGTCAAGCGGTATTTGGAAGTTTCTTCCCTGCCCGTTATCTGCAAGCCGAATGCCGGTTTGCCGCGCATGGAGAACGGAAAAACGGTCTATGACCTTTCCCCTGCCGAATTTGCCGCCTTGATGCGGCAGGCGGCAGAGTCCGGCGCCCGAATTCTGGGCGGCTGTTGCGGCACAACGCCGGAGCATATCCGCGCGCTTGCAAACGCTCTTCAAGACCTGAAACCCCTCCCTGTAACCCCCAAAAACCGTGCCGTGGTCGCTTCCTATACCCATGCGGTGACTTTTGGCGAACGCCCGATTTTGATTGGCGAGCGCATCAACCCCACCGGCAAAAAACGCCTGAAAGAGGCTTTGCGCACACATGATTTGGACTATATTCTGAACGAAGGCATCCGCCAGCAGGATGCCGGCGCACATATTCTGGACGTCAACGTAGGCTTGCCCGAGCTGGACGAGCGCAAAACGCTGGTGGATGTGGTGACCGCTCTGCAAGGCGTTACCGACACGCCCCTGCAACTGGACACCGCCGATCCTTCCGCCATGGAAGCCGCCCTGCGCCGCTATAACGGCAAAGCCCTTGTCAATTCGGTCAACGGCAAAGAGAGCGTGATGCGCGCGGTGTTTCCGCTGGTAAAAAAATACGGCGGTATGGTCGTTGCGCTAACGCTGGATGAAAACGGCATTCCCGAAACGGCAGAAGGACGGCTTGCCATTGTCAAAAAAATTCTTTCCGTTGGCGCCGAATACGGACTTTCGCAAAAAGATTTTCTGTTCGATCCGCTTGCCCTGACCATCAGCGCCGACCGTTTTGCCGCGCAGACAACGCTGGCTTCGGTTGCCGCCGTTTCCGGCATTGGCTGCTATACCTCGCTGGGCGTTTCCAACGTTTCCTTCGGTCTGCCGGCAAGGGACACGGTCAACAGCACCTTTTTTGCCCTCGCCCTGCAAAACGGGCTTTCCGCCGCCATTCTCAATCCGCTCTCCCCGGCAATGACGGGTGCCTACCGCGCCTTTGTTGCCCTTTCGGGAAAAGACGCCGATTGCGCGGACTACCTGGAATTTGCAAAAACGCTCCCGGCAACGGTGATTCCGGTAGCGGCAACCGCGGAAGGACAACCTGCCGAAAAACAAACCACAGCCACTCTCTCAGGCGCGATTGTTGCCGGTTTGCGCGACCGCGCTTCGGCGCTTGCGGGTCAACTGCTTGCCGAGCGAAAGCCGCTGGAAATCATCAATCAGGAAATTATTCCCGCGTTGGACGAAGTTGGGCGCGGATTTGAAGAAAAGCGCGTTTACCTGCCCCAGCTCCTTATGAGCGCCGAGGCGGCAGGCGCGGCGTTTGAAAAAATCCGTGCGGCGGCAAAAACCGGAACAGGAGAGCAAAGCAAGCGTTTCCCCATCGTGCTTGCCACGGTTGCCGGCGATATTCACGACATCGGCAAAAACATCGTCCGCCTGCTTTTGGAAAACTACGGTTTTCAGGTGATCGACCTTGGCAAAGATGTTCCTGCCAACCGCATTGTGGAAGAAACGGTCAACCGGCACGCCCCGCTGGTCGGGTTGAGCGCGTTGATGACCACCACC
>CAMOLD010000093.1 GCA_946618395.1 uncultured Clostridia bacterium
CTTGATAACATCCGTAGAAAGCGAATATCATAAACCGTTTCTTTTTCCTCTTTTCCAAAATTCTTTTGGGTGGAGGGGGTGCAGGGGGAGGCGGGCATTTTCTTTTCAGAAAAGCCCGCCTCCCCCTGCATATCCTTCTCCTCCCCCTCACAACAAAATAACCTCTGTCAGTTGGGAGGTGTGGCAAACGGTGTAGGTATAAAGGGTATTCATTTTAGAGCGGTCCATCAAAAGCACGGCGGTTTTTGCGCGTTCGACGGCGATTTTATCAATTTCGGCGATGTCGGCGTTACCGTCGGTTACGGTTCCGTCGGTCGAGAGCCCCTCGCAGGAAAGAAAGGCGATGTCGGGGTTAATCGAGCGCAGGAAGGTTTCCGCCTGCCGCCCCGAAAGGCTACCCTCAATTTCGTTGTAGCGTCCGCCGGTCAAAAAGCAGGGAATGTGCATTTTGGAAAGCTGGAACAAGAGGTGCACCGAGTTGGTAATCACCTGCAAGTGCTTGTATTGTTGCAAGTAGGGAAGGAGGTAGGCAAGCGTAGAAGAGCTGTTCAAAAAGATGACCTGTCCGTCGTGAAGATGCTTTGCCGCCTGCAAAGCCAGCGCCTTTTTTTGCTCCTTGTTAATCTCCATACGATACCAAATGGGGTATTGGAATTCGGATTCGTTCATCATCGCGCCGCCGTGCACCCGTTTGAGCAAGCCCTCTTTTTCCATCATTTGCAGGTCGCGGCGAATGGTCATCTCGCTGAAATAAAGCGTTCGGGAAAGCTCGGCGACCTTGACCGTTCCCGAGCTGTTAATGACCTCTAAAATCTTTTTTTGCCGGTTGTTCAGTTCCATGCGTAGCCCCTCCTGTTCGGTTCTGTTTCTATCATACCACATTCTCGACAAAAAAACAACCGGTTTTGTTCGATTTTTGTTCGTTTTTTGTTTGTTTTTCAAAATATCGAACATCTATTGCCTTCGCGCGAGCGTAGTGATACAATAAACATTGGAGAAACAGAAATCTTCCAAACCAAAGTTTGATTTCAAAAAAACAATCAAAGGAGTGGACCAAAGATGAAAAAGACAGACATTGTCATCATCGGCGCAGGTGCCGTAGGCAGCGCGCTGGCACGGGAACTTGCCAAATACAAGTTGGACGTTACCGTGGTCGAAAAGAACGAGGATCTGGGCGGCGACAGCTCCAAATCCAACAGTGCCATCATCCATACGGGCTATGATGCAAAGCCGGGAACGCTGGAAAGCCAGCTGGTTGTTGCCGCAAACCCGATGTATGATAAGCTGACCAAAGACCTGGACATCCCGTTTTCCCGCATCGGCGCATTGTTGCCCGCGTTTACCGAGGAGCAGTTCGAGCAACTGCCGGCGTTGAAACACAAGGCAATGATGAACCGCGTTTACGACATTGAATACCTGACCGGCGAGCAGACGCTGAAAATGGAGCCCAACCTCAATCCCGAGGTCAAAGGCAGCCTTTACATCCCGCGTGAGAGTATTATCGACCCCTTCCTGCTCTGCATTGCGCTGGCCGAGAACGCCGCCGACAACGGCGTGCACTTCATGCTGGGCACCAAATGCACCGGCATCAAGGTTGAGGAAGGCGCCGTTACCACCGTGCAAACCACGGCAGGCGACATTCAAACCAAGTATGTCATCAACGCCGCCGGACTTTACTGCGACGAGATTGCCGGCTACGTTGGCAAAGCCGACTACTATGTAACCCCCCGCAAAGGTCAGTTCTACATTTTGGATAAGAACACCTCCTGCAAGGTCGGCATGATCATTCTGCCCATCCCGACCAAGATCACCAAGGGCAAACTGATGTGCCCCACCATTCACGGCAATATGCTGGTTGGTCCTACCGCCGAGGATATGCTGGATAAGCAGGATAAGAGCACCAATGCCGCAGGTCTGGAGAGCATTGCAACCGACGTTCGCAAGATGATCCCCAATGTCAACCTGCGCGATACCATTACCCAGTATAGCGGTCTGCGCGCACAACGCAACCCCGAAGGTCTGAACATTGACGTTTATGACGACCTCAAGGGCTACGTCAACATTTCCGGCGTTCGTTCCACCGGCCTTACCGGTTCGGTCGCCATTGCAAAATATGTGGTTGATCTGATGATTGAGGGCGGCATGAAAGCCGAGTTCAAGACCAACTTCAACCCCATCCGCAAAGGCACGCCGATCTTTGCCGAACTTTCCAACGAGGAAAGAGCGGCTCTCATCGCCAAGGATCCGCGCTACGGCAACATCATCTGCCGTTGCGAAACGGTCACCGAGGGCCAGATTTGCGATGCAATCCACCGCACGCTGGGCGCCCGCTCGGTGGACGGTGTCAAACGCCGTCTGCGCGCCGGCATGGGCCGTTGCCAGGGCGGTTTCTGCGGTCCGCGCGTCATTGAAATTTTGGCACGCGAACTTGGCATTGCCCCCGAAGAAGTCCGCAAGAATGATCCCGGCTCCGAAATGCTGACCGGGAAAGCAAGATGATACGGGAACGCCGGGAAAGGATGGAAACAACTATGTCGAATAAGATTTATGATGTCATCATCGTTGGCGGCGGCCCTGCTGGTCTTGCCGCAGCTGTCGGCGCAAAGAAGGCCGGAGCCAAAGACGTTCTCATCGTCGAGCGCGATATTTCGCTCGGCGGCATTCTGGAACAATGCATTCACCCCGGATTCGGACTGAAAACCTTTGGTGAGGAGCTCACCGGTCCGGAATATGCGCGCCGCTACATCAAAGAAGTTTTGGACCTGGGCGTAGAATACAAGCTGGAAACCATGGTGCTGGAAGTTGGCGACCATAGCGTCACCGGCATCAACTCCAAGGACGGCCTGTTCATTGCCGAGGGCAAGAGCATCGTTCTTTGCATGGGTTGCCGCGAGCGCACCCGTGGCGCCATTATGACGCCCGGAACCCGTCCGGCTGGCGTTTATACCGCCGGCGCCGCACAGCGTTTGGTCAACCGTCAAAACATGATGGTCGGCAAAAAGGTGGTCATCCTCGGTTCGGGCGATATCGGCATGATCATGGCGCGCCGCATGACGCTGGAAGGCGCCAAGGTGCTTGCCGTTGCCGAGCTGATGGACTACACCGCAGGGCTTACCCGTAACCGCGTGCAATGCCTGGAGGATTTTGATATTCCGCTGTTGCTCTCCCACACCGTTGTGGAAATCAAGGGCAACAAGCGCGTTGAGGGCGTTGTCATTGCCGAGGTGGATCCCGCAACCAAAAAGCCGATCGAAGGCACCGAAAAACTCTACGAGTGCGATACGCTCCTGCTCTCCTGCGGTCTGATCCCGGAGAACGAGCTGAGCAAAGCCTCCGGCATCAAACTCAACCGCATCACCAGCGGGCCGGAAGTCAACCAGTTCATGCAAACCAACAAGCCGTCGGTCTTCGCCAGCGGCAACGTGGTTCACGTCAACGACCTGGCGGATAACGTTTCCGAGGAGAGCGAGCGCGCCGGCAAGTATGCCGCGCTCTACGCTGCCGGAAAGCTGACCGCCGGAGCCGAGATTCCCACCGTTCCGGGCACCAATGTTCGTTACATTTGCCCGCAGCGCGTTTGCCCCACCGAGCCGGCAACCCTGTTCTTCCGTGCCGCCGCACCGCAAAAGAATGTCACCGTCAAGGTTCTGGCAGGCGAGAAGGAGATCTTCTCCAAAAAGCTCATCAAAATCAACCCCGGTGAAATGGAAAAAGTGGAAGTCAAACCCGAACAAATCGCCGGCGCAACCCAAATCACCATCAATGTGATTGCAAACTGAAAGGAGGCAGAAGATTATGACAACCGAAAAGAAGATTATTTGCATTATTTGCCCCCAGGGTTGCAACATCACCGTTAAGGGCGACGCCGAAAAGGGCACCATCGATAGCATCGAGGGCTACACCTGCAAACGCGGTCTTGCTTATGCCGAAAACGAGTTTACCCACCCGTTGCGCATTCTCACCTCTTCGGTCAAAACCGAGGGCTCGAGCGCACCGCTGGTTCCTGTCCGCACCCGCACGGCAATTCCGAAGGAACTGCTGTTCAAGGGCATGGACGAAATTCGCAACATCACCGTTAAGGGCAAAGTCACCTGCGGCGACGTCATCGTCGCCAACTTCCTGGGCACCGGCGTCGACCTCATCGCCACCGGCAGCGTAGAAGCGATTTAAGGGATTGATAGACCTTGAGAGGGGCGGAGACTTTTCTTGCAAGAAAATGTCCCCGCCCCTCTCAAACTCTCCCCACTCCTAAAAGAACTTTGGGTAAGGAAAAAGGTTTATTTGAATTTTAAAATTCAAAAAGCAGGCGGTCCGTTTGGACCGCCTGTTTTTTGATTGTTTATTCGTCGTCACAAAGCATTAAAATTCCGCTAATTGGGCTTACAAAAATCAAGCAGCAAATCTTAAACCCAATCGAAATGGGTTCGCCGTATTTGACCTTGCGGAAATAGGAAACGGTCATTGGAACGCACCATGCAAGGGGGAACAGGAAAAGAAAGCTCATTAAAACGGTTCCCAATATCATAAAGATTCTTGCGGCAAGCTTCAAGTTGCTGGTTTCGGCCGTTCCACCGGCTTTCGGAAAGAATTTGCCGGTTGCGCAACCGCATTTCATGCAGGCAACCGCTTCATCCATCAACTGATTTCCACATTTTGTGCAATATTTCATATAGAACCTCCAATTATAAGCCTAACAAGGTCGAAACGAAATATCCGAGTTCCGAATAAAGCAAAATGGTATAAACAATGTTGGCAACAAGCGAAATACCGCCAAACGCCAATCCGAGAATCGGCAAAACCTTATTGTTTGCGCTGAGGTGTTTGATGCCGGTAATAATTGCCAGCAAAGCGCAGCAGCCAAGTCCCGCTGCCGAGCAAACGCCTGTCAATGTAAACAGAAGATTGTCTGCCAAGATATAAAACAAAAAGTTGATAACGGTGGAAATCAAAGCAAGAATACCAAGAGTAAGGGGAATCCAGCCGGATTTTGTGCTATCGGCTTCTACAATCTTTGTCACGGTGGTGACATTTTTTTGGGGGCGAGGCTGTTTGTTGGGTTGTCCGACCAGGCAGCCGCATTTGGTGCAAACGACCGCTTCGTCCATCAACTCATTTCCGCATTTTGAACAGAACATTTTGTTTTCTCCTTTTTCTTTTTTATAGATTTTCGCTTTTGAAAATCCTGTCTTATTTTATCATAATATGGAATATTTGTCAATAAAAAATAGAAAAAAGGAACAGGGAAAGGGGTATCAAATTTCGCCTACCAATAAAAAACCGCCACAGGTTCACCTGCGGCGGTT
>CAMOLD010000094.1 GCA_946618395.1 uncultured Clostridia bacterium
ATGCCCAGGAAGTTGACCATCTGGTTGCAAAGGGTGGAAAGGTGACCGGCGGGGGAGGAGGTGATCTTTCCGACTACGCCGCCAAGACCTTCCTGGATCAGCTGTTTGAGCGACCAACCGGCGCAGTAACCGGTCAGCATGGAGAGGTCATGGATGTGAATATCGGCGTTGCGGTGGGCGTTGGCAATTTCCTCGTCATAAACTTCGGAGAGCCAGTAGTTCGCGGTCACCGCGCCCGAGTTGGAAAGGATCAAACCGCCGACCGAGTAGGTAACGGTGGAGTTCTCCTTCACGCGCCAGTCGTTGATTTTCAGGTAGTTGTCCACAACATCCTTGTAGTCCAACACCGTTTTGTTCAGGTCGCGGATCTTCTCTCTCTGTTTACGGTAAAGAATGTATGCTTTTGCAACATCATCGTAGCCGGCTTTGATGAGCACCGACTCCACGCTGTCCTGAATGGCTTCGACCGTCACCTGACCGTCCTTGATTTTGGGCTCAAAGTCGGCGGTCACCTTCAGCGCAAGAAAGTCGATGATGTCGTCGTTGTATTGTCGTTTGCAGGCGTCAAACGCCTTCTTCATAGCGGCGCTGATTTTGGTAAGATTAAATTCGACCAGTGCGCCGTCCCGTTTGGTAACGCGATACATTTTGTGGATTCCCCCTTTTTGTTCCAATGTTTTATCGTTGATAAAATCCCCCGTTTTCAAGAATGGGGGACCTTTGTGTCAGCTTTTTTATTCTACCATATATCTTGTGTTTTGTCAAGAGGATTTTCACAATATCTTGTGTTTTATATGCACAAAAATATTTTTGCAATTTTGGTGAAAATGCCATGCAAAAAAGGCGTTCCGAAGGCATTGCCGCCTCCCGGATTTTCCAGGGGGCAAACACGGCTTCGGAACGCCTGAAAAAGCGCCGTTTCAAATCCCGCGCAGGGCGGCGGTCGGAATTTTGCGCGCTGCAACCGCGCGTAGCTTTTCCAGCATTTCCGGGGTGTGCGCGTGCAAATTTGCGCCGATCATGTGTTCGGACTCCTGAAAATTTTGTAGAAAATAACGAGGCGCGCCGGCAATCCAGTCGGCAATGGCGGCAATGTCTTCTTCGGTGTGCAGTTCTTTGACAACCGTGGTGCGGAACTCAAAATCCACTTTGCCGGAAAGCAGAAAAGCAACGCTTTCCTCAATCGGGCGCAGGTCCAAATTGGGAATCCCGGCGGTCAGGGCATATTTCTCCTTGGAATTTTTCATATCCATTGCAACGTAGTCCACCAACCCCTCATCCACAATGTTTTTCAAAAGTTCGGGATAGGAGCCGTTGGTATCCAGTTTGACGGCATAGCCCAGCGATTTGATGCGTTTCAGCAGCTGCGGAATATCGCGGTTCAGGAGCGGTTCGCCGCCGGTAATGGCAACGCCGTCCAAAATGCCGCGCCGCTTTTGAAGGTAGGAAAAGATTTCTTCCTCGTCGTAGGTTGCCGTCGCGTCAATCTCGGTGACCAAAAGCGCGTTATGGCAAAAAGGACAACGGAAGTTGCAGCCGGCGGTAAACAGCGTGCAGGCAACTCTGCCGGGATAATCCAGCATGGTCATTTTTTGAAATCCGTGAATTTTCATGTTCGTCGGCGATCCTTTCCTTTGCAAAAAATGTTTCGTTTTTTCCATTATAGATGAATTTTGTGAATAAAAGGTGAACGAAACCGCAGAAAAATCCCGCGGCATGTGCGCCGTTTTGCGCCAATATAAATAAAGGAAGAAAGGCAATTTCCGGCATTTGAAAAATCGTGAAAATGCTCAAAATCAAAGGTGCCCGGTTATCAAAATTCAACAATGTTTTTTGCGCCATTTCTATTGACTTTTCCGGTGTCTTGTGGTAGAATATCCTTCGGAATGTTAGCACGCTAACAGATTGAGAAAGGAAGCAGTTATATGCAGGAAAAAAAGCGGGATTTGGGGCAGTGGCTCTGCCATGCCTCGCGGCTGTTCCGCCGGCAGATGGACCAATCCATTGCCGCGGCAATGGGGGCCGATGCCGATGAAGTTTTTTCGGGCAGGAACCTTTGGGTGCTCCGCTATGTCAAGGAGCACGAAGGAGAGGCCGTTTACCAGCGCGATTTGGAAAAAGCCTTCCGGGTGCGGCGCTCAACCATTTCCAATATGATTGACTTAATGGTGCAAAAGCAATATCTCGTGCGCGAGAATGTGGAGGGCGACAAACGCCTCAAACGCCTGGCGCTGACCGAAAAGGGGGAGGCAATTCTTTCTGAGGTCGCCCATTCGGTTGGCGATTTGGAAATCTCTTTGCGTGCAAAATTCAGCGCGGAGGAATATACTCAATTTTTAACGCTTTTGGAACGGCTGTGCGATTCGCTGGAACCGCCCGCCGAAACTCTGGAATGAAAGGAAACCAATCAAACAAATGGGAAAAATCATCAAACGGCTTGCCGGCTGTGTGCGCGAATATAAAGGGCTCTCCATTCTCACCCTGCTGTTCATGGTGGGTGAAGCGGCAATCGAGTGCATCCTCCCCTACATCACCGGCGAAAAGCTGATCAATGTCATTCAGGCAAGCAACGGCAATGTGGAAATGCCGTATATCATCAAAATCGGAATCCTTATGGCGGTCATGGCGGTCTTTTCTTTGGCGTTCGGAGGCGTTGCAGGATTGACCGCGGCAAAAGCCGCCGCCGGATTTGCCAAAAATTTGCGCCACGATCTGTTCCATAAGGTGCAGGGCTTTACCTTCCATAATATCGATAAGTTTTCCTCCGCTTCGCTGGTTACCCGTATGACCACCGACGTTACCAATGTGCGGATGTCCTATATGATGCTGATTCGCATTGCTGTGCGCAGTCCCTTGATGCTCATTTTCTCCATCGTCATGGCGGCGCGCGCCTGCGGCTGGCTCTCCTTGACCTTTGTTGTGGTCATTCCGATTCTGGTTTTCGGATTTTTGATCATCTTCAAGCATGCCATGCCGGCATTCCGCCGTGTGTTCAAAAAATACGATAAACTGAACGAATCCATCGAGGAAAACGTTCGCGGTATGCGCGTTGTCAAAGGATTTTCTCGCGAGGAGTATGAAAAGAAAAAGTTTGCGGGGGCGTCGGATGCCATTTGCAAGGACTTTACCAAAGCCGAGCGCATTGTTGCCTGGAACACACCGCTGATGAACTTTTGCATGTATTTCAACATGATCTTTACCCTGATCGTCGGCTCCTGGCTTGCCATTGCCAAACCCCAAACCGGTGTGAACGTCGGTCAGCTTTCCATGATGCTCACCTACGGAATGCAGGTGCTCATGTCGCTGATGATGTTCTCCATGATCTTTGTCATGGTCACCATCTCGGTGGAAAGCGCCAAGCGTATTTGCGAGGTGCTGGAAGAAGAGCCGGACATGAAAACGCCGGAGGACCCGGTCAAAGCGGTTACCGACGGCTCAGTCGAGTTTGAAAACGTTTCCTTTAAGTATGCCGCAGACGCGCAGGTGTTTGCGCTTTCGGATATCAATCTGAAAATCCCCTCCGGCGCAACGGTGGGCATTCTGGGCGGAACGGGTTCCAGCAAATCCTCGCTGGTGCAGCTCATTCCGCGGTTGTATGACGCCAGCGAGGGAACCGTCCGCGTTGGGGGCAGGGACGTGCGGGATTACGATATTGTCTCCTTGCGCGATGCGGTTGCCATGGTGTTGCAAAAGAACCTTTTGTTCTCCGGCACCATCAAGGAAAACCTGCGTTGGGGCAACGAAAACGCCACCGATGAAGAGCTGATTGAGGCTTGCAAACTGGCGCAGGCAGACGGCTTTATTCAATCCTTCCCCGAAGGATATGATACGTATATCGAGCAGGGGGGCACCAACGTTTCCGGCGGACAAAAGCAGCGTCTTTGCATTGCCCGCGCCCTCTTGAAAAAGCCGAAAATTCTGATTTTGGATGATTCCACCAGCGCGGTGGACACCAAAACCGACGCGCTCATCCGCGCCGGATTCCGCTCCTATATTCCCCAAACCACAAAAATCATCATTGCCCAGCGCGTGGCTTCGGTGCAGGACGCCGATTTGATTATCGTTCTGGAAAACGGCAAAATCGCCTCCACGGGAACGCACGCGGAACTGATGAAGAACAGCAAAATCTACCGCGAAATTTTTGAACAGCAAACCAACGGAAACGGAGGCGAAGAACAATGAAACAAAAAATGTCAATGCCTCCCAAAGGCGCCAAGGGCGCGCCGGGCGGGATGCCCATGCACGGCAAGCCGAAAATGAATTTCAAAGTGCTTGGCAGAGTTGTCAAAATGCTCTTCAAATTCTACCCGCGCATGGTCCCCATTTCCATCGTTTGCATCCTGTTTTCGGCAATTACGGCAACGCTTCCCGCCATCTTTTTGCAAAAGGTGACCCAAGCTATCGGAATTGCCTTTGAGCAAAATATGCCTTGGGATCAGGCAAGCAAAATCATCATTCCCAAAGTGCTAATTTTGGTGGGCTTTTATGTGCTTTCCCTCATTGCGGTCGCGCTGGAAACCCAGCTTGCCGCTTCTATCACGCAGGGTTTCCTTTCCAAAATGCGCAAGGCTATGTTCAACGGCATGCAAAATCTTCCCATTCGCTATTTCGATACGCATCAGCACGGCGATATCATGAGCTACTATACCAACGATATCGATACGCTCCGCGAGCTTGTCGGGCAGTCGTTGCCAACGCTCATCCGGTGCGTCACCATTGTTGTCAGCGTCTTCTTCATCATGCTTTGGTATAGCGTTTGGCTGACGCTCATTGTCGTTGCCGGCGTCATTGTCATGTTTTTGGTGTCCGGCAAACTGGGCGGCGGATCGGCAAAATTCTTTATCCGCCAGCAAAAATCTTTCGCCGCCGAAGAGGGCTACATTCAGGAAACCATGAACGGGCAAAAGGTGGTCAAGGTTTTCAACCATGAAAACAAGACCATGCAGGATTTTGACCATTTGAACAACGAGCTTTTCCAAAATGCCTACCGCGCCCATGCCTATGCCAATATGCTTGGACCGATTATTATGAACATCGGCAACCTCTTGTATGTAGTCAACGTCATTGCCGGCTGTTTGTTTATCGTAAACGGCGCCTTCAATCCGAGCATCGGGCTTTTGTTCGGCAAGCTCGGACCCACAATGGAAGGGGTCTTGGGCATCAGTATCGTCATCGCCTTTCTTTCCATGACCAAGCAATTTACCGGCAACGTCAACCAGGTAGCCCAGCAAATCAACGCTATCGTCATGGCAATGGCGGGCGCCGGGCGCATCTTCTCGCTCATTGACGAGG
>CAMOLD010000095.1 GCA_946618395.1 uncultured Clostridia bacterium
GTGTCCTTGGGCATGGATTACGCAAGTATCGACATGACCAATAAAATTGTTGCCAAAATGAAAGAATGGAAACTGAAAAACACGCATCTGTTTGTCAGAATCAGAGATCAAAAGACGTTTGAAGATTCCAATCTCTTCCTGGATATGAACTACTGTCGTTCTTTTGGAGCCGAAAGGGATACGGTTTACAATTATGACCATGTCATTCAGGAAACATTTACCGAAATGGCAATCCGGCGGAATTACAACTATGATATCGAGCATGACCTGCGGCACAACGGCGCAACCGCCGAGGAAGAAGAACGCTCCAGACTGAAATGGTATACCCAAAAAACAACCACCGAGCGGGAATCCAACAGCTATTGCTGTTTAAGCTTGCGCAATAAGCTGCATCTGATGGGGATGGACTATCGCAAGAAAGGGAACGGCGACGGGGAAGCGCTTTCCCAGGAAAAGTATTTGAGCATCTATGCAGGCGAAGACATGCCCGAGATCATTTACAATCCCGATCATTCTATCAAAGCGTTCCGGTATTCTTTGCAGTATCCGGATTCCCGCAGAAAAAACATGGCAATTCAGGAACACCAAAGATGGAATGCTTTTATGATCTTGAAAGGCTTTATCCCTGCCACAAAAGAGGAGATTCTTTCCGAGACGGATGCCGATGGCAAATATACCAACGGCAGGAATTATGCCATGCGCCATCACGGCAATTTGACAACGTTTGACGGGCTGGAAATTTTCCGCAAAATGTTGGCAAAGCGGGATATGCTGCCGGAAGAAAATTTTGATGTTATGAAATATGACTATCAGCTTTTGGACGGAGCCTGGCGCCTGTTGAATGATAACGGATATGAAATTATAGAAAGAAGGAGTATTTGATCCGATATGAAATCATTGGGCAATTTGTGCGATGCTTTCTTTGAAATGAGCATGGAAAAGCAAGAAGATAGCGGCTGCATGCAAAGAGTGCTGCACAAGTTTTGCGAAACCGGCAAAAAGGAAGATGCCTTTTCGGTCTATTTTTGCTTTTGCGAGATGTTTAAGGTGTTCGGCTCCGGCTATGAAACCATGAGCAAACTGACGGAATTCCTTTCGGATTACGAGTATCGTTCCGGGGAACTTTTGGAAAAACACCGGGATCATTATTCGCATTCGGTTTATGTGTTTGCGCTCGGTTTGGCAATTTATGCCAATGATCCGTCTTTTGCCAAACGCATCTCCGCGTTTTACAAGCAAAATCAATTCAGCAATACCCGGTTTTTGTATTTGTGGGGGCTGACCGCATTGTTCCATGATATCGGATACCCGTTTCAACTTGCCCACGAGCAAATCAAAGCCTATACCAAAAATTTGTGGGGAGTGTCGAAAAGCAACCCCTATGTCGTCTATCAAAATATGGATTGGCTGTTGGCACTTTCTCCGCAAGCGCAGGCACATTGCCGGTTCCCTTTGGCAAAAACAGTTGGTGATCTGCTGGCCTACGGCATTCATGACCGGTTAGGCTATCCGCTGGCAACTTTGCAGGAGCTGTTGCAAACGCGCTATACCAATCAGCCGGAATTTATGGATCACGGCTATTTTAGCGCGGTTTTGCTTGCGCACCGATTAATGCAGTCCGACATTCGCCTGACCGATGATATTTTGGATGTTTTAACAGCCATTGCGCTTCACAATAACTTGAACCGATATGATATCAAAAAGGCTGTCAGCCCCGCTCCTTTTGCCGTGGATTCTCTCAAACATCCGCTGGCATATTTGCTGATCCTTTGTGATGAACTGCAAAACTGGGATCGCACGGCGTTTGGCTATGTCAGCAAAAAAGACCCGCTTGCATGGAAAGTGGATTTGGAAATTTCAAACGGGAAAATCAAAGTTGACTACGTATTTGATTCGTTCCTGGTTTTAAGCGCAACGCATGAACCAACAAAGGCGGGAACCGAAATCGTCAATGCCAACGTCCAAAAACTGCAAAGCGGAAAATTTGTCAAGGATATCAACGAATTGATTGTCTGCCATGCGGTCATAGAGGCTGCCGCCGTGGAGCAAAAAAAGGACCGCAAAGTGCGTGTCTTTGCCTCTTCCGATAGTTTCATCAATCTTTGCGATTTTGCCATAGCAATCCATAAAAGTTATCAAAGCATTTGCGGCGGCCCCTCGTTTGAGGAACTGCCGTTGGAATTCAAACTTTCCAATATCGAGCAGGCAAAATCCTATGCCGACAAATTGGAGCTGATCAACTGTTTTTACAGCGAAAAAGAGTTGGATTTTCCTGTGGTAAAAGAATTTACCTCCAGAAGCAGCGACGATCTTGCAAACGGTAAGCGGGACGATCTTGGATTTCTGTCGCGCGAAGAGCATTTGCGTTGGGTTAAGGAAAAGCTTGCCGCCGGTTGGAAATACGGTCCCCCGCTTGGAACCAAAGCGGACAGGAACAAGCAAAAGATCAATTCGGACATCATCCCTTACGATTGCTTGCCCGAGGCGGAAAAAGAAAAGAATAAACAAACCATTCAAAACATGATTTCATTTCTGTATCAATACGGGCACGGGGTTCGCATTTACAGTTACCGCACAGGGGTAAAACCCGTTTTGGACATTGCCGGTTGCGGACATCGGACCATTAGTATGGAAAATGAAACGCTGAAAGAACAAATCAAACAGATTTTGCGGGGGTATCAGGAGCAATACCGGGTCGTTGTTCGCACCAACTTTGCCTTTGGCGCCGACCAGTTGATTGCACAATGCGCAAATGAACTTGGCATCACCATCAAAGCTGCCATTCCGTTCCCTTATGAGGAGTATATTGCGCGCATCAAAGCGGATGCCAAGCAGTATCATTATCGGTTCACCGAGGCGGACGAGATGAATATGCGGCATCTGCTGGCGCAGGTCATCTCTTTGAAAGAGATACCGGATCCCGAGTTCACCTATTTGGAAGCGTCCAAATATATCATTAACAAAAGCACAAAAATGATTGCGCTTTGGGACGGGGTGGAAACGCTCTTGCAGGATGAGCAGGGACATCCCATCAATCAGGGCGGAACGTGGCACAACATTTTTATTGCCAAAAATTCCCGCGGGATGAAGGACGAGGACATTCACATCATAAAATGTGAGAGATAATACTTCCAAAATAAGTTACTATTATTATAGTAAATAATAAAAACACCTTTAAAACCGCCGGGCGCTGATGCCCGGCGGTTTTTCTTTTGCAAGAGCAAATTCAACACTCTATTTTGTTGTTCAATCTGCACAAAATTAGAACCAGAGTTCTATCAAATTTGACATTTTTCTCAAACTTCAAAAAAATCGAAAAAAATTTGAAAAAACCTATTGACAAACGCCCAAAAGCTTGGTATAATGAATTCATCAATTTAGCAGGCTAAAGTGCTAAACTGCTAAATCAAAAAACGGCGAAACGCCAAACAAAAAGGAGAACAAAAAAATGAAAAGAATTTTATCTATCGCACTCGCGGCAGTTCTTCTGTTCGCATCCGTTGCAATGTTCGCGTCCTGCGGAAAGAAATCGGATTACAAAAAAATCCAAGAAAAAGGTTACTTTGTTTGTGGTATTACGCTCTATGAGCCAATGAACTTCTTTAACGAAGATGATGAACTGACCGGGTTTGACACCGATTTTGCAAATGCGGTTGCTGAAAAGCTCGGCTTGCAGGCAAAGTTCCAGGTTATCAACTGGAGCAGCAAATATCTTGAACTTGACAGCGGTGCTATTGACTGCATTTGGAACGGCTTTACCTATGGTAGTGAATCCAATGGCGTTTCCAGAACCGAATATGTTGACTTCTCTTATAAATATCTTGCAAACGGTCAGTGCGTTGTCACCAGCAAAGCCAATCTCGCCACATTGAACAGCAAAGAAGCGTTTGTTGGCAAAAAGGGAATGGCAGAAGGCGGTTCTGCCGGCGAAGATCTTGCGAAGGAGCTTTCCACTGTTTATACGCCTACCGCTTCTCAAATGAGCGCCTTGACAGAGCTGATGAACGGAACCGTTGACTTCATTGTCATCGACTCCACCATGGCAAACGCAATGGTTGGCAAGGGCGATTATGCAAATCTTTCGGTTAACAACGCAATCCCCACCGAGGCGGAGGAATATGCAATCGGATTCAGAAAGGGATCTGATTTCACCGCAAAGGTTAACGAAGCAATCAAAGCGCTTTCCGCTGACGGAACGCTGGCAACGATTGCCGCAAAATATGATCTTTCCTCTTCTCTCATCGCAAATATCGGAAAATAATTGATCGCAAATGTCTTTTCAAATTATTAACGCTATGCTCTTAAGGGGGTTTGGAACGACGTGTCTGCTGTTTTTGCTGACACTCGTTCTATCCCTCCCTTTGGGGCTTATTATCATGTTTGGGCTCAAAAGCCCGTTCAAACCGTTGAAATATATCTGTGAAATTTTTGTTTGGATCATTCGTGGAACACCGCTGATGCTCCAACTTTTTGTGGTTTTCTTTGTTCCAAGTTTGGTGTTCAAAGTAAGCATTTTCTCATTCACAACAAAAACCATTTTCAACGGTCGGTTTCTTGCCGCGTTGATTACGTTTGTCATTAATTACGCCTGCTATTTCTCGGTCATTTTCAAAGGCGGGGTGGATAATGTCAGCCGCGGTCAATATGAGGCCGGCAAGGTTTTGGGACTTACCAAATCGCAAATTTTCTTTCGCATCATTTTGTTGCAGGTCATCAAATCCATTCTTTCGCCAATCAGCAACGAGGTGATTACCCTTGTCAAAGATACGTCTCTTGCCAGAGTGATTTCGGTTGCCGAAATCTTCTTCATCAACGAAACGCAAATTCTTTCTAAAGCAATCGTTTGGCCGCTGTTCTATATTGGGGTATTCTTCCTGGCGTTTATCGGATTGTTGACGGTTTTGTTCAGCTATTTGGAGAAAAAACTCTCCTATTTTAAGGTGTAAGCATGGCATATTTAGAACTCAAAAACTATTATAAAAATTTTGGAAATACCGAAGTCCTCAAAGGCATTGACCTGACGCTGGAAAAAGGGAAAACGCTTGCCATCATTGGCTCTTCCGGCTCTGGCAAGACCACTCTTTTGCGGTGCATCAACTTTTTGGAAATGCCCGACCGGGGCGAGATGATCCTGGATGGCACTCCGCTGTTCAACGCGGAAGAGGTGAAAAACCTTTCCGAAAAGCAACTGCGCGAAAAGCGGTTGCATTTCGGGTTGGTGTTTCAAAACTTCAATCTCTTTCCGCAATA
>CAMOLD010000096.1 GCA_946618395.1 uncultured Clostridia bacterium
GGAAACGGCGATACGTTGAAGACCGACACGGTGGAGTTTGGCTTAATGCCTGCATACGTTGGCGATAAACCAACCAAAACCGATGAAACAGGCGAGTTTTCCTATGCCTTTACCGGCGGCTGGTCGCCAACCGTTTCGGAAGTCACCGACAACGCAACCTATACGGCGCAGTTCTCGGAAAAGCTCAATTCCTATGACGTTACCTGGGATCTCGGCTTCGGAACCCCCGAAAAAGTTACTGTGCCATACGGCACCGTGCCGCAATATCCTAATGGCGCAAAACCGACCAAAGCCGCAGACGTGCAAAACACCTACCAATTTGCGGGCTGGAAGAAGAACGGTGTTGGTGACACGTTGACAACGCTGGATGGAGAAACCGTTACCGGCAACGTGACCTATACGGCACAGTGGACCTCGACGCCTCGGGAATATACCGTCACCTGGAACTTCAACAGCGGAGATGATGCAAACACTTCCGAAGCGATTGCATTCGGCAAGCCGATTGTGCACGCCGATCCGTCCAAAGCCGAAACCGATGAGTATACATACACCTTTGTTGGCTGGAAGAAGAACGGTGTTGGCGACGCGCTGACCACGCTGGAGGGTGAAACTGTTACCGGCAATGTGACCTACACGGCGCAATGGAAAGCAATCCCGCGGTTCTATACCATTACCTGGAACCTTGGCTACGGAGAGAATCCAACCACCACGCAAAAGGTTGACAACGGTGCCCTGCCGGAATACCCCGGCACGCCGACACGCGCAAGCGACGAAAAATACAGCTATGCCTTTACCGGCTGGTCGCCCGCCCTCAAAGCGGCAACCAAAGACGCTGTCTATACGGCAATTTGGGAAAAGACGCCGGTCGTGCAGGATGCAAACGGCAATTCCGCTCAAATTGAAGTTGAAGTCACCGAGGAAACGGTGACCGTCAAGGTTGAAGAATCCGAAGGAACCAATCCCGATACTCCGGCACCGGTTGAATTTGGTCTGAAAACCGCGGTCGAGTTTGCCGCCGGGGAAGAAAAAACCGTATCGCTGGAACGCGAAGATACCACCGTTGAGCTGGATGCACAAGCATTGCAGCAAGCCCTGCCCGCGCTGGACCGCGTCCGCTGGGTGGAAGAAGAGGACGGCAACGGATTTTGCGTGGAGTTTGTGAACGCCGACGGCGAAGTGTTGGAGACCGATTTTGAATATCAGGTCACCGTTCCCGCCGTGGAGGAAAATCAAATCCTCAAAGTCTATGTGGTGGAAGGGGAAGAGTTGAAGAGCGTTTCGGTGCAAACCGTTGTTTCCACCGGCAAGCTTTCCTTCCGGGTGCAGGCAGGCAAACAGGTCGTTCTCAAAGTTCAGTATCAGCTGACATACGTCAACGAGAGCGGCGTTGGCTATCATTCCACGCTGCCAGCCTATGCCGCAAGCGGAGAGACAATTTCCATCGCCGCGGATTGTGACTACGGCTATGAAGTCAGCGGCGCTACGCTGATTGATGAAAACGGCGAAGAAACCGAGATTGCGGGAACCTCGTTCCAAATGCCTGCAAAATCGCTCACGGTCAAATTGCATATCACCCCCGTTGTTTACCATGTCGTCTTCCAATGCAAAGGCGAGGTTGTTTCCGATAGGTATTACAACTACGGCGAAAAAATCGAGCTTCCGCCCGATCCCGTTTTGCCGGATGACGGCGAAATTCGCTATCGGTTCAGCAAATGGTCGCCGCAGGTCAGCGAGATTGCAACCGGCGAAAACCGGGAGCTGGTTTATGAAGCCATCTTTTCCTCCGGTTCCAACATTTCAACCACGGAGCCCGGTTCCGCTTTCTGGCAAATTTTCTTCTCGCCGCTGTCCTTGGGTGCTATGACCTTTACGGCGTTCCTCACTTTGGAAATCGTTTTGCTTGTCAGACACCGCCTGAAAATCCGCCGCAGAAAAAAAGCGGCAAAAGCAAAGCAACCGCCGGAAAAGCCCGAACCAAAAGAAGATTAAAAAAACGGGACTGACGCTTTTTTAGCGTCAGTCCCAATTCCAAATTTGTCGTCCCGGTCAAAAAAGCCGTGCGCTCCAATCGGGTTCCGCAAAAAATTCGCGCGTGCCGTCCTTTTCCGGAAAGCAGAGTTTGCGGCAGGCAAGCAAAATTCCTTTTTGCTCCGCCATGCCGGCAAGCGCCGGTCCGCCGTAGCGGCGGTCACCCAAAACCGGATGCCGGCGCGAGGCGAACTGCACCCGAATTTGGTGCGTGCGCCCGGTCACCGGCTCTATCGCCACCAGCGAGATGCTTCCAATCCCGTCATATTCGCCGCGCTTTTCCACCCGGTAGCGCAACACCGCGTTTTTCACGCCGCGGCGCGCGTGGTCAACCGGGAACACCTTGTTTTTGGAGCGGTCGTAAAACAACAGGTCGGTCCATTCTCCGGCGTCGGCTTCCGGCGTGCCGGCAACGGCGGCAAGGTATTCCTTTTTCAGCTTTCCCGTGCGGGCAAGCTCCGAGAGCCATGACGCGGCGGCAGGCGTTTTGGCATACAGCATCAAACCGCCAACCTCGCGGTCCAGCCGGTGAATTACGCCGGCATATCCGCCGTTCTGCGCGGCAAGAAGATCGGCAAGTCCGCGCCCGCCGTCCTGCTCGCTCAAAATTCCGGCAGGTTTGCAGACCACCCAGTAAGCATCGTTTTCAAACAGAATTTTCAAAACAGTTTCCTTTCTGAAAGAGGATATGATGAAAGATTTATTCAATGCACAAACGCTCAAAACCTCCTGCCGTTGTCTGCCGGAAGACCGCGTTTTCTTCTATCAGAAATGCGCTTCCACCAACGATTTAGCAAAAGCATGGGTCGGCGAAAACCATGCCGGAGGGGCATTGTTTGCCGCCGCCGCGCAAACCGCGGGCAGGGGAAGAATGGGAAAATCCTTTTATTCACCGCCCGAAAGCGGAGTGTATTTTACGCTGGTTCAAACCTTTGACCATTCGCAAAACCCGGTTGGCGTGACCTGCGCCGCCGCCGTGATTGCCATGCGGGCGATCCGCAAACTTTGCGGCATCCAATGCGAGATCAAATGGGTGAACGATTTGATCTACCGCGGCAAAAAGGTCTGCGGCATTCTTGCCGAAACGGTTGCCTGCGGCGAAAAAACGGCGCTTTTGATCGGCATTGGGGTCAACCTCCGCCCGGCGGTTTTTCCACCCGAGCTTGCCGGAATTGCCGGCAGTTTGGAAGATGAAACCACGTCCCGCACCGCGCTGGTTGCCACCATTGCCGAGCACCTGTTTGCTTTTTTGCAAAATCCGACCTCCGAAAACTGGCTGGAGGATTACCGGCGGCATTCCTGTGTGCTGGGCAAGCGCGTTGCGTTTTGGAAAAACGGAGCGCAAACCGAAGCCGTTGCACTGGGCATAGGGGAGGACGGCGGACTGCTTGTCCGGGGCGCGGACGGGGAAGAAGTGTTGCGCACCGGGGAGATTACCCTGCGCCTGACTTAAAACAACCAAAACGGCTGTTGCGCCAAAACCGCGACAGCCGTTTTTGTCATTGTTATCCTTTTACAAACTCTTTGTAAATGGCGTTGATTGCCGCTTCCATATCCGCTTCCTCTACGCCCACGATGATGTTGAGCTCGCTGGAGCCCTGGTCGATCATGCGAATATTGATGCCCGCGTTGGAGATGGCGTCGCAAACGCGCGCCGCGGTGCCTTTGGATTTGACCATTCCGCGGCCCACAACGGCAAGCAGAGCAAGCCCGTCTTCAATGACGATGCTGTCCGGGCGCACCATGCGGTTAATGGCGGAGAGCAAGCGCTCGCGCCAGGGTTCAATCGCCGCGGTGGAAATCACCACGCTCATGGTGTCAACGCCGGAGGGCAGGTGTTCAAAGGAAATTTCGTATTCTTCCAGCACTTCCAGCACGCGGCGGCCAAAACCGATCTCGGCGTTCATCATATCTTTTTCAATGGTAATAACCGAAAGTCCCTTTTTGCCGGCAATACCGGTAATCACGGTGTCCGCGTCATATTCGTTGGTTGCCGAAACAATCATGGTTCCGGGTTCCTCGGGCGCGTTGGTGTTGCGAATGTTAATGGGAATGCCGGCGTAGCGCACCGGGAAGATGGCGTCCTCGTGCAAAACCGTTGCGCCCATGTAGGAAAGCTCGCGCAGTTCGCGGTAGGTCACCGTGCGAATGGGGCGCGGGTCTTTCACAATGCGGGGGTCCGCCATCAAACAGCCGGAAACGTCGGTCCAGTTTTCGTAGAGCGTTGCTTCCGCCGCGCGGGCAACCAGCGAGCCGGTAATATCCGAGCCGCCGCGGCTGAACGTTTTAATGGTGCCGTTGGGCATCACGCCGTAAAAACCGGGAATGACGGCATAGGGATGCGCGGCAAGTTCCTCGCGCAAAAGGTCGTTGGTTTTCTCCTCGTCAAAGGCGCCGTTATCGCGGAAGCAGACCACCGATTCGGCGTCAATAAAGGCAAAACCCAAAAATTTTGCCAGGATCAGCGAGTTGAGGTATTCTCCGCGCGAGGCGGCAAAATCGCGCCCCGAATGGTGCAAAATCGCGTTTTTGATATAGTCCAGCTCGCCGCCAATGTCATAGTTCAGCCCCAGGTCGCGGATAATGCTGTTGTAGCGCCCGGCAATCTCGTCAAAGCAGGCGGAAATATCCTCGTGCGCCCGCGTCAGCTCGTAGCAGCGGTAAAGCAGGTCGGTCACCTTGGTATCTTTGGCAAAGCGCTTTCCGGGAGCGGAAGCCACAACGTAGCGGCGTTCGGGGTCGGATTTGACAATCTCGGCAACCCGGCGGAAATGTTCGGCGTCGGCAAGCGAGGAGCCGCCGAATTTGACAACTTTGATTTTCATAGTAAAAAGCCTTTCAAAAACAAAATCTATACTATATTATATGGGCGCTTTCGGGCTTTGTCAAGAACAAAGACGAAAAAAAAGCAAACAACATAAACCTTTCTAAGGGAATTTGCGGAAATATCGGCGTTTTGCTTGAAAAAAGGGCAATTTTCGCGTATAATGAAGAGGATAGGGAAAACCCGTTCAAAAAGAAAGGCAACTTTTCACCATGAAACAACAACGGCAAAGCCGCGCAAGCGGCGTGTTACTGCACATCTCCTCCCTTTGGGGCGGCTATTCCGAGGGCTCGTT
>CAMOLD010000097.1 GCA_946618395.1 uncultured Clostridia bacterium
TTCGATTGTAACGCATTCTCCTTCCGTCGAGCAAGCTCGCCACCTCCCTCCCGGAGGGAGGCTACTTTTACACCAATTCAAAAACTTCCGGTTATGGAAATTTAGCAATCGGCAAGATTTGCGACAGTGGAGTAGGATTGCGAGTGGCGAATGTTCAAAGACGGCGCTTGCATAGAGCAGAGCCAGCTATCTGATTAGCAGGCTGCGTTCTGTTTTACCAATCAAATTTTGTCAAATGTCCGGCTTCCTGCAAGCCTTCAAAGTTTTGCTGGCGCAACACTTCGTAAACTGCAACGGCAACCGAATTGGAAAGGTTGAGCGAGCGCAACCCCTCGCGCATGGGCAGGCGAACGCAACGGTCGGGGTTTGCATAAAGGAAGTCCTCGGGCAGCCCTTTTGTCTCCTTCCCAAAGAACAGGTATGCGTTTTTTGGATAGGTTACCTCGGTATATTTGCGCGGTGCCTTGGTGGAAAAGCAGTAAAAATCGGCGTCCGGGTTCTTGGCAAAAAAGTCGTCCAGTCCGTCGTAATAGGTAATGTCCAAATAGTGCCAATAGTCCAGCCCGGCGCGTTTGAGTTTGCGGTCGTCAATTTCAAATCCCAGGGGGCGAATCAGGTGCAATGCCGCGCCGGTTGCGGCGCAGGTGCGCGCAATGTTGCCGGTGTTTTGCGGAATTTCGGGCTCGTGCAGGACAATGTTGATGTTTGCCATTTTTTCAATTCTCTTTTCTCGTTTTCTGCATACCATCATAGCACGAAAGCCCTCTTTTTTCAACCTTTTTTGCAAAAATTGAAATTATTTACAAAATATTCCACATTTCCGCGCGAAAAAATGATATAATATCTGTTAAAGTGGAAGTAACAGCCCGTTTTATCCCATTACGAAAGGATTTTTTACAATGTCCCTTTTTACCAAACTCTTTGGAACTTACAGCCAGCGGCAAATCAAAAAAATCAAGCCGATTGCCGACCGCATTGACGAGCTTGCCGACCATTACCGCGGACTTTCCAACGCCGAATTGCAAGCGGTCACGCCGGCGCTCAAAGAGCGTCTTGCCGCCGGAGAAACGCTGGACGACATTCTGCCCGACGCCTTTGCCGCCGTTCGCGAGGCGGCGGACCGCGTGCTGGGCAAGCGTCCTTTCCGCGTGCAGGTGCTTGGCGGTATTATTTTGCACCAGGGGCGCATTGCCGAAATGAAGACCGGTGAAGGCAAAACGCTGGTTGCAACCCTTCCGGCATACCTGAACGCGTTGACCGGCAACGGCGTTCATATTGTTACGGTGAACGATTATCTTGCCCGTGTTGGCGCCGAGGAGATGGGCAGAGTTTACGAATTTATGGGTCTTACCACCGGGCTGGTTTTGCAGGGGCAGACCAACGAGGATAAACACGCGGCATACGCGGCGGACATTACCTACGGCACCAACAACGAGTTCGGGTTTGACTACCTGCGCGACAACATGGTGCCCTACAAGGAAAACATGGTTCAGCGCGGACACGTGTTTGCCATTGTGGACGAAGTGGACTCCATTTTGATTGACGAGGCGCGCACGCCGCTGATCATTTCCGGCCAGGGCGAGCAGGTCTCCGATCTTTACGCCCAGGCGGACCGCTTGGTGCGCAGTATGAAGAAAAAGGTGATTAAAGAGGTGGACGCCAAAGAGGACCAGGACGATGTGGACGCCGACTATATTGTTGACGAAAAGGCGAACAACGCCATCCTGACCCCACGCGGTGCAAAGAAAGCCGAAGAATTTTTTGGTTTGGAAAACTTTACCGACCTGGAAAACATTGAATACGTCCACCACGTCAACCAGGCCATCCGCGCCTACGGCTGCATGCACCGCGACGTGGACTATGTGGTCAACGAGAACGGCGTGATGATTGTGGATACCTTTACCGGCCGTTTGATGCCGGGCAGACGGTATTCGGACGGTCTGCACCAGGCGATTGAAGCCAAAGAGGGCGTTGAAGTTCAAAAAGAGAACAAAACGCTGGCAACCATCACCTTCCAAAACTATTTCCGCATGTATCGCAAGCTTTCGGGTATGACCGGAACGGCTTTGACCGAGGAGGACGAGTTCCGCGAAATCTACTCGCTGGACGTTGTGGAAATTCCAACCAATATGCCCATGATCCGCACCGATCATAATGATGTGGTTTATAAATCGATCAATGCCAAATACGATGCCGTTGTGGAACAGGTGCGCGAATGCCATCAAAAAGGTCAGCCGGTTCTGGTTGGCACCGTTTCCATTGACAAATCCGAGGAGCTTTCCCGCCGCCTGAAAAACGCCGGCATTCCCCACACGGTTCTGAACGCAAAGTTCCACGCAAAGGAAGCCGAAATTGTTGCCCAGGCGGGCAAATTCGGCGCCGTTACCATTTCCACCAACATGGCGGGGCGCGGAACCGATATTTTGCTGGGCGGCAACCCCGAGTTTATGGCAAAAGCCGATATGCGCGCCAAGGGTGTGCCCGAGGAATATATTGCCCGTTGCACCGGCATGACCGAAACCGACGACGAGGAGCTGATTGCCGCGCGCACACAGTTCCGCACCCTCTTGGAAAAATACCGCAACCAGGTTGCTCCCGAGGCCGAGAAAGTCAAAGCCGTTGGCGGCTTGTTCATCATTGGCACCGAGCGGCATGAAAGCCGCCGCATTGACAACCAGTTGCGCGGTCGTTCCGGCCGTCAAGGCGACCCGGGTGAATCCCGCTTCTACCTTTCCATGCAGGATGATTTGATGCGCCTGTTTGGCGCCGACCGCATTTTGGGCTTGGTGAATGCGCTCCATATGCCGGAGGATCAACCCATCAATTCCCGCCTTTTGACCGGCGCTATTGCGCGCGCACAAAAGAATTTGGAAGCGACCAACTTCCGCCGCCGGAAATACGTTTTGGAATACGACGACGTGATGAACCGTCAAAGAGCGGTGATTTACGGTCAGCGCCAGGACGTTCTGAACGGCAAGGACGTTTCCGAGACGATTCAAAAAATGCTGACCTCTACCGTGATGGCAACGGTGGACGAATATTTGCACGGTGAACGGCGCGAATGGGACCTGAACGGTTTGCGCGCGCATTTCAACGGCACGCTGACATCGGACGAGGATTTCCGTTACAGCGAGGACGAACTGCGCCGCATTTCGGCGGAGGAGATTGCCGACCTGCTTTGCGACCGCGTGACCGAGCGCTACCACGAAAAAGAAACTCTGTTCGGTGCCGACGTTTTCCGCGAGGTGGAACGCTCCATCCTTTTGCGGAGTGTGGACTCGGCATGGATGGATCATATTGATATGATGGAAGACCTGAAAAGCAACGTCAGCTTGCAGGGATACGCCCAGCGCGATCCGATCAACGAATACCGCATTCAGGGCGCCGCGCTGTTTGACTCGATGATTGATACCATTCGTCAAAACACCCTGCGCAACATCCTTTCGGTTGTCCCGCGGCAAGAACCCATTCGCCGTGCGCAGGTTGCAAAACCCCTGCATGCCGGTTTTGAGGGCGCAAGGGACACCCAAAAGAAGGTCCGCGTTGTCAACAAGCCGGTAACAAAAGCGCAAACGGTTGGCAGAAACGATCCCTGCCCGTGCGGCTCCGGCAAAAAATATAAAAACTGCTGCATGAGAAAGGATCAGTCGGGCAACTGACCCGGCGGCACGATATGGGCTTTGGATATTTATTTTTGGGATATTTGTTCAGCTTCCTTTTGGAAATTACGGCAAGTATCAAGCCGCTCGGCGCGGGACCGCTTGCGGTCCTTGCCGGATGCGTATTGATGCTGATTGGCGTTTGGAAGCTTTCGGACTATGAAAAATTCTTCCGGTTTTCGGTCATTCCCCTGGGGCTTTTGCTTTTGACCAACGTTTACCACGATATTGAGATGGTTGGCGCATGGGCAGGGAAAACGCCGTCATGGGTGACCGGCGGCTTTACCACTGCCATTGGCTGGATTGATTTTGCCGCGGTGATTTTGTTGCACTCCCTGCTTTTGCCCGCCATTTTGCGGCTTGCCATGTCGGTAGAGCTCCCAAAAACGGGGACGGCGGCAACCCGAAATTTGATTCTTGTTGGAATTTGGGGCGTTCTTTACTTGGCGGTAAACCTGATCCCGTTTCCGGCAACGGTCAAAAAAGGCGTTTTGCTGGCGCAGGTGCTTTGCAATTTTGCCGTGATTTTAATGAACCTTTGGTTGCTTCTTTCCTGCATGAAAAACATTGCGCCCGAAGAGAGCGCCGAGGAGCCGCCGCACCGCTACCGTTGGAATTTCCTCAACCGCATTGGCGACCGGTTTTTCGGCGAGCATGAACGCGCCGTGGAGAAAAAGCGCCTGGAAACGCAGGACTTTTTACTTCGCCGCAAGGAAAAGCGCGAAAACAAAAACCATGATAAAAAATAGAACAAAATTTAGTCTTTTTCTAAAAAATAGAAACGAAGAGGAAGGTCAAAATGAGCAAAAGAAAGGGAACGGGATACGGCTTTTTGCTTCTTGCCGGGCTGTTTTTATGGAACCCGATTGTTGGCATGGTGGACGTTCTACCCGACCTTTTCGGCTATCTTTTTTTGCTCCTGGGGCTTTCGGTCATTGCCGATTTGCAAGAGGGGATTGACGAGGTCCGGGAGCGCTTTCGCACCATTGCATGGGTTGCCTTTGGGGAAATTGCGGCGCAGTTGTTCATTCGCTTTTTCCTTTCGGCAACAACCTCCACAGAGGATTTATACAAGCAAAACACGCCAATTTGGATTTTGTTGTTCTCCTTTGTCATTACCATTCTGGAATGCTATTTTTTAATTCCGGCATACAAACAGCTGTTTTCCGGTTTGGGACGGCTTGCCGAGCGGAAAACCGCCGCCCACTTTTTGCAAAATCCGAAAGGGCAGCTGCGCTATGAGCGCATGGCGACATTTTCCGTCGTTTTCGTGATTGGCAAGAATTTGCTCTCGCTGTTGCCGGAGTTTGCCGCGCTTTCCACCTATGCGTTTTATCAGGGGGGAACTGCGGGCACCGATTGGTATGCCTACATTCGCGCCAT
>CAMOLD010000098.1 GCA_946618395.1 uncultured Clostridia bacterium
TTGCAAGGTGGCTTTTGGTTTTATCAAATGTGGGAATTATTCCTCCGAAGAGGTGTCGGTCGCAAACTCATCGTTTGCAAAGCGCTCCATGAATTCATCGGCGGTGATCAGCACCGACCGCGGTTTGGAACCGTCCGGCGGGGAGACGATTCCCTCCGCCTGCATCCGGTCAATCAGCTTTGCGGCGCGGCCGTAACCCAACCCCAACCGGCGCTGCAAGAGGGATGTGGACATTTTTCCTTCCTCCATGGCAACGCGAACGGCGTCCAGATATTTGGTGTCGTCTTTTGCGTCATCCGAAACGACAACATCATCGGCTTTGGCAGAGGCTTTGGAAATCTCGGCGGAAAATTCTTTCATCTTCTCGGTAAACTTCTCATCGTAAACGGCGTTCCCGTTGTTTGCGCGGATAAAGTTGCAAACGTCCTCCACTTCGCTATCCGAAACGAAGGCGCCCTGCACGCGCTCGGGGCGGGTAGAGCCAACCGGCGAGAAGAGCATATCGCCGCGACCAAGCAATTTCTCGGCGCCAACACCGTCCAGAATGGTGCGGGAGTCGACCTGCGAAGCCACCGTGCAGGCAATACGGGAAGGAACGTTGGATTTGATCAAACCCGTAACAACGTCAACCGACGGACGCTGGGTGCCCAAAATGAGGTGAATACCGCTGGCACGTCCCTTTTGCAAGAGGCGGCAGATTGGCTGTTCAACCTGATCTCTTGCCTGCAACATCAGGTCGGCAAGCTCGTCGATGATGATGACAATATAAGGCATGAAGGGCTTTTCCGGATCATTTTTGGTAACGCGGTTATATCCTTCAATATTTCTTGCGCCAACTTCCTCAATTTGCTCGTAACGGGTCTCCATTTCGGCAACCGCCGCCTGCAAAGCGCCTGCGGCGTCATTTGCCGAGGTGATGATAGGTGCAAGCAAATGCGGAATGCTCTTATAAGGCGTAAACTCCACCTTTTTCGGGTCAACCATGATGAGTTTGACCTCATCCGGCTTTGCGCGGAACAAAAGGCTGATGATGGTGCAGTTGATGCAAACCGATTTACCCATTTTGGTAGCGCCGCCAACCAGCAGGTGGGGCATTTCGGCAATATCAAACAGCACCGGATCATTGACAACGTCGGCTCCCAAAGCAACCGTTAATTTGGATTTGCTATCCTGGAACTTTGCACTCTCCAAAAGATTCCTCAGGCAAACGGTATAACGTGTTTTGTTCGGAACTTCTACGCCGATGGCACTCTTGCCGGCAATTTGCGCCATGCGGACGTCCGAAACGGCAAATGCCAGCGCAATATCGCCCGCAAGATTGGTAATGGACTTTGCGTGAACACCCGCGGCAGGCGTAATCTCATATCGGGTGACGGTAGGTCCGCAGGCATAACTGATTCCGCTAACACCCACGCGGAAATTCTCCAGCGTGGTTGCAAGCAGTTGCATATTCTTTTCGATTTCCGCGCGGTTCTCCTCGTTCATGGGAGCGCCGCGTTTGAGCAGATCGATGGGCGGAAAAGCATATTCTTTCTTTTTCGGCTCCTCCGGAGCGGGTGCAGGGGGAGGTGCCACCTTGCGGGGCGCGCGGACAGGCACCGGTTTTTCCGGCGGCAGGGGCGCGTGTTGCGGGGGAGGAGGCGCCAAAGGCTCATCAACGGTCGCATTGTTGAAGATGTCGCCCAAATCGAAATCGCGGTCCTCTTTGCGCACCTTTTTGGCGCTCTTATTTTCCGACTGCGGGAAAATCGGATCGGCGCCTTTATAGCTGATCAAAACCTCTTCGGAAACCGTTTCCGGCGAAACCGGGCGTGGCGCAGGCGCCGCGGGTCTTGGTCTTGCAACGGGGTTGACCGGATTTGCCGCAGGTCTTGCCGCCGGAGCGGCGTTTTGAGGCATGCCGGTGCCAAGTTGCGGTCTTTCTTGCCCTCTGGCAAGCTGCTCTTTTCTGCGTTGTTCCTCGGCTTGCTGGCGTTTGCGCTCGTCTTCCTCGCGCATTCTGCGGCGGACCTCCGCCGGCAGATAGAGCTGACCGCCGTCCGAGCCCGAAACAGTTGGAATATGCGGAAGCTCCGCGGTTTTGGAAGAAGTTGCCGGCAGATTGCCGTTTTTATAAATGGTCACCGAGCCGTCCGGGAAGCCCTCGGCATCGGTTTTGACCGTTCCGGTCTGCGCGCGTTTTTCTTCCGCCGCCTCTTTGGCGCGGCGTTTTGCCTTTTCGGCCTCCTGCTCGCTCAAGGTCAGGTTATCCTTGCCCGAAAGCTCGCGGCGGTGCTTCCACCAGGTAATGATATGCCGCGGCGTCATGCCCAGCATATAGAAAAAGCTTGCAAGGAACAAGATGAATTCCAGAATGAAGGCGCCCGCCCAGTTCAAAAACCGGATGGCCAAATAGGCGAGCATGCCGCCCAAAAATCCACCACCTTTGAGCGCGGCACCTTTGCTGAACAGTTCCCCGCCGCTCAAATAGGTCTTGCTATGGAAGGCAAAAGCAAGGTAGAAGGTGTGGACGATGGTGGAAAGCAGGAGCAACAGCGCAACCGCGTTCAAAAGTTTGAACGCAAGGCGGCGTTCTTCGCGCAGGCGTTTCCAAAAAATAAAGAACACAACCATGCCCACAGGCAAAAACAGCGCCGGGAAGCCGAACATTCCGTGCAAAGCGTAGGAAATGCCGTAGCCGACATATCCCATCCAATGTTTGGCGGGGTTTTCCAACTTATTGCCGAAATTGCAAAGCAGATTCAAGAACAAGCAAAGGAAAAGGAAGGCGCCAAGCCCCAAAAATACATATTGCATGACGGCATAGAAGCGCGCGGAATTCTTTTGCCGTTGCTCCGGCGTCAGGCGGACCGACTCTTTTCCCGAGGCGGCATTTTTGCGCGAACGGTTTGTCCGGCCGGAACGTGACGCGCGTTTTTGCGATCTTGCGCTGCGGGGTTCGGTCTGATCTTCAAATTCAGAATCCTGTTTCCGGGATTCTTCCGCGGTCTGTTCGTCTTCTTCAAACGTTTCAAATGAATCGTCGTAAAATTCATCTTTTCGCTTTTTCATCCGTTCGCTCACCGTCCTTTCCTGCAAAATTGGCATCTCGCCATCGTTGAAAAATCAAAAATCAAAACAGACTTTTGAAAATTTTACTGATACAGAATTATTATACCATAACGCGCGCGTAAATACAAGAGTATTTTTTCCTTTTTTTGGGATTTTTTCTGCTTTTGAAATAAAAAAAGAACAGCCCGGAAGTTTTACTTGCCGGACGGTTCTTTTTTGGCTTTTTGTGCAAGAAATTCGGTCAGCTTTGCCAGCCCGATGATGATGCAACCAAGCGGGATATGGGTTGCCAGCATCAAAACGGTGTAAAGGAAGCGCAAGCCCTTGGCGGCAAGCCAAGCGGCAATGTCCTCGTAAAGCGGAAC
Source organism: uncultured Clostridia bacterium (assembly GCA_946618395.1). GTDB lineage: Bacteria > Bacillota > Clostridia > Oscillospirales > CAG-272 > UMGS1865. The sequence continues at coordinate 3,417 of CAMOLD010000098.1, forward strand.
ACCGGACCCCGTATGTAACAGCATATAATCGGAGCCCCAACGGTAGTTTGCCGGAACGGCAAGCACCGAAAGGATCAAAATGGGAATCATCGTCCAAAGGCAATCCTTCCATTGCAGCTTGTAATACCCAGTAATCAACAGGAGCATTCCCGTTACAAACATGGTGCTGTGGAAGAAGAACGAATAAAGCCCGCCGAAGGAGAAGAGCGGATACCAGTTCAGCCCGTTGCAATAAACCACGCCGATGGCACCGTATAAAAGCCCGATGGTGGTGATGAACGCAAGCGCGATTTTTTGCACTTTTCCGCGCGTCCAGGCGGCAACCAACAGCGTGTAAATGAAGAGCGAGCAGGTATAAAGCGGCAGGATTCCGCCATAGTTGAACCCCTGCCCCGTTGTAACGTCAAAATAGCTTTCCCACGAGATTTTGGAAACCTCCAACACCACCATAGCCACCGACAAAACGCGAAGAACAAGGGTTATTTTCCTTCTTGTCACTCTGCGCAAAAGGATTGGCAACAGGATTGCAAGGAGATATACCAAAATGATAAGAACGATATGGGAAGCTGTAAACATTCCCTTTTTATATTCTTCGGGAATGTGGTATTTGTAATCAAAAAAGCCGTAACCCATCCTTCAAAATTCCTTTTCTAAATCAATCCGCAAATTATTGTAGCACAAATTACCAAAAAATGCAACCCCTTTTTGTCGAAAGGAGATCACCCCAGCAGAACATCCAAAATCATCATGACCAAAAATCCGGCGGCAAAGCTGACGGCGCCAATCTTGTTGCGCACGCCGTCCTCCATTTCGGGAATCAGCTCCTCCACCACCACATAGAACATGGCGCCCGCCGCAAAACTCAAAAACCAGGGCATGGCAGGCGCCAGCCAAACCGAAGCCGCCAGCATGACAAGCGCGCCCAAAAGCTCCACCGCGCCCGAAAAAATGCCCCAAAGGAGCGCTTTGCCCTTCTTTTCGCCCGCGCTTGCCAGCGGCATGGAAACGATGGCGCCCTCCGGGAAATTTTGAACGGCAATGCCCACCGAAAGCGCCAACGCCGCCGACGCCATTGCCGGATTTTTCTCTACCAGCACTGCGGCAAAGGCAACGCCAACCGCCATTCCCTCGGGAATGTTATGGAGCGTGACGGCAAGCACCATCATGCGGATTTTGCGCATCCCACCCCCCGGTTTTTGCGCGTCGGCAGTCCATTCCTCTGGTTGCGGAATGACAAAATCCAAAACCAAAAGAAACAAAAAGCCAACCGAATAGCCCACCGCCGCCGGCAAAAAAGAGAGCCGCCCCATGCCTGCCGACGCCCCGATTGCCGGAATGAGCAGGCTCCAAACCGAGGCCGCCACCATCACTCCGGCGGCAAACCCCGCCATGCTCCTTTGCAGGCGGCGGTCCAGCTCCCCTTTCAATAAAAGGACGCAACAAGCCCCCAAAGCCGTTCCGACAAACGGAACAAGAACGCCGAAAACAATTTGCCAAATCATATCCAATCCCCCGACAAGCCGAAATTCCACTTGCTAACAGTATATCGGCGCGCG
>CAMOLD010000099.1 GCA_946618395.1 uncultured Clostridia bacterium
TTTTTATTGTTCATCGTGCTCGTGGCAATGGGCGCAATCGCCGGCGCAAAATTCGTCGGGATTGTAGGCAATGCCGTGCTTGTCGTAGTAATCTTTCACGGCGGCGCGCACCGCTTCCTCGGCAAGCACCGAGCAGTGCAGTTTGTGCGGCGGCAGACCGTCCAAAGCCTCCACAACGGCTTTGTTGGAAAGTTTCAGGGCTTCGTCAATCGGCTTGCCTTTAATCATTTCGGTAGCCATCGAGGAGGAGGCAATCGCGCTTCCGCACCCGAAGGTGTTGAACTTGACGTCGGTAATAATGCCGTTGTCGTCCACCTTGATATACATTTTCATAATATCGCCGCATTTGGCGTTGCCAACCTCGCCAATTCCGTCGGCGTCGTCCATTTTGCCAACGTTGCGCGGGTTTTGAAAGTGATCCATCACCTTTTCACTGTAAAGCATTTTGATATTCCTCCGTTCTTATTTTGCAAAAAAATGTTTGCGCTTGCCGCTTTCCAAATCTTCCCAAACGGGCGACATGGTGCGCAGGTAGCTCACCACTTGGGGCACGGCTTCTAGAATATAGTCAATCTGTTCTTCGGTGTTCGTTTCGTCAATCGAAAGGCGCAAAGAGCCGTGCGCCACCTCGTGGGGGATGCCCAGCGAGAGCAGAACGTGGCTGGGGTCGAGCGAGCCGGATGTGCAGGCTGAACCCGAGGAGCAGGCAATCCCTTTCATATCCAAAAGGAGCAACAGCGATTCACCCTCAATGCCCTCAAAGCAGAAGTTCACAATGCCGGGAACACGTTGATTCCGGTCACCGTTGAGGTGCGAATAGGGGATTTTACGCAGACCTGTAATGAGTTTTTCGCGCAGCGGGGTCACTTTTGCGGTGTTTTCTTCCAAATTTTCAACCGCCTCTTTCAGCGCCGCTGCCATTCCGACGATCGCCGGAATGTTCTCGGTTCCCGCGCGCTTTCCTCTCTCCTGCGCGCCGCCCTCAATCAGGTTGAAGAGGCGGATGCCGCGCCGGGCGTAAAGAACGCCAACGCCTTTCGGGCCGCGGAATTTGTGCGCCGAAAGCGAGAGCATGTCAATATTGTCTTTCGCAACGTCAATGGCAACATGGCCAACCGCCTGCACCGCGTCGGTGTGAAAGAGCACACCTGCCGCGCGGCAAACGGCACCGATCTCGCGGATGGGTTGCAGCGTGCCGATCTCGTTGTTGGCAAACATAATCGTCACCAGCGCCGTGTCGGGGCGGATCGCCGCTTTCACTTCTTCGGGCGTGACCAGTCCGTTCTCGTGAACGTCCAGGTAGGTCACCTCAAAGCCCTCTTTTTCCAGCTTGTTCAGCGTGTGGAGGACGGCGTGGTGCTCAAATTTGGTGGAAACGATGTGCTTTTTGCCTTTTGCGGCGCCCAGCTTTGCCGCCGAAACAATGGCTTGGTTGTCGGCTTCCGAGCCGCCCGAGGTAAAGGTAATTTCCTTTGCCGTTGCGCCCAAAAGGGTTGCAATCTCCTCGCGCGCGTTTTCCAGGGCAACTTTTGCCTCCTGCCCAACGGTGTGCAGGCTGGAAGGATTGCCCCAAACGGTGCGCATCGCCTCGGTCATAGCGGCAATGGCGGTTTCGCTCATTTGTGTGGTTGCCGCGTGATCTGCATAAACGAACATGAATGTTTGCCTCCGATTTTCTAATTCCTATCTTTTCAATGGGAATTATAGCATGAATCTCCTACTTTGTCAATAGGAATTTGAAAATTTTTTCACAAATTATACTTTTCGGTCAATGAGGTCTTGAATGCTCACGCCTGAAAGGTAGTCCTCAATCAGCGCGTCCAGCTTTTGCCACATGGGAAAAGAAAGGCAAAGCCCGGCGCCGGCGCGGTCGCAGGAAGTGCCGTTGAGCCCATTGCAGGCAACCGGCGCCAAAGAACCCTCGGTGATCGCCATGACCTCGGCAACCGAAATTTCGCTTGCCGGACGGGAAAGGGTATAGCCGCCGTCCTTGCCGCGGGAACTGCGAATCAAATCGCCCCGGTTCAGCATTGCGGCAATGGATTCCAGATATTTCATCGAAACCTCCTGCCGTTCCGAAATCGCCTTGAGCGAGATTGCGCCCTCGTTTGCGTGTTGCGCCAGGTCAATCATCAGTCGGAGCGCGTAGCGCCCCTTGGTAGAAACCATCATATATTGCCTCCTGTCTGCCCAAAACCGGCAGGATGAGATTGCGCGGCGGGAATTCCCACCGTTCTTATAGGATATTGTAGCACACTTTTTTCAAAAATGCAAGCCGCAAATGAAAAAAGATACAAGTTTTACCAAATTATAATTTATTGAATAGGGATTGACAAAACAGGGGAAAAGTGCTAATATGAAAGTGGAAAGAGTTTTGTCTTTTTGAAACTCAAATTTTACGAAACGGAAAAGGAGAAAAACAATGGGTAGCAGTTCAGGTATTGCTCAAATTCTTCCTAAATTACCGCTTGTATTTGTCGGGCTGTTTGTCCTGACAATGTTGGGGGCAATTCTGTTTGCGCTGGTGCGCGGAGTGGGGAAAGCCCGCGTCCGGCTCATCATTCTGGTGGGCTGCCTCGCGCTTGCGTTTATCATCACGGCAATCGCAAAGGGAAGTGCCGGCTTTGCATATTCGCGCCTGGAAGGGTCGACGCAATCGCTCTTCACTTCTGACGAGGCAAAGGACTTCTTTGAGCTGATCAGCAATTCGGAGCCCTTGCAGGAAACGCTCCTGGGCTTTGCAACCGCGCTGGTTGCGCCGCTGTTCTTTACGCTGGTGTTCATCGCTTTGCGTATCGTTACCGAGATCATCTATTTCATCGTCATGCTGTTTGTCGGCGGAGCGTTGAGAGCAAAAGACAAGGAAAGAAAATTCCCCAAGCTCCGCAAATGGGGTCTTGGCATCGCGCAAGGGCTTTTGATCTTCTTCGTGCTGATGACGCCGTTTTACGCCTATTTGAGCATCGCGCTCCCCATCGTGGATACGGCGTTGGAGCAGGAAGAGGTTCAGGAATCGGTTGGCCAGTCCGAAGAGGTTCAGGCTGTCCGTCAGTTGGCGGCAAACACGCAAAACAACTTCTTCTTTAAAACTTACGGCGCCCTGGGCGGAAAAGCAACCTGCAATTTCCTTACCAGCTTTACGTCGGGCGGCGAGAAGACCACCATCGTCAAAGAGGTGAACGCCATCACCAAAATGATTCGCGAGGCGGCAAAGCTCAAAGACGTAAAAGGCACCGATGACATGACCGAGGAAACGGCGGAAGTCGTGCGCAACCTGATGAGCAACATCGGGGATTCCAAAATGGTGCGCACCATCTTCGGCGAGGCGATTTATGCGGTAACCGACGCATGGCAGAACGACCGCACCATCTTCGGAGTGGCAAAGCCGGATATGGGAACCATCATGAATCCTTTGCTGGACGTCATCATTGACGACTTCCACAAGGACGCCCGCGATTCTGCCGCGCTGGAAGCCGACTTTGGTACGCTTGGCAACATGATCTCCATCATGGCAAAGGCAAACCTGTTCAAGAGCATGGCAAACGGAAGCACCGATACGGACGCCATGATCGAATCGCTTGCCTCCGGCACGCTGATCAAAGATCTGATCACCGCGCTCGGTAGCAACAACACGCTCAAAAATCTGATTCCTGAATTTGCCAATCTCGGTATGCGCGCCATCGGCTCCAGCGTTTTGAACCTGCCGGAGAACGCCGCCGAAATTTACGACCAATATATCAAGGATATCACCGCCGCCGTCAACGCCGTCCTTGCTTCTGATGCAACCGACGAGGCGAAGATCGACGAGCTTGCCCAAAAGATTACCGAGGCGCTTGACAAAGCCGGTTTGGAAATTGAACTGGATACCTCGGTGGTCAAACTGTATGCAAACGCAATCCTTACGGAAGTCCGGGATGCCGGAATCACGCATATTGACGAGGAAGACATCCGCGAGTTCTTTGAAATTTTCTCCGAGCTGAACGAAGAGAAAAATCAGCAGAATAGCACCGCGCCGCTTGCCGCAACCGCCCAAAGAGCAAGCGAAAAGGTCTATACCAGCAGGCTCTACGGCGGCAAGACCAAAGACGATATTTTGAACAGTGCCGTTGCAAAACTGGCAACCGTCACCCAGGAGATTGCAAAAGCCAGCGCGGAGGCTGCCAATGAGGAAGCCTTCCAACAGCAGGTCGCGCAAATCATGGAAGATCACGGCGTTACCGTTACGCTTTCCGGTTTGACGAAAGACTCCTTCACGCAGGAGAGCTTAAAGACCGTTTCCACCATCAAGGAAGGCACCTTCCCGACCGTCCGCATCACCATGGAAGAGTTCCTGATCGACACCAAACGGGTCAGCGACGCGCTCACGGGCGACGCCGTTGAACAAGAGGCCGAGAAAATCAACAGCATCTTCACCGCGGCAATCAGCGTTAAAAACGCGTTTGCGGATACCGAAAACTTCGATTTGGATAAACTGGGAACCATTGCAAACAACCTTGGCAGTATGCTGGATTCGCTGGAGAGCACCGATACGTTTGAGGGAAAAACCTCGAAGATGATTACCGCCATTTTCCAGAAAGAAGAAGTTGCCAAGAGTATGGATATGGATATCCGCACAGCAACCAAACTTGCAAAAGCGGCAACCGAATCGGCAGATGGAAGTGTTGTTAACTATGCCGAAACAATGAAGAGCGTCAGCACCGGCGCCTCCATTGCTACCAAGCTGGGGGACCCCGATGCAACGATTACCGAGGCCGAAGTAGGAGCGCTTTTGGAGAGCATGACGCCGCAAACGGCAGAGATGCTCAAAGTTTATTTGACCGAAGACCGTGTCGAGAACTATGGCATTCAAGGTG
>CAMOLD010000100.1 GCA_946618395.1 uncultured Clostridia bacterium
GTTTTCTCCCCCTCGCGCTCCCCCTCTTTCAAAAAACTTTGAGAAAAGAGGATTTTTATGATTCAAACAACGGTTGGAATTGACGGCATGATGTGCGGAATGTGCGAGGCGCACATCAACGATTGCATTCGCGCAAACTTCCCGGTCAAAAGCGTTTCCTCGTCGCATAAAAAAGGCGAGGCGGTCATCCTTTCGGAAGAGGCTCCCGAAGTTGCACGCCTGCGCGATGTGATTGGCAAAACCGGATATGTTGTAACCTCGGTTCACAGCGAGGAATACCAAAAAAAGAAGGGCTTTTTCTCCCGCTTTTTTGAAAAAAAGCGGGGCAAAAAACTTCCATAAACGAATCAGTTTTTAAAACTCACTTGACAACATTTTGTAAGTCGAATCATCCTTACCCAAAAGTTTTTTGGAGTGGGAGAGAGCGCGAGAGGGGGAGAACCACTTTTTTCAAAAAGGGTTCTCCCCCTCTCGCGGCCTATCTTCCTCCCTCTCCCTTACCTCACCAATCTCCCGGACGGGGTGCGCGGAAGGGGGGAAGAAGAGACGGAAAAGCGTTTGATGCGTTTGAAAGCGGGCAGGATGCGGTTGAGTTCATCGATGGCGGCGCGCACCTCGATGGACGCGCGCTGTTTGAGGTTGTCGTCCTGTAGGGCGAGGAGCGCTGTGCGGTTGGGATGAACGGTTGCCTCCACGTGAACGCCCTCGGCGCTCTTATCGGGGACGACACGCACCAGCGACTCGGCAACGAACTTGTTTTCGTTGAGCAGGGATTCGATCTCCTCGGGGTAAATGCGCTTGCCCGAGGCGGTAATGACTAAATTTTTCTTGCGCCCGATGACGCGCAAAAAACCGTCGGCGTCAAAAAATCCGAGGTCGCCGGTATAAAACCAACCATTTTTCAGAACGGCTTTGGTGGCTTCGGGGTCATCGAAATAGCCCTGGAAAACGTGTTTGCCCTTGCAACGGATTTCCCCAAGCCCTTCCTCGTTCATATCGTAAATATCCAGCACCGTTCCCGGCAGGGGAAGCCCGGCGGAAGCGGCGCGGTGGAAGCGGTCGCGGTTGATGGCGGCAACAGGAGAGCACTCCACAATGGAATAGGACTGCACGGCAAGAATGCCGAAGCCGCGGAAACCGCGCAAAACGGCAGGGTCGGCAGGCGCGCCGGTGGTCAGAATCAGGCGCAGGTGCCCGCCAAAGCTCTTGTGCACAAAGGAGAACGCGCGGCGTTTTGCGGCAAGCGCGGCACTTTGCGGCAGAATGGCGCCGGTAACGCGCAGCATATTTTTGACATGCCCTTCCAGCCCGTGGCGGCGAATGCCCGCCCAAACTTTTTGATACATCACCTCGGCAAGGTAGGGCACACAGTTGAGCACGGTGGGGTGAAACTCTTTCATTTCGCGGGTCAGGTAGCGCAACCCTTCGGAAAACGCGATTTGCGCTCCGGAAAGAAGCGGAACCAGAATGCCGCAGGTCATCTCGTAGGCATGGTGAACCGGCAGAACCGAAAGGAAAACGTCGTCCCGCCGCACTTCAATCATTTTGCAAACCGCGGCGGCGTCAAACGCCAGGTTGCGGTGGGAAAGCATAACCCCGCGGCGCGCGTCGGCGGTAAAGAAGATGGCGGCAACCAGATCCGGGTCGGGGAGCGGCAAAGCGCTCGGGTCGGCTACCAGTTTGCCGCCTTCGGCAACCAGATCTTCCAGGTCGGCAAAGGAGAACCGGCGCACAGAGGCAGGAAGCCGGTCGGCTTTGGGAAGAATATCCGGCGCAAGAATGACCGCCTGCGCGTCGGCGCGCAAAGCAAGCGCTTCCAGCGCGTCGGCGTCAATGGTATGGTCCACCGGAATGGCGCAGCTTCCCGCCGCGGCAACCGCCAAAAAGGAAAGAACAAAATCATAGCAGTTCGGCCCGGCAATCAGCACCCGGGCGCCCGAGAGTCCGCGTGCGGAAAGCGCGGCGGCAAGGCTGAACACATCGGTCCCCAAACGCGCATAGGTATAAGTGAGCGTGCTACCGTCGCGCTTTTCCGAAAACGCCGTGCGGTTGCCGAACACCGAAGCGCTCTGCAAAACCAGCGAGGCAAGATTTTCACATTCGTTGACCGGATAGTTTTGATATGCCATCAAAAATGCACCTTCTTTCGTCCGTTTGAAATGCCGGGGGATTTTTCTACCTTTATTTTACCATATCTTCGGCAAAAATACAAGCTTTTTTCATCTTTTCAAAAAAAGAGGAAGTTCTGCGCGCGGCAGTTGACTTTTGCGCGGAATTGTGATAAAATGAAAAAAGAATTTTGATGGGAAGGAGCGCCGGGATGGAGCAAAAACGGTTTGCAAAAAACGACAGCGGTTTTGTTTGCGCCCATTGCGGCAAAACCGTGGAGCCGCTGGGCTATACCTCGCGCAACCATTGCCCGTTTTGCCTTTGGTCGCTCCACGTGGATGTCAACCCCGGCGACCGTGCCGCAACCTGCGGCGGAGAAATGGAGCCGGTCCGCGTCCTGCCCGACGCACGCCGCGGCTATGTGATTTGCCACCGCTGCCGAAAGTGCGGAGCCGAAAGCCGTTGCCGCGCCGCGCACGAGGCAAAAGTTCAGCCGGATAACCTTTCGTTGCTCATCCGCCTAACCGCCGGCAAATTTTAACGCTTCCGCATTCCCCTGTTGCAAGTTTTCAAAACTCTTATTTTTTTGAAAGGACGCCGCCAGATGGAGCTGTTTCACGCCATTCTTTACCATACCCTTTCGGCAATGCTGACCATTCTTTGGCTGGCGCTTTTCCTGCGCGCCATTTTCTCCTGGTTCGACCCGACCGGAGAGGGCTGGTTTTCCGGGCTCCTCTATATGATCACCGAGCCCATGATTCATCCCATTCGCGTGCTGTTTGAAAAAATGAACTGGTTTCAGGGCACGCCGCTGGACGTTCCCTTCTTTGCCCTGGTGCTTTTGGTTGTGATTTTGCGCACTCTGTTGACCTTTTTTGCTTGATTTTAAGAAAAAGGAGATTGAAAAATGGCTGCTTTTGACGCGAAAAAAACGCTGGACCGCCTTGTGGAATGGGTCCGCACCTATTTTGAAACAACCGCCGCGCCCGGCACCAAAGCCGTCATCGGTATTTCGGGCGGCAAGGATAGTTCGGTCGCCGCCGCCGTTTGCGCCCGCGCACTGGGCGCCGACCGCGTCCTGGGCGTTCTGATGCCCCAGGGCGAGCAATCGGATATTTCGTATAGCCATCTCTTGGTCAAAACGCTGGGCATTCCCTCGGTCACCGTGAACATCGGCTCCACTGTGGACGCCTTTTTTGCGGAGTTCCAAACGCACATGGAACCCTCGCGCCAGGCAAAGGTCAACACGCCGGCGCGCATTCGCATGACCACCCTTTATGCCGTTGCCGCCTGCGTTGGCGGTCGGGTGGTGAACACCTGCAACCTCTCGGAGGACTGGGTGGGATACTCCACCAAATTCGGCGATGCCGCCGGCGATTTTTCGCCGCTTTCCTCGCTCACCGTGCGCGAGGTCAAACAAATTGGCAGAGAGCTGGGGCTTCCCGAGGAGCTGATTGAAAAAGCCCCCTCGGACGGGCTTTCGGGCAAAACCGACGAGGATAACCTCGGTTTTACCTACGCCGACCTGGACCGCTACATTCGCGGCGAGGACGACCTTGCGGCAAAGCCGGACGTCAAAGCGAAGATCGACCGCCTGCACGCCGCCAACCTGCATAAACTTTTGCCTATGCCGAAGTTTGAACTGTAAAGGAATAACAGCATACAAAAAGATTCTCCGTTTGCGCCGGGCGCAAGCGGAGAATCTTTTTTTGATAGTTCAATCCTTGTCCGTAATGATTCTGTTGTAGGCAAGGGGGTAGGCGTTTTTCAGCTCTTCCATAACGACCATGTTTCGGTTTCCAACAACATTTTCAAACGCCATTTGTACTGTTTGAGAACCTTCGATAGTAGAAAATGTTTTATGATATTTTCTTGTTTTTATAATCCTAGTCCCCTGTTCGGCAACCATGAACATATACCACAAATCGTCGTTTTTGTATGCCAACTCTCTAATTTTTTCTTTTGAAAAAGCATCCTTATAAAACCCATTATAGGGAATCAAACACCCTCCCCCCGGTGAAGGGTTCAAACTGTAAGAAGGTGTTTTAACTCCTACGTCGGATATAGTCTTCCAACATCCCGGATTTTTCAGCGAACCGTTCTTGTTGTAATCAACTGCCTGCGCTCTTTCGCAAATGAGACAGCTCGGATATTGTTTGTGCTTTTCGATTAAACGCTTAATACAATCAACCGGATATAAAATGTCATCGTCAAATGTAATAACAACTTCGTTTGGCTTTTGCTCTTTGATGCAATAGTAATACTTTTTGTGTCCATACAAATCATCGCACCACTTTATTTCAAGCCCATATTGCTGTAGATCCAGCAAATCTTTTGGCAATTTTTTATCCGGAAACTGTTCCTCTGCCAGCCAAAGAAAAATATGATCCGGCTTATAGCTCTGCAACATGATGGATTTGATTGCAAGATACACATATTCAATCCTGGCTGGAAAAGAAGTTAAAGAAGCGGTTACAATGATATCCCGCTTTTCCTTGTTCAAAGCGTTCTCGGTAATTTTTGTTTTTTGAAGGATTTTGTTGTCTTTTTTGTTCAATATTCTATAAAGAAGGCCGCTGAAATACGGAATGCGAAACGCTTCCGGCAATTTCAAAAAGTCAATCAGTTTGCGGTTCATATTGGGTTCTCCTTTTCCAAAGTTTCCGATATGTCAGGGGCAATAGACTTTTCTCTTCCCCGGCTGTTTTGCCGAAAATTACCGATTCCCGTTGAAAACAA
>CAMOLD010000101.1 GCA_946618395.1 uncultured Clostridia bacterium
ATGGCGCGCAAAGACTCGCCGGTGGAAATGACGTCGTCAACAATGAGGATCTTCTTCCCTTTCATGATGGCGGCATCGGCAGTATCCAAATAGAGGTGCTGTTCCTTTGCCGTTGTGATGGAGCGAACTTTGACATCCATGACGCCGGTCATATAGAGCTTTGGAGCCTTGCGCGCAAGAAAATACTTTTGGTTGCCGGCAAGGCGCGCCATTTCATGCACCAGCGGAATGCCTTTTGCCTCCGCCGAGATCAAATAATCGTATTCGGGCGCGCGGGCAAGAAGCTCCTTGGCGCAGGCGGTGGTAAGCTCGGGGTCGCCGAAGATGACGAATCCGGCAATTTGCAGTTTCTCGTTGAGCGGGCAGATGGGCAGATCGCGCTCGCAACCTGCAATGTTCATGTGGTAATACTTTTGTTCCATGACGATTCCTCTCTTTATGTTATAGATTCAATTTTTCAAAATTCGGTGCGGATATGTTCGGTTGTTTTGCCGGCAAGCGCTTCTTCCACCAAATTCCAGAACGGCAGGCGGTTTTGCTGTTCCAGAACGCCCTCCATCGTTGGTCTTGTTTTGGGATGGCGCGGCGTAAAGACAGTGCAACAATCCTCGTAGGGTTGAATGGAGGTTTCAAAGGTGCCGATTTTGCGGGCGATTTGAATGATCTCCTCCTTATCCAGCCCGATGCAGGGGCGGAAAACAGGCAGTTCGGAAAGCGGATCCACCACGCCGATTGCCTGCATGGTTTGCGAGGCGACCTGCCCCAGGCTTTCGCCCGTTACCAGTCCGCCGCACCCTTCCGCTTGGGCAATCCGGTTGGCAATTGCCATCATATAGCGGCGCAAAATGAGCGTGAAGTAATCCTCCTCGCAATTTTTGACCAGCTCCTCCTGAATGTGCGTGAGCGATACGACATGCAGACGGATACTTCCGGCATATTGCGCGACCAGCCGCGCAAGCTCGAACACCTTCTCTCTTGCGCGCTCGCTGGTATAGGGGAAAGACTCGAAATGCACCGCCTCGATTTGCACGCCGCGCTTGGCGATCATATAGCCGGCAACCGGCGAATCGATGCCGCCGGAAAGAAGCAACAGCGCTTTGCCGTTGGTTCCCACCGGCATTCCGCCGGCGCCTTTGAACTGGCCGGCATGGAGATATGCGCCAAACTCGCGGATTTCCACGCGGACGGTGATTTCGGGATTGTGAACGTCCACTTTCAATTTTGGATTTTCGGAAAGCAGGTAGCCCCCCACCTCGCGGGAGAGCTCGATGGAGTTGAGCGGAAACCGCTTGTCCGAGCGTTTTCCCTCAACCTTGAAGGTCTTTTTTCCCTCCAAGAACTGCGGCAGATATTCGCGCGCCGTTTGCTCGATGCTTTCCATGTTCTTTTCGCAAACCGCGCAACGGCTGACCCCGACGATGCCGAAAACCTTTAACACCGTTTCAAACAAGCCGTCCAAATCGGCGGTTTCGTCCTGCGGCTCAATGACAATGGTGCTTTGGGAAGGGGTGACGGTGAATTTGCCGAAATGTTTGGCGCGAAAGCGAATGGTTTTGCAAAGAATATCCTCAAAATACTTCCGGTTTGCGCCTTTGAGAACGATTTCGCCGTATTTGCAAAGCAAAATTTCTTTCATGGCTCTTCGCCCTCCCCGTTCTGCGCTTCTTCCTCTACCAATTCGGCATTGCGGTAAGCTTCCAGAACCTCTTTTGCCTGCCCGATGATTGTTTTGGGGACAAAAACATCGGTGCCGAACATGGTAAAGCCGGCAATGATGCGCACCGAGCTTCCGCTGCCCCGCTCGCGGATCATATAGGGAATGTTCTCCCCTTCCAGAATGCTGCGCAGGACCGAAAGTTCCACGTTATCGTAAACGGTGGTCAGCAGCTCCAAATTTTGGTCATGTTTGGCGGAGCCGTCCAATCCGAACAAAAAATCTCTCATGGTTTTTCTTTTTCCTCAATCTTCGTAATAATGCGGGAAAAGCGCCTCCCAAACCTTTGCGCAGGCAATGGTATCGGCAATTGACGTATGCGCAACGCCATCCCAGGAAAGGCCGAGCGTTTCCATGGCGTCAGTCAGCGAAAGGTGGGTAAGCTCGGGGTGATGCTCCTGCACGAAGCGGTTATATTCCATGGCGGCGCACTTGGTTTTGCGGCGCAGTTTTTGGCGCTCCGCCTCGGTATCGTAGATGTATTTGATATGGCTGTAATCGGTGGCGATGCCATAGGCGATGACCGCGTCCGCCCCGGCGAAGAGGCGCTTGATTTCGGGCGTGAGTTCTTTCAGATACGGTGCATTGGTCACCATTTCGGGGGTGATGCCGTGAATTTTTTCGGTCTCCTTCCATTTGCGCTTATGGGCGGGGTGAACAAGCGTGTCCATTAACACTTTCCCGGTCCCATCGGTAATGGAAATGGAAAGAATTTCATCATGGTCGTAAACACCGGTTAATTCCAGGTCAAAAAAGAGTGTTTTTTCGCGTTTGGCATGGTAATATTCCGCGCGGCGGGCGTCCCCTTCGATGCGGCGCTGGTCCATTTCTGCCTCGTAGCAGGCGCGGCAGAGTTTATGGCGATAGCGAATGTCCTTTCCGCATTTGACGCACGGAAGCGGCTGGCGGATTGCCTCTGCTTTATCATAGAAATAAAGAATACTGCGGTCAAAACGCTTGGTGTAAGCCACCGGCCCGGCAACAACGTCATAATGCATTTGCGCAAGGCGCTCTTTGGTGTAGTAATTGAGCATGGCGGCGCGTTTGGTGCTCATGCGCCCGATGGTTCTGCCGTCCTCCAGCTCCAAAGGATCGATGACCGGTTCGGGCGGTCGCTGATACCAATCTTCGGGCGGTGCCTCGCGCACGTGGCGCGGGTCATAATAGTATTCTACCGTTCCGTTTACCGCAAGAACTTGGGCAACGGGCGGTTTTTGGGGTTCGAGATGCATGGTTTCGAGCAGTTTGCCGGAAAGATAATGCCGGGATTCCGCCTGCTCGGCGGTCATAACGGGAATTTGAGACGGTTCTTCCAAGGGGTTCCTCCAATTCTACCGCCGAAACCGTCCGCTCTGCCATCGGCGCGCCGAAAGCGTTTTTTCTCTGCTTGCGGCGGCAACGGTTGCCGGTTTTTCGGTCGGTGTCCCGAACAAACGGGAATGAAAAATAAAGTTTGTTTCTACGTGCGCGTGCGCATAGAAATACATAATAATTATATCATATTAAAAATCAAGTTGCAATACTTTACATGAAAAATATGGTGATTTTTACGCAAAAAAGCGGAGCCGGAAAATCCGGCTCCGCGGTTGTTTGGTTTGTTTTGTTTTAGTTCACGTTGATAAATGTGACGCCGCTGAAGTTCGGATCGCCCTCTACCATCAATGCCTGCAAGGTGAGCAAGTTGCCGCTTGCCGGAGCAGTCGTCTGCTCGATGGTGACGGTATGCGTGGTGTTAGCAAGACCGCTTGCAACGCGGTAAGGTTTGTTGCCGTCCGAACTGCGCGTAATGGAGTAATTCGTAGAGGTTCCATCGATCGTTACCTTAATGGTGGAAGCCTGTGCACGCGCGTAAGTCCAGAGCTGGAGACCGGTACCGGTGAAGGTGAAGCTTACTTTTGCACCGGTAACGCCTGCAACGCTGGCTTTCAGGTATCCCTTATCGGCGAGCGAGGTCGGCTTTTCGATCAAATCAAATCCGGTCGTCTTGTCTTTGGAATCGTTGAAGAAATATCTTGCAGGATTGGAAATCGGGCTGTAGGACGCCGAAAGGATCTCATGCTTTACATAGCCGTAGGGATTGAGCGATTTTGTCAGCTCGGTATTCAATACATTTTGAACATAGCCGGCATATTTCTTATAGCCCTTGGAGTTGGGGTGAACGATATCGCTGGGGTTCTCCGCGCCGGTGCCGCCAAAATAGGTGTTATTCCAGTTGGAGGCAGTCAAACCAACCTCTTCCACCAGCATTTTGCCAACATAGATTTCTGTCAAGCCATACTTGGTTGCAACCTCATGTTGTGCCGCGAGCGTGGGATAATGGGAAGCGTCGGTATAATTCAAGCGGGTTTTATCGGTTACGTAAATGATGATGATATCGCAATACGGCGAATAGGTGTAAACCGTGCGGATGAGCGTTTCCATATACTGCTTCACTTCAGCTGTGGTAATGCCGTCATACTGGTCGTTGATGGCAAAATCGACGAACAAGAGGTCCGGTTTCTTTGCCTCATCTTTCAGTTTCAGGTCATCGATTGCGCGGTATGCACCGAATGCCGAGCCGGTGCCGCCGATACCCGCATTGGTCTCGGTAATGGTGGCATCGGGATAGGTGTCTTTCAGCCAACTGGTGGTCAATGCACGCCAGGAATCGGTACGAGCATAGTATCCGGTTTCCAAGCCGACGCCAACGGTGACCGAACCGCCGATATAGGCTACGTTCAGCGTTTTTGCGGTGTTCAAGCGGGTGTAGGTGTTTTGCAGTGCGCTGGTAGCATAGCTGCCGGTGGAGCTCGCTTTGAACCAGCGGTCAATATCGGCAACGGTAATATCTGAGCCCTTTGTATCTGCAATAGTCAGAATGTTGTTAAAAAACGCTATTTTGGTAGCATCTGTTTCGGTTTTCTTCAGTATGCTTGCAACATACTGAATGGAGCGTTTTTCTTTTTCGCCACTGTTGGAATAGGTGTAAGTGTCTCCGTTTTTAACATACGCCTTAACTACCATTTGCACGTTGTAAAAGTTTTCCGGCATATTCTTTTGAACGACCGAGAAATAGTAGTAATCGGTGCTATATTCCAATC
>CAMOLD010000102.1 GCA_946618395.1 uncultured Clostridia bacterium
TTCTATGATTTCCCCAAATCGGTCAACTGGGAAAACTTCGGGCTGACGGAAGAACCCAAAAAAGAAACCACGAAAAAATAAATTGCAGTTTTTGTTCGGCGCCCCTATACCAGGGCGCCGGGCGCAAAAGAAAAACGCAAAACCTCTTGCAAAAAAAGAAAAAATATGCTATCATAATCAATGAAATGCAAGGATGAAGGCAGCAATCCGCAAACAACATCTTTCAGAGAGTTGCGCCAAGGCTGGAAGCGCAATAGATGAAGCGGAACGCATTTCCCTTCGGAGCAGGCAGGATGAGCGGAAGATTTTTCCGTAGTCCTTCCCGGCAAGGCGCCGTTATCCGCCGCCAAAGTGTTGGCTTTGTGCCGAAATGCGGGTGGTACCGCGGGATTGCTTATGCGTCTCGTCCCAATTTGTGTGGGACGGGACTTTTTGTTTTGGAAAATATATCGTTTGAGAAAGGATATAGAAATGAAGGAAAAGTTAAAACAAATCAGCGAGGAGGCTTTGCGCTCCATTGAGGAAGCAAACGACGCATCGCTGGAACAAATCAAAATCCAATACCTTGGAAAGAAAGGCGAATTGACCGCCGTTTTGCGCGGGATGGGTTCCATTTCGCCCGAGGAACGCCCCAAAATCGGGCAGCTGGCAAACGAGATTCGCGAAAAAATCGAATCGGCAATTGCCAAAAAGGTGCAAGAAACGCAGGCAAAGGCGCTGGAGCGCAAGCTCAAAGCCGAAAAAATTGACGTGACCATGCCGGGAACGGCACTTCCCGCCGGTCATATTCATCCTTTAACAAGCGTTCAGCGCGAGCTGGAAAATATCTTTATCGGCATGGGCTTTGAGGTTGTGGAAGGTCCCGAAGTAGAGCTGGATTACTACAACTTCCAGGCACTCAACATTCCCGAAAACCATCCGGCGCGCGATACGCAGGATACCTTCTATATCACCGATAAAATTCTGCTCCGCTCCCAAACCTCCCCTGTCCAGGTGCGCACCATGGAGCACCGCAAACCGCCCATTCGCATCATCTCCCCCGGGCGCGTTTACCGCTCCGACGCCCTGGATTCCACCCACTCGCCGCTCTTTCACCAGTTGGAAGGCCTTGTTGTGGACAAAGGAATTACCATGGGCGACCTGAAAGGCACGCTGGAAACCTTTGCCAAAAAGATGTTTGGCGAGAATACGCGCATCCGCTTCCGCCCGCACCACTTTCCGTTCACCGAACCCTCCGCCGAGGTTGACGCCTCCTGCTTTGTTTGCGGCGGCAAAGGATGCCGCCTTTGCAAAGGCGAAGGATGGATCGAGATTCTGGGCGCCGGCATGGTGCACCCGTTTGTGCTTTCCAACTGCGGCATCGACCCGGAGGTTTATTCCGGCTTTGCCTTCGGCCTGGGCATTGAGCGAATCACCATGATTTCCCGCGGAATTGACGATATTCGACTCTTCTATGAAAACGATCAGCGTTTTCTGGACCAATTCTGAGGAAGGAGAAACAAACCATGAATCTTTCAAGAAATTGGCTGCAAGATTTTGTAGATGTAAAAGATATTGATAACCACAGCTATTGCGACCGCCTGACCGCAACCGGCTCCAAAGTGGAAGGTTTTGAGGTTCTGGGCGAAGACATCGAGAACGTTGTCGTTGCAAAAGTGACCGCAATGGAACGCCACCCGGACTCGGATCACCTTTGGATTTGCAAGCTGGACGCAGGTGAGCGCGGACACGATATTCAAATCGTAACCGGTGCGCAAAACGTGTTTGTTGGCGCTTTGGTGCCTGCCGCTTTGCCGGTTGCCAAGCTGCCAGGCGACGTTGTCATCAAAGCCGGCAAACTGCGCGGCGTGGAGTCCGACGGTATGCTCTGCTCCATGGGCGAGCTCAAACTCACCGCGCATGATATGCCCGGCAAAGAGGAAAACGGTATTCTGATTCTAGACGAAGATTGCGCCGACAAACTCGGAGCCGATATCCGCGACGTTCTCCTGCTCAACGATACCGTTGTCGAATTTGAAATCACCTCCAACCGTCCGGACTGCCTTTCGGTCATCGGGCTTGCGCGCGAAACCGCCGTTTCCTTCGGCCGTTCTTTCAGCGTTCCGGCGCCGAAAGTTGCAGGCGTCAAAGACGGCGACAAGATCGGCAACTACCTGAACGTATCGGTTGACGCCCCCGACCTTTGCTACCGCTATGCCGCGCGGGTGGTCAAGAACGTTAAAATTCAGCCCTCCCCGCTTTGGATGCGCATGCGTCTGCGCGCTGCCGGCGTCCGCCCCATCAACAACATCGTGGATATTACCAACTACGTCATGTTGGAATACGGACAGCCGATGCACGCCTTTGACTACACCTGCCTGGACGGCTCGCAAATCCGCGTTCGCCGCGCGGCGGACGGCGAATCCTTCCGCTCACTGGACGACATCGACCACACGCTGGATTCCAGTATGCTGGTCATTGCCGACGAAAAGAAGGCCTGTGCGCTTGCCGGCGTTATGGGCGGCGCAAATTCCGAAATCAAGGAAACCACCGCAACCGTTGTGTTTGAGTCGGCTTGCTTCAACGGCGCTTCGGTTCGCGTAACGGCAAAGAAAAACGGTATGCGCACCGAGTCTTCCTCCCGCTTTGAAAAAGGGCTGGATCCCGAAAATTGTCTGCCCGGTTTGCAGCGCGCCTGCGAGCTGGTGGAGCTGTTGGGCGCCGGCGAGGTAGTGGACGGAATCATCGATGTCTACCCGGAAACCAAACCGCTCACCGTTCTTCCCTTTACACCCAAACGCTATAATCAGTTCCTTGGAACGAAGATTCCCGAAAAGCACATGGTTGCAACGCTGACCGCGCTTGGCTGCAAGATTGAAAACGATACCATCATCGTTCCCTCTTGGCGCGCCGACCTTGGCTGCATGAACGATATTGCCGAGGAAGTTGTCCGCATTTGGGGATACAACAAAATTGAATCCTCGCGCATGAATGCCGAAACCACGCTTGGCGGCCGCTCCGACCGGATGAACTATGAAGTGGAGCTGGAACGCCAGTTGACCGGGCTGGACCTCTCGCAGATCCACACCTTCTCCTTCATCAGCCCTAAATACTATGACAAAATTCGCCTGCCGGCGGAAAGTCAACTCCGCCGCTCGGTCAAAATCTCCAACCCGCTTGGCGAGGATACCAGCGTGATGCGGACGACCGCCCTGCCCTCCATGATGGAGGTTTTGGCAAGGAACAACAACTTTAACAACGAGAACATTCGCCTGTTTGAAATTGCAACCGTTTACCTGCCGCATGAAAGCGCCGACGAACTGCCGGATGAAAAGAAAGTGGTAACGCTCGGGCTTTACGGAAAAGCCGATTTCTACACCATCAAGGGCGTTTGCGAAGCAATTTTGAATCGCGCCGGCATTGAAGCCGAATTTACGGCGGAAACCGAGAATCCTTCCTACCATCCCGGTCGCGCGGCAAAAATTCTTGCCGGTGACGGCGCCGTTCTTGGCGTTCTCGGTCAGGCGGACCCGCGCATGGCGGCAAACTACGGCTTTACCCAGCCGGTGCTGATTGCCGAGCTCTCGTTTGACGAACTGTTTGCACATATCAATTTGCATAAGAACTACAAACCCCTGCCCAAATACCCGGCAACCGCGCGCGATTTCTCCTTTGTTTGCGAGGAAGAAATTGAGGTTGGCGCAATTGAAGGCATTATGAAGCGCGCCGGCGGAAAACTGGTGGAGGCAATCTCCCTATTTGATATTTACCGCGGCGAGCAGGTTGGCGAGGGCAAAAAATCGGTCTCCTTCCGCATCGTCTTCCGCGCCGCAGACCGCACCTTGACGGTGGAAGAAATTGATAAACTTTGCAAAAAGATTTTGAACGATCTCAAATTCAAAATGGGATTGACCTTGCGTTCTTAACAAAAGCAAATACAAAAAAGGACTGCCAAGTGGCAGTCCTTTTTTGCGGTATTTTTCGCAAAAACGCGGTATTTTCCATAAAAAGTCAGCTCTGGGGAGCTTCTTTTTCCAAAGTTTCCTCCGGCATGCAAATCACTGGATGTGTTCCGTAGAAGAGGTGATTTGGAATCTTTTTCAGACGTTTCAGCGTTTCCTTTTCCCCTTTTTGGGCAAGCATGCGCAACCAGCCTTCCAGCAAATTTGCCGTGTCCGGGTGCATGCGCTTGCGGGCTGAACCGTTCAAAAAATAGGCAAGCGGAAAATCGTCGGTATAGTTCTTCCCCTGGTAGGTGCGGCTGGCGGCAATGCGGTCGCAAAACATCTCTTTCACAAACCGGACCGGCATGCGCACAGGCTCATAGCGTTTGGTTTGCGGATTCATGTCCGTCCAATATTCAAAATGGTGGCGGTTGCGTCCTTTGTGGTGCATCCAGGCAGAGGAATAGCCAATCGTTTCGCGCTCCTCCTCGGTGGGGCTTCTGGTGCCCTGGTAATGCGCGGCGCCCGCCCAAAACTCCCGCGCGCCGTATTTGGAAAGGTCATGGAAAAGCCCCTGGAATCCGATTCCGGCGCGGAAGCAATAGCGAATGACCAAATGCCGATGGTGGGTAATGGTGAAAAAATGTTTGAACGGATGGTGCATATTCTTCCTCATTTTTCTTCCTTTTTTTATATTCTATCATGCTTTTGGGGCTTCGTCAAGAGCAACGCAAAGAAAAAGGTCGGTTTTTGCCGACCTTTTTCTTTCCATATTTATAGCAAAATGCAAATCAAACCGTTGCTGCCCTCGTTGACAATGCGTTCCA
>CAMOLD010000103.1 GCA_946618395.1 uncultured Clostridia bacterium
ATGCCGAGGGCGGCGCAGGGGCTATCCCCGACCGCGGCGGCAACTTTTTCCAGCGTATCGCGCGAGAGGCGCATTGCCTCTTCCCTGGTGATTTTTGCCGCGCTTCCGCTATGAATGACGACGGTATCCGCCCCGAGCAATTCCGCCGCCCAGATGGATTTTTGAATGTATTCGATGCTTTTCAGCCTTTTTTCTTCTTCAACGCCGGAAAGCGAGATGAAATAGGGCGCATGAATGGACATTTTGATACCGTGTTCGCGCGCCTTTTCGCCGATGGCGCGCAAAGTTGCCTCGCTTCCCGCAACGCCGTTGCCCGCCTCATATTCATAGGCGTCCAGCCCGACCGACGCGAGCCAGCCCGGCGCTTGCAGCGTGGATTTCATGCCGTCGCGGAAGAACCATTCCCCGTTTCCGCCGGGTCCGAACAATGCTTTCATTTCGTTTCCTTTCCGACGGCAAGGCGCTCCACCGTCGCATGATATTCTTCTTTGCTGCAAATGATTTGAACGGCGGCAAGCAATGCGCTTGGCGTCATTCCGGCAGGAAGCCCCAAAAGCTCGGCAAACGCGTCGCGCCGCGAGCGGCTTTGGGCTTGTCCTGTCAAGCCGTCCAAATAGAAATCGGTTTTGGTAATTGCGGCGCGTTCAACCGGTGTTTTTCCCGCGGAAAACGGCAAAAACAGCTGATAGAGCAGCTCGCGCTCCATCCCCTCGACGCCAAGCACCCCCTCGGCGGAAGGCGTTGCTTTTCGTTTTTCCACCCCTTTGAGGCGCGGAACGTATAACTGAATCAAACGCTCCGGCGGAATCAGCGAGGAAAGATGCCCGCGGATGACTTTTCCAGCACCGTCGCTATCGGTTAAAACGATGAGCGGCGTTTTTTTTGCAAGTGCACGGAAAAGCGCCTGTTTTTCGGCTTTTTTGAAAATGCCGAAGCCGTCGGTGGTCAGAATGGTTCCCTCAATCACCGATTCCAGGCGGAGTTTATCATATTTTCCTTCCACGATGACGGGATACGCCACCGATAATGCTTGCTTATTCATCATGTTACAAAATACCAAATCAGCACCGCGGCGCCAAGCAAAATGCGATAGACGCCGAACGGAACAAACGTATGTTTTTTTACAAAGCCGGTCAAAAGCCGGATGACAAGCAGGGAGACCACGAAAGAAACCAGCGTTCCAAACGCCAACAGGAGCCAACCAACCGGCGGCATGGTCAAATGGCTCGTTCCCATCGTCCGAAAGAATCCGACGGTTTTCACGCCGCCTGCGCCAAGCATGACCGGGACCGCCATGAAGAAAGAGAACTCCGCCGCCGCACTGCGCGAAACACCCAAAAGGCTTGCGCCAAGAATGGTGGAACCGGAACGTGAAGTTCCGGGGATAAGCGAAAGCACCTGAAAAAGCCCGATGCAGAACGCCGTTTTGGGTGTGATCTCATCGGTTTTGCCATAGGTTGGCAATTTGCCGCGCCGGGCGCGTTCCAAAAAAAGGAACGCAACGCCGTAAAGGATGAGCGCCGCGGCAACCACAACGCCGTTATAAAACCAATCGTTCAAATCCTTGCCGGTCAATTTTTCCAGCGTCCGGTTGCCGAGAACACCGGTCAATGCCGCCGGCAAAGATGCCAGCAAAACCTTTTTCCAAAGGTTCCAAGCGTTTCTTTTCTCTCCCCGCGTTCTTCCCTTTCCAAAGGGAAACAAACGCCCAAAAAAGAGCACGACAACCGCCAGGACTGCGCCGAGCTGGATGACGACCTCAAACAGCTCCCAAAAAGCCGCCAGGACCGCCGGATCCTCGCAAAAGCGAAACGGAAACCGCTCGGAAAGCAGGATGAGATGCCCGGTGGAGCTGACAGGCAACCACTCGGTAATCCCCTCTAAAATACCGTAAAAAAGCGCTTTTAAGTATTCGACCGCCGGCATGGATCATTCCTTTCCGAAAACGGTCAGCAGTCGGGCGGGCGAACCTCCAATCCGCGTGCAACCCCGGCGCGCAGGATGTCCCCTTCTTTTACCTCGAACGGAACGCGGCACCAATAGATCATAGAAGGGTGCGGCGTTGCCGGAAGTTGGGTTCCATCCGGCGCGTAAAGCTCGTTGACAAGGAACGGAGTTCCGATTTTTCCCGGCGTAATCAGCTCCGCCGCATCGCCGAGAGAAACCTTGTTGCGCTGGATGAACCGATACAGCCGACCGTTTTCATTGACTTGGGAAATTCCGCAGGAACGCAGAACTTCCATTTCTTCTTCATGATATTCGGTGGCTGTAGAAAAATATGCTTTTTCACGCAGATATCCGCAAGTGCTGACCACCTGCGGCTCGTCCATGGGCTCGGAGAAGAAAAATCCCGTTCCGTATTCCCGGTGGGAAACGCTTTCCAGCTCGTTCTTCCATTCCGGACGATAGCGGTAGTTTTCCGGGTCACGCAGATAGGCGTCGATTGCCATGCGGTAGGCATTGGTGACGACGGCGGTATAGTAGGCGCTCTTCATGCGCCCCTCAATTTTGAAAGAGACGGCGCCGGAATTCATCAACTCCGGGATATGCTCGATCATGCACAGGTCTTTGGAGGACATGATGAAGGTGCCGAGCTCGTTTTGCTCGATGCCGAGCGGCGTATCCGGGCGCTTTTCCTCGATGATTTTATAATTCCAACGGCAAGGCTGGGTGCAGGTTCCGCGGTTGCCGTCCCTGCCGCCCATAGCATTGGCAAGCAGGCACCTGCCGCTATAAGAAATGCACATGGAGCCATGGATAAAGACTTCCAGCTCGACCTTCGGGTCCAGCTTTTTGCGAATCGCTTTGATTTCCGCCAGGGTGAGTTCGCGCGCCAAAACCAGCCGTTTGACCCCCATTGCCGCATAGGCGTTTGCCGCGGCGGAGGAAACGATGGAGGTTTGCGTGGAAACATGGATTTCCATATTTGGCAGCAGTTCGCGCACGGTGGCAAGCGTTCCGAGATCGGCAACGATCATAGCATCAATGTTCGCGCCGGAAAGCTCCGAAAGGAATTGGCGAAGCGCCGGATATTCGTCCTCATGCGGAAGGGTGTTGACCGTTAAATACAGCTTCTTCCCTCTTGCATGGACATAATCGACCGCTTGGTAAATTTCCTCCACGGTAAAGTTATCCGCCGCCGAGCGCATTCCAAAGGCTTTTCCGGCAAGATAGACCGCATCGGCACCAAAACGGATTGCCGCCGTCAATTTTTCAAAATTTCCGGCAGGCGAAAGCAGCTCCACTTTCATTACGGCGTTAAGCGGTTAGGACCGCGGAAGAGGAACTCTGCCTCTTTGATGGACATTCCCAAAAACAGCATGGTCAAGCGGTCGATGCCGAGCCCGAAGCCGCCGTGAGGCGGGCAGCCGTAACGGAAGAATTGCAGATAAAATTCCACGTCCTTTCCAAGTCCCTTTTCGTCCGCCTGGGCTTTGAGGACCTCGTAGCGGTGCTCGCGGACGGCGCCGGTGGTGATTTCGCAACCGCGCCAGATCAGGTCATAGCCCATGGGAACGCCGCGCTCGTCGCGCATATGGTAGAAGGCGCGCTCCTTGGCATCATAATCGGTGACGAACAAAAATTCGCTTCCGTATTTTTCCATGGAGAACTGCGCGCAAAGATGCTCGGCATCGGTGGTCAGGTCGCCCTTGGCTTCATCCGAAACGGTATAGCCGTAGCGCGCTTCCAACTCGGCATAAAGGTCGGCAAGTTTGATGCGCGGGAACGGAACCGACGGAACAATGATTTGTTTGCCGAACAGCTCCTCCACTTCCTTGCCGTAAGCCGCGGCAACCTTGCCGAAGGCATAGGCAAGCAGTTCTTCCTCCATGTGCATCACCTCTTCGGCGGAATGCACATAGCTGAACTCCAAATCAAAGCCGGTAAACTCGGTTGCATGCTTGTTGGTATAGGATTTTTCGGCGCGGAAAACCGGTCCCGTTTCAAAAATGCGGTCCAGCCCGGACGCCATTGCCATTTGCTTATAGAACTGGGGCGATTGCGCCAAATATGCCTTGGTATCAAAATATTTGACCTCAAACACATCCGAGCCGGACTCGCTGGCGGCGCCGATGAGCTTGGGAGTATGAATTTCAACAAATCCGCGTTCAATCAAAAATTCGCGCATGGATGCGGTCAGCATGGTTTGCAATTTGAGCATGAGCTGATTGCGGTCGCGGCGCAAATCGATCCAGCGGAAGTCCATTTTAGAGTCGATTTCAGAGTCATCCTTGATGGGCAGAGCTTCGGCAATGGATTCGACCTCAATTTCTTCGGGCAGAATTTCAATTCCGCCGAGTTTGACATACTCGTTGGCAACGGCAGTTCCGGTTACGGTGATGACCGAATGGATGGTCAGGGTATCCACTTTTTCGGCAAGTGCGGGATATTTCTCTTTTTCCAGCGTGACCTGCATTTTGCCGGTGATATCCTTGATGACCAAAAACGCCATGGTGCGCTTATTGCGCAGATTTTCCACAAAGCCGGCAATTTTGACCTGTTCGCCCGCCTTGACATTTGCAATATAGGTTCTTTCCATGTTTTTGGATTCCTTTCT
>CAMOLD010000104.1 GCA_946618395.1 uncultured Clostridia bacterium
TCCGGCCTTCTTGGAAAGACGGTTCAAATCGTTCGCCTTGGCGAAGAGGGAAAAACGGCTGACAGCGACGCGCAAACCATCACCCTTTCGGCGCGCCCTGCCGCGGTGGAATTTGAATACAGCATTGTGAAAGAGACCGCCCGGGAGCGCGAACTGCGCGTGCAGGTTTCCGGCGGCACAGAGGGACTCTACGAAGTTGCCTGGACCACTTCTGAAACCGAGACCCCGACAAATTGGAATTCCAACCTCCTTTTGACCGGGTTGGAGCCCGGCGTTGAATATTTCATCCATCTTCGCGTTCGCGCGACCGATACGGCTCCGCATGGCGTTGAGGCAACGCCGCAGACGGTTGAATTTGCGCACCTGGTCAATCTGAAACCCTTGCTGATTCTTTTGATTTTGATGCTGGTATTGCAGCTTTCAGCAATCGCATTTTTGGTGATCGGTCACCGCCGCGCAACGGCAAACGCCGTTGCGGCGCCGCTTGCCGCATGGCTGGCGGTCAAGCTGATCCCAGCAGGTTCTTTCCCCTGGGTAATCGTTCTTGCCGTTGCGGTCATTGCCGCGCAGGCTGTGCTGGTGGTTCTTGCGGTGCAATCTGGCGTTGTTTTGAAGAAAAACAAAAAAGAAAAATCCGAAGGTGAGGACGGCGCGCAACCGAGCGACAAGAAATTTACGCTCTTTGGCGAGCAGACGAATCCCGCGCCGAAAACCGAACAAAACGAAGACGGGGAAGATGACTGAAATCTGACCCGAAACCAATCAAAAAAAGAGGCACCCTGCCGCATGGACGGGGTGCCTCTTTTACATTGGCGGTTATTCGGTTTTGCCTGCTTTTTTGGGTTTTACAAGTTCCTCTAACAGGGGGAAGGTCACTTCCAAAATCAGCTCGATTCCCAAAAGGATCAGATGAACAGTTGCGTGATGCTCGCCGGGTTCCAGGATCATCATTGCTGAAAGCACAATGACGACGATGGACTCGACAATATCCACAATCGCAAGCCGGCGTTCGCGAATGCTTACCAAAGCCTCAATCATTTCCCGACCTTCGCGAATGATTGCCCAAACGCCCCAGATGAGGCAAATTTTGGTCAGATCATTGTAGGAAAGGAACATCAAAACGGCAAGGACGAACTGGATGACCGATTCGGCAAGTTCGGCATATTGCCGGCGAACAATGCGGAAAGCCATTTCTTCCAGCGCGTAAGCCAGAATTACGCCGCCCACCAAAAAAGCCAAGCCGGAGGACATGACGCTTTTATAAAAGATGAAAATCAAAATACCGGCAAGGATGTAAAGCACGGTTTTGGTCCATTTCAAATACTTTGGCATAATCAAAATCCCCTTTTTTATGAAAATGCGAAAAAGCTACCCCATAAAACGCGCTGCGTCCTATGGGGTAAGTTTTTTAGTCGGTCACAAAGGGCAGCAACGCCATGTTGCGCGCACGCTTGATGGCGGTGTTCAGCTCGCGCTGATGGACTGCGCAGGTTCCGGAAACGCGGCGGGGCAGGATTTTGCCGCGCTCGCTGATGAACTTGCGGAGCTTTGCAGTGTCTTTGTAATCAATGAACTGCACTTTGTCAGCGCAGAAGATGCAAACCTTTTTTCTGCGGCGGTTCATTGCCGGGCGGGCCGGACGAACAACCGTTTCGGGTGCTTTCGTATCCATATTTCAAAATCTCCTTATAGAATTTGGGTGATCTGCAAATCAGAAGGGCAGATCTTCGTCAGCCTTTACTTCCTCAAATTTTGGGGTTTGGTTGGGCTGAGCGGTGGAGTAAGAGGGCGCGGCAAAGGAATCCGATGCGAATTGAGAAGCGGCGCCTCCGTCATTCTTTCCGTCAACGAACATCACTTCGTCGGCAATAATGTCGGTGGCATAACGCTTTTGTCCTTGCTGATCGGTCCAGGTGCGATTCTGGATGGAGCCGACGACACAGATAGCGGAACCCTTTTTGAAATAGCGGGAAACGAATTCGGCCTGTCCTCTCCAAGCGGTAACGTTGAAGAAATCTGCAACCGATTGAGCAGGAGCGCCGGAGTCATTGGATTTGGGTTGGAATCTGCGGTTGACAGCGATGGAGAAAGAAACCACCGCAATTCCACTGTTGGTCTGCTTGAGTTCAGGGTCAGCGGTCAAACGTCCGCCGAGGATGACTTTGTTCAGATTCAGATTGGACATGTTTTATGCCTCCTTTTCTTTTGTTGACCAAATTAAGCTTCGGTCGTTTCGGCTGCCGGTTCTTCGGTTGCGGGTGCAACTTCTTCGGCAGGAGCGGCTTCTGCTTCGGCTGCGGGAGCGGCTTCCTCTGCAGGAGCAGCTTCCTCGTCAACGGCAGGAGCGGCAACGGTTACGGTTGCAGCGTCGTATTCCAGCTTGATGGTCATGGAACGAATGACAGTTTCGTCAATGTTCATCAAACGCTGGAGCTCGGTGGGGAACTCGCCGTTGTTTTTGAATGTAACAACGGTGTAGTAACCTTCGTTCATATCCTCAATGGGATATGCCAGGCGGCGCTTGCCCCATTCATCGATCCGGATTACTTCCGCGTTTGCGGCAATCAGACCGGTGAACTTGTTTACTGTGGCCTTTGCGGCTTCTTCGCCGTTTGCAAGGGACACAACAAACATACTCTCGTAAGAATTGTTTACCTTTTCCATTTTTTTACCTCCCTATGGACTATTTCGGTCGTGCCTGAAAATTTGCACGACAGAGAGACGGGTCAAAATGCCCGTGTCAATAAGGAATTATACCATGTTTTGGGCACTCTGTCAAGCATTTGCAAAAATTTTTTGCCGCTTTTTCAAAAAAAGAGACAAAATTCTTGCAAAAAAAGCTTCCATTTGTTATAATAGCCGTAGAATACACCGCCGAAAGGAGAAAAAAGATGCGCGTTGCCCGGTTTGGCGTTCTGCTTTTGGTTCTCCTTTCCCTGTTTTTCGGATGTTCTGCAAGCCGCGAAAAAACCGCCTCGGTTGTCTTTTTGGACGTTGGGCAGGGCAATGCAACGCTTTTGCAAACGCCAAAGGGCAACGTTTTGGTGGATTGCGGACCCGAAAGCGCGCAGGAAACGCTTTGCCGCAAACTGAAGGCGCGCGGCATTCGATCGCTCCAATTTTTGGTTTTGACGCACCCGGACGAAGACCATATCGGCGGTGCGGATGTGATTTTAGAGCAATTTTCGGTGGATAAGATCCTTTATAACGGTGCCGCAGAAGAAAACGAGAGCTTTTTGCGCCTGCAAACGGGTGCCGAGCAAAAGAAGATTCCCATGGTGGCGCTGGACCGGGATGACGAAGCGGTTTTGGGCGATTTGAAACTGACCATTCTACATCCGCAGGACCGCGAAAATCCCGGCGAGGGGAACGAAAGCAGTCTTGTTTTTCGCGTGCAGTATGGCGCGGCGGCAATTCTTTTCACCGGGGATGCGGACGCGGGCGTGGAAGAAGCGCTTTTGAAGACCTGCGGCGCCGAAAGCCTTGCGGCAACGGTTTTGCAGGTGGGGCATCACGGCTCCAACACTTCCAGCACGGCGGAATTTTTGGCGGCGGTCCACCCGAACTACGCCGTAATCAGTTGCGGTGCCGGGAACCGCTACGGGCACCCGGATGGCAGAGTTTTGGAGCGGCTGGATGCGGTTGGCGCCAAGGTTTTGCGCACCGATTTGGATGGTGACATTGTCTTTTACTGGGACGGAGAAACTTTGCAAAGGCAAGAGTAACATAAAAAAGGAAGAAACGATATGAAAGAGAGAAGAGTTTTGATTACCGGCGGCTCGCGCGGCATTGGAGAAGCCTGCGTGCGCGCATTCACAGCGCAGGGCGACCGGGTGGCGTTTATTTACCGCAAATCCCGCAGGGCGGCAGAAACGCTCTCGGCGGCAACAGGTGCCAAGGCAATTTGCGCCGATTTATCAAACCCGGCGGAGGCGGAGCGCGCCGCAAAAGAAGCTGAGGCTTTTTTTGGCGGTGTGGACGTGCTGGTCAACAACGCCGGCATTTCGCAAATCAAGCTGTTTACCGATCTGACGGACGAGGATTGGCGGACGATGCTTTCCACCAACCTGGATAGCGCCTTTTACGTGACCCGTGCGGTGGTCAAAGGAATGATTGCAAGGCAGGACGGGCGCATCATCAACATTGGCTCCATGTGGGGCAAAGTGGGAGCCTCCTGCGAGGTGCATTACGCGGCGGCAAAGGCGGGCTTGCGCGGAATGACCATGGCGCTTGCCAAAGAGCTTGGACTTTCGGGTATTACCGTGAACTGTTTGGAACCCGGCGTGATTGCAACCGAGATGAACGCGGGATTGGACGAGGACACCAAAACCGAACTCAAAGACGAAACGCCGCTTGGAAGATTCGGAACGCCCGAAGAGGTTGCCGCGGCGGTGCTGTTCCTTGCCTCGCCTGGTGCAGGATTTATTACCGGGCAATGCATTGGCGTGGACGGCGGATTTGCAATATCATAAAAAACAAAAGAGAAGCCCCGGACGGAAATTCCGTCCGGGGCTGATTTTTT
>CAMOLD010000105.1 GCA_946618395.1 uncultured Clostridia bacterium
CCCCAACCCCCACCCACTTTTTTGAAAAAAAAGTGGGTCAAAAAACTCTTGTAAAAAAAGCAAAAGTATGATAGAATAAAAAAAGGAAAAATCAACCAAAAAGGAGTCTCCTTTTTATGAAGATTGGATTCGTTTCGCTCGGTTGCCCCAAAAACCAGCTGGACACCGAGGTCATGCTGCACGAGGTCGTTTCGGCGGGCTATGAAGTCACGCCGGACGAAACCAAGGCGGATATTGTCATCATCAATACCTGCGCCTTTATTGAAAGCGCCAAAAAAGAGGCGATTGACAACATCCTGGACGTTGCATGGCTGAAAAAGCACCGCTCGCTCAAAGCCATCATCGTCACCGGCTGCCTTGCCGAACGATACGGCGAGGAAATTTTTAAGGAATTGCCCGAAGTGGACGCCGTTTTGGGCGTTGGAAGCATTCACAAGATCGTGGACGCCATCCGGGCGGTGTCGGCAAAGAAAAAGCGCGGCGAACAGGTCAAAAAGTTCTTCGCCCATGACGACCGCAACGCCGTTGCTTTGGGCGGCGACCGCGTGCTGACCACGCCGGACTACGCCGCCTACCTGAAAATTGCCGAGGGTTGCGACAACCGCTGCACCTATTGCGCCATTCCCAACATCCGCGGCCGCTTCCGCTCACGCCCCATGGAGGAGCTGGTTGCCGAGGCGCAGGATTTGGAGCGTTTGGGCGTCAAAGAGCTGACCCTGATTGCCCAGGACACCACCCGCTACGGGCAGGACCTTTACGGCAAATACGCCCTTGCCGAGCTGATTCAAAAAATCACCGCCGCAACCAACATTCCCTGGCTCCGCATTCTGTATTGCTACCCCGATAAGATTACCGACGAGCTGATTGCCGAACTGAAAAACAACCCCCGGCTGGTCAAATACATCGATCTGCCGCTCCAACACATCAGCAATCCCGTCCTGCGCCGCATGAACCGCCGCGGAGACGCCGCGCTGATCCGCGAGGTGCTGGCAAAACTCCGGCGCGAGGTGCCGGGCGTTGTCATTCGCACCACCTTCATCGTCGGCTTTCCCGGCGAGAGCGAGGAGGATTTTGAAGAACTTTGCGCCTTCCTCGACGAGCAAAAATTCGACCACGCCGGCGCCTTTGCCTACTCCCGCGAGGAGGACACCCCCGCCTACGATTTTCCCGACCAGATCGACGAGCAAATCAAGCAGGATCGGCTGGATATTCTGATGCGCAAGCAGGGCGAGATCAACGAGGCGCTCAACCGCGAAAAGGTGGGCAAAACGGTGCGCGTTCTTTGCGAGGATTACGACCCCGCCGTCGAGGTTTACTACGGGCGCAGTGAAGCCGACGCCCCCGAAATTGACGGCAAAGTCTTCTTCCGCTCCAAGCAAAAAATTGCCCCCGGAACCTTTGTTTCGGTCAAGGTGACCGAGGCGCTGGACTACGACCTTTCGGGCGACGTTGTTGCCCTTGAATAAAAAAACAAGAAAGGAAACCGCTATGAAACTCAATCTTCCCAACAAGCTCACCGTCCTGCGCCTGATTTTGGTGCCGGTCATTCTGGTCTTCACCATTCTGCCCTACTCCATTTGGGCAAACCTTTTGGCGTTTGCCGTGTTCGGCATTGCCTCGCTGACCGATATGCTGGACGGCAAAATTGCCCGCAAATACAACCTGATTACCGATTTTGGCAAGTTTTTGGATCCCCTTGCCGATAAGTTTATGGTCATTGCCGCCGTGTTCGGGCTGGTCTGCCGCGGCTTCCAGCAGCATGACGAATGGCTCTTCTGGGTATTTATGGTCATGCTGATCGTCACCATCTTCCGCGAACTTGCCGTGGCTTCCATCCGCCTGGTGGCTTCCACCTCGGCGGGCGTTGTGGTTCCCGCCAATATGCTGGGCAAAATCAAAACGGTCACGCAAATGGCGTGCATTATGCTGGGGCTGTTGGAGCCGATCGTCCATGATCTTATCGGCCGCGCCGTTCCGGATTTCTACTTCAAAGGGTTCTATTTTTGCACCTATATCACCGCCGCGGCGGCAATCGTTTTCACCGTTATTTCCGGCGCCGTGTATCTGAAAGCCTACTGGAAGTATCTCGACCCGCAAAAATAACCCGAAAAATCCCCGTTTTTTTGAAAAAAATCCCAAAAAGAATGAAAAACCCCTTGCAAAAAGGGCAAAAATCGTGTAAAATAAATTGAACAAGCCTACATTTTATTTATTGAATTCCGGAGGTAACTTATGGTAGTAGCAGGCGATTTCAAAAACGGCATTACTTTTGATGACGGCAACGGCAACGTTTTGCAGGTAATCGAATTCCAGCACGTCAAACCCGGCAAGGGCGCGGCGTTCGTTCGCACCAAGCTCAAAAACGTCATTTCCGGCGCGGTTGTTGAAAAAACCTTCAGCCCCACCGATAAATTTGAGAACGCGTATATCGAGCGCAAGGATATGCAGTATTCCTACGACGACGGCGACCTTTACCACTTTATGGACACCGAAACCTGGGAAGAAACCCTGATTGCGCATGACAAGGTTGGCGATAACTTCCGCTTTGTCAAAGAGGAAATGATGTGCAAAATCATCTCCTATAAGGGCAACGTCTTCGGCGTGGAGCCCCCCACATTTGTGGAGCTTGCCGTTACGCATACCGATCCCGGTTTTGCCGGCAACACCGCAACCAACACCCTCAAACCCGCAACGCTGGAAACCGGAGCCGAAATCCGCGTTCCGCTGTTCATCAACGAGGGCGACGTCCTGAAAATTGACACCAGAACGGGTGAATACCTCTCCCGCGCATAAAAGGATATTTGGGGAAGCCGCGCTTCCCCTTTCCTTGTAACACAAGAAAGGAAGGAAGGAAAAACCATGAAACTCACCGAAAAAGCGTCCTATATCAAAGGACTTATGGAAGGCATGGAGCTGGATACCACCACCAAAGAGGGCAAAATTATTGCCGCCCTTTTGGAACTGACCGACGAGCTTGCCCAGGCGGTCACCGATATTCAGGAAGACATTGAGGAGATTGACAGCGACCTCCAAGAGCTTCAAGATTATGCCGAGGAGCTGGACGACGACCTTGCCGACGTGGAAGATTACCTTTCCGGCGATGACGACGAGGATGACGATGAAGAGGACGAGGACGACGAGGACTGCGACGGCGATTGCGAAAATTGCAGCGGTTGCGACGATACCGACTACTACGAAATCGTTTGCCCCTCC
Source organism: uncultured Clostridia bacterium (assembly GCA_946618395.1). Taxonomy (GTDB): domain Bacteria; phylum Bacillota; class Clostridia; order Oscillospirales; family CAG-272; genus UMGS1865. Next base: position 3,214 of record CAMOLD010000105.1, read on the forward strand.
TGCGGCGAAACCGTTTGCTTTGACGAATCGCTCGACCCCGAAAATTTGACCTGCCCCGCTTGCGGCGAAAAATTTGGCTGCATTGTTGCCGAGGAAGATTTTAAGAAGATCGAGAAAGACGAGAAATAAGAGATGGACCTTGAGGGGAGGGAAAACGTTTTTCCCTCCCCTCAAATATCAAAGGAGAACAAACTATGCCCAAAATGAATTTGGATTGGAAAACCGCCTATGCCTTTATTGAGGACGCTTTCGTTGGCGTTGGCGTGCCGCGCGCGGACGCAAAAATTTGCGCCGACGTCCTTTTGGAAAGCGATAAACGCGGCATCGAATCGCACGGGTGCAACCGCTTTAAGCCCATTTACATCGACCGCATCAACGACGGCATTCAAAACCCGGTCACCAATTTTGAAATTTTGACCGAAACCCCCACCACCGCCGTTGTGGACGGACATAACGGCATGGGTCAGGTCATCGGCTACCGCGCCATGCGCCTTGCCATGGATAAGGCAAAACAATACGGCATGGGAATGGTTGCCGTTCGCAACTCCTGCCATTACGGCATTGCCGGATACTACGCCAGCATGTGCACCAAAGAGGGAATGATCGGCATGACCGGAACCAACGCCCGCCCCTCGGTTGCCCCCACCTTCGGCGTTGAGGGAATGTTTGGCACCAACCCGCTGACCATCGGGCTTCCCACCGACGAACCCTTTGACTTTTTGATTGACTGCGCTTCCAGCATTACGCAGAACGGAAAAATTGAATACTACGCCCGCACCGGCGAGCCGGTCCATCCCGGAACTGTGATTGACGAAAACGGAAACGCCGTGGAGGGTGACGCAAAAGAGGCGCTTGCCAAAATCCGCAACGGCACGGCGGCATTGACGACGCTTGGCGGCATTGGCGAGGCGCTGGGCGGCTATAAGGGCTACGGATACGCCATGGTTGTGGAAATTCTTTCCGCCGCGCTTTGCGACGGCGCCTTTGGAAAAGCGCTGGACGGCAAGGACGCGGACGGCAAAAAGGCTCCCTACCACCTGGGGCATTTCTTCATTGCCATTGACACAAATCATTTTCTTGGCGAGGCGGCCTTCCGCAAAAAAGCCGGAGATATTCTGCGCGCGGTGCGCGCCTCCAAAAAGGCGCCGGGCGCCGACCGGATTTATACCGCCGGCGAAAAAGAATACCTCATTTGGCAGGACCGCAAAGACAAGGGCGTTCCCATTAACGAATCGGTCCAGCAGGAAATGGTAAAGGTTCGCAACGACCTGGGGCTCAACCAATA
>CAMOLD010000106.1 GCA_946618395.1 uncultured Clostridia bacterium
GACCAGGACCCCATCGGGCGCACGCCGCGTTCCAATCCGGCAACCTATACCGGCGTTTTCAACGACATTCGCGACCTGTTTGCCAAAACCAAGGAGGCAAAAGCCAAGGGCTTTACCCCGGGGCGCTTTTCCTTCAACGTCAAGGGCGGACGGTGCGAAGCCTGCGAGGGCGACGGCGTCAAAAAAATCGAAATGCACTTCCTGCCCGACGTTTACGTCACCTGTGACGTCTGCAAAGGAAAACGCTATAACCGCGATACCCTGGACGTGCATTACAAGGGCAAAAACATTTTTGACGTGCTGGACATGACGGTAGAGGAAGGCGTTGCCTTCTTTGACGGCATTCCGGCAATTCAGCGCAAACTGCAAACACTTTACGACGTGGGGCTCGGATATATCAAAATCGGGCAACCGGCAACCACCCTTTCGGGCGGCGAAGCCCAGCGCGTCAAACTGGCAACCGAGCTTGCCCGGCGCGATACCGGAAAAACCATGTATATTTTGGATGAGCCCACCACCGGACTGCACACCGCCGATGTGGAAAAACTGCTGGAAATTCTGCAACGGCTTTGCGATGCCGGCAACTCGGTCGTGGTCATCGAGCATAATCTGGACGTCATCAAATCTGCCGACTGGATCATTGACCTCGGTCCCGAGGGCGGCGAGGGCGGCGGCCGGCTGATTGCCCAGGGTTCGCCCGAAGAGGTCGCCCAAAACGAGCATTCCTATACCGGGCAATATCTCAAAAAATGGTTTGCAAAGGCAAAAAAATAATCTGAATAAACCCAAAAGCGGAGCCCGACAGTTATCGGGCTCCGCTTTTTTCGGCGGCAGTGCATACATCGGCGCCAATCGCTGTCAGCTTTGCCGCAAAATCGGGGTATCCGCGCTCGATGTGGCGAATATCGTAAAGCGCGGTTGTTCCTTTGGCGCAAAGCCCGGCAATCAGCATCGCGGCGCCGCCGCGCAGGTCGGTGGCGCGGACGGTTGTTCCCGTCAGCCGGTCGCCGCCGGAAAAATCGGCAAAATCGCCGGCAAGCCGAATGTTGCCGCCCATGCGGCAAAGTTCATCGGCGTATTGAAACCGATTTTTCCAAACGCGCTCATAAATGCGACCGCCTCCGCGCGAGATACAAAGCAGCGGCGCAAACTGCGGTTGCATATCGGTCGGGAACCCCGGATATGGCGCGGTTTCCAGCACCGTTCCGTAAAGCGTTCCGGTGCGTTCCAGCGTCAAATCTTGGTCTGAAACGTTGATTTCCGCGCCCATTTTCCGCAAAGGCGAAAGGATTGCGCCCAGGTGCTCCGGGCAAACGTTTTCCAGGCGCAGTTTTCCGCCGGTTCCGCAAACGGCGCAAAGGTAGGTTCCGGCTTCAATCATATCGGGAGCAATACGGTAGCGCGTTCCGTGAAGGCGCGGGATACCGCAAATGCGGATGGTGGATGTTCCCGCGCCGGAAATTTCGGCACCGCAGGCGTTCAAAAAGTTTGCAAGGTCAACAATGTGCGGCTCGCGCGCCGCGTTGGAAATGACGGTGGTTCCCGTGGCGCGCGTTGCGGCAAGTATACCGTTTACCGTGGCACCGACCGATGGAAAGTCCAAACGGATTTGCGCGCCGTGCAGTCCCTTCGGCGCGCTTGCGCAAAGAAGCCCGTTTTCCTCTTCTATCGCGGCGCCAAGCGCTCTCAAAAGCCGGAAATGCTGGTCCAGCGGACGGATGCCGAAATTACAACCGCCCGGAATGCCGGTCACGGCGCGGCCGAACCGACCGAGCTCTGCGCCAAGAAGATAGGAAGAGCCGCGCAGTTCGGTGGTCAACCTCAGGGGCACGGCGTCCGGGTCAGCGTTTTTTGTGTGTATGCGGATCGCCGTGGGCGAAAGGCGCTCCATTTCGGCGCCTGCATTGCAAAGAATTTGCAGGGTGGTTTCAATATCGGTAACCGGGGGCAGTTCTTCCAGAGTGACTTCATCCTGCACCAAAAGAAGGGCAAACAAAATGGGCAGGGCGGCGTTTTTCATTCCGCCAATTCGTATGTCTCCGGATAATTTTCTGCCGCCCCGAATGATCAGATGCGGCGTCATGGCAAAAGAATTCCTTTCCCAATCCGCGCCCGCCAAAGAAGGCAAATGACCGTTTTTGTATCCTGTCAGAATGCCAAAAACGGTCATTTTCTTGTTGATTCCTTGCTTTGCAGGCGAAGATCAAAGTTCTTTCACCACAAGTATATGAAAAGCAGACTCAAAACGTGCTTTGCGCGGTAGAAAGCCGGTTGCGGAAGAATGCCACGGCAAGGTCCACCACCAAATCGTAGCTGCGCGTTCCGGCGTGTTCCCCCTGGGAATGCAGGTAGAGGTCGTTGACCTGCTCGCTCGCCGAGGCGATCACGTTTTCGCGGTAGCGTTCAAAAAACTTGGCAAACGCGCGCTCTTCGGCTTGCACGCGCGGGCTCATCCGGCTCCAAACGTCATTTCCACGGACGATGTCGGCGGAAAACAGCGCGTTGGAAACATACTCAAAAAGGTTCAGATATCCGCTGTATTGCAAATAGGCGTCGTCCGAGGCATTGCAAACCAAAAAAGCAATGAAGTTAGCTTCGTCCTCCCGCGCAACGCCGCGCTGGTGCGCAAGCTCATGCGCCGCGGTAAAGGGAATGCAATAATCGGGGAAATTTACGTTGATGTTCGCTTCGCCGGTAAAAAAAGTGTAAATACCGGTGATGTGCGCATAGGAGAACAGTTTGCTTGTCAGCAGGGGTTTGACGCGGCTGTAAAAATGGTTGGGGAAGGATTTGCCGGCGGTATAGGTTTCGTAGGCGGCAATCAGCTTTTTGTTCATTTCGGCAATGGTGTAGGGCATCACGGTAGAGCCGGAATCCAGAACCGTCAGCTCGTCCGAAAGGGAATTGAGTTTTTCGGTTAGGAGCAGGGCAGTTTGGTAGAGCTCTTCGTCCGCAACCGGCGTGCGTTCCAAGCCCAGCTTTTTGTCAATGGTTGTTCCTTGGTATCCCGGGGCAAAGCAAAACACAAACAGGGTCGCAATCAAACAGATTGCGGCGCCGGCACGGCAGAAAAAGACGCGCATTCCGGCGGCGCTTTTGGAATGAATCACCACAATACGGTAAATCAGAATGCCCAGGAAAATAGGGCTGAACAAAAGAAGAAGCTCGGCAACCGAAAAGGGGAACAGGACCGTCAAATAAGAAAGAATCTGCCTGCCCGCGTTTGCAAAGGTTTGATTGAAGCGGTCGGCAAACGCCGGAAAGCAAAGGAACAACAGATACAGGATCAAACTGCCAGCGCCAAGTCCGTAGAGGACGATGCAAACAAGCGAAAGCCGTTTCTTTTTGCCGTTCGTTTTCATCGGTTGCTCCTTTCTTTCAAGTTGTTCGGTCAAAATAAAGTTTGCGGAATTTCAAAATTGGGGAAGATGGAAGAGACCAGCGCGGCAAAGTCGTCCGGCGGCGGCGCGGTCAAGGTCATCGTTTCTTTCGTTGCCGGGTGCGGAAAGACCAATGTATAGGCGTGGAGTGCCTGCCGCGCAATGCGGCTGTCGGTAGAGCCGTAAAGGTCGTCCGAAAGAATGGGACACCCCAGGGATGAAAAATGAACGCGCAGTTGGTGCGTGCGCCCGGTCAGCGGTCGGGCGGCAACCAGAGCGTAGCCTTCGGCGCGCGCAAGCACGCGGTATTCGGTAACAGCCGGCTCGGCGTCCGGCGCGTCCGGGGAGCAAATTTCGCGCAGAATAATGCTTTCTTTGGTGCGGTGGAGGGGGTGCTCAATCCTTCCGGCAGTTGGCAAACCGTCGCCGCGCAGAACGGCAAGATAGGTTTTGTGAATTTCGCCGGCTTGCATCGATGCGGTCAGGCGGCCGGCGGCAAGCTTGTTGCGCGCAATCAGCAGCAGTCCGCTGGTGTCGCGGTCCAGGCGGTTGACCGGGCGAAAGACAAAGGGAATGCCCAGCTTGCGGTAGCGAAAGGCAAGCGCGTTGGCAACGGTATCGCGGTGATGGTCGTGCGAGGGGTGCGTGGGCATATTTGCCGGCTTGTTGGGAACAACGATGTCTGCGTCCTCAAACAGAACAGGCAGGGGCAAATCCACCGGCTCCAAAAGGGGTTGGTCGGTGCTGTCGCACATGGCAAGGGAGAGCAAATCGCCCGTTTGCAACACGCGCCGGACGGTCACGCGCGCACCGTTTTGCAAAATTCCGTCTTCGCGGTATTTCAAATATTTGATCATCTTAGAGGAAAGCGAAAGGCGATGCTTCAAAAATGCGCCAACCGTCATTCCGGCGTCTGTTTCACAAATCCGAAAATCCATGCTCCCCTCCCAAAATCTTTTTTATTATTATATCATTGCCGCCGTTTTTTTACAAGGGCAAGCCGCCCTTTTTTGAAAAAAGACTTGCACAAACGGGCAAAATGTGCTACACTATCCATAGAAAATCGGAAAACCGGGAAAGGAGCTT
>CAMOLD010000107.1 GCA_946618395.1 uncultured Clostridia bacterium
TTCGGCACCATCCTTTTGGGAATCGGTAAAGCGCTGAACTGGATGACCAGATATTTGGGCGGCAGAAGCTATATTATCGGTATTTGCGAATTTGCAATCGTCATTGAGCTTTTGATGATCCCGTTTGCCATTCGCCAGCAAAAGAACAGCATCAAGCAGGCAAAATTGCGTCCCAAGGAAATGGCAATCCGCAACAAGTATGCCGGTCGCACCGACCAAAAAACGCAACAGCAGGTGCAAAGGGAAATTCAGGAACTCTATCAAAGAGAGAATTTCAGCCCCCTCAGCGGTTGTTTGCCGTTGTTGTTGCAAATGCCCATTCTGATCATTCTGTATCGGATCGTCATTGACCCGTTGCACTATGTTTTGGGTCTTTCCTCTAACATTTCCGGCGCGTTGAGCGCTTATTATACCGCCGCGAGAGCCGCCGGAGGTCTTGGGAATGTAACCGCACCGTCCAGCTCCATCGGCATCATTTCCAACATTGCACAGACCGATTTGCAGGGATTGGACGGATTCCGTTATTTCACAAACGGAAACGCTGTTTTGGAAAAGCTGAACGGCGTATGGGATAAAATGCCCAACTTTAACATTGGCAAATTCAACTTCGGTTTAACGCCCAGCTTCAGCAATTTCAATATTCTGTTGCTGGTTCCTGTGTTGACCTTTGTGGTTTATTTCTTCAGCATGAAGCTCAACCGCAAGTTCGGCTATCAGCCCGGCACAACGCCCGGCCAGCCCGCCGACCGCCAGACTGCGTGCTCCAATACCATGATGGATATCACCATGCCGGCAATGTCCACTTTCTTTACCTTCATTGTTCCGGCAATCATCGGCGTTTACTGGATCTTCCGCAGCATTCTCGGCGTTCTCAAGCAGTTTATTATGAGCAAGATCATGCCCCTGCCGCAGTTTACCGAGGAAGATTATAAAGCCGCCGCAAGGGAACTTGCAGGCAAAAAACAACGTGTGGTAAAATCCGAAAACGCAGGTAGAGTCCGCTCGCTCCACCATATTGACGACGAGGACTTTGACGATACGCGCGACGCGGCGCTTGCACGCAAAGCGGCAATGGAGGCAGAGGAACGCAAAAAGCAGGAAGCCGCCAAAAAGCCGGTTGAGGGCGCACCCATCAAAGAGGATCGCCCCGCTCGCAACAAGAAACAAAAAACCGAAGATGCCGATTCCAAAGGCACGGAAGAATGAGAAAGTAATTGAGGTTGAAATATGAAACAAGAATTGATTTTTACGGCAAAAAGCGTGGAAGAAGCACGCAAAAAAGCCGCCGCGGAGCTGAACGCCCGCGAGGAAGATTTGTTGATCACCGTTTTGGAAGAGGGTAAACGCGGCTTTTTGGGCATTGGCGCAGTGAATGCAAAAATTGCAGTTTCCTATACCGCTACCGAATCCGCTCCCAAAACCGCTCCCAAGGGTGAAAAATCCACCGAAGGTGTTGCCGCCGCCATGCAGTTTATCCGTCAGGTTGCTGAGAACATGGGGCTTGATAAACTCACCTATGCCACCGAGGACGGCGCCAACGATGATACCGTTCTGAAAGTCAACGGCGACGATGCCGGACTTCTGATCGGTCATCACGGTGAAACGCTGGACGCTTTGCAGTATCTCTGCAATCTTGCCGCAAACCGCCGGATCGACGGTGAAAAGCATGCCTACACCCGTATCACGCTGGACGTTGAGGATTACCGCCAAAAGCGGGAAGCCGCCCTTCGCGCGCTTGCGCGCCGCAAAGCCGAAAAGGTTCTGCGCGAGAAGAGAAGCGTCATGCTGGAGCCGATGAACCCCTACGAGCGCCGCATCATTCACTCCGCGGTGCAGGAAATCGAGGGTGTTACCACCAACTCGATCGGAGTGGAAAACAATCGTCGCGTGGTCATCTTCTTGGAAGAGAACACGACCGACGCTGAATAACCAAAAATGATTCGGGTTGCTTGTCGGGCTTTCTCCCGGCAGGCAACCGTTTCTTTCATCCTTTTTTCAGGGGGAGGAACTGCTTTGAAAACCGATACCATCGCCGCAATCAGCACCCCGCGCGGCAAAGGCGGCGTTGCGCTTTTGCGCGTCAGCGGCAGCGAGGCAATTGCAATCGCCGGACGCGTGTTTGAACCAAAAAACGGAAAGCCGCTTTGTAAGGCTTTGCCAAGAACTGCGGTTTACGGAACCGTTTATATCCGGGAGGCGGACGGAACCCGCGTTGCCGTTGACGATGCCCTGGCAACGGTTTTTCCGGCGCCGGCGTCTTTTACCGGCGAGGATACCGTAGAAATTTGCTGTCATGGGGGCGTTCTGCTTACCGAAACGATTTTAACGGCGCTTTTTGCGGCGGGCGCATCGCCCGCGGGCGCCGGTGAGTTTACCAAGCGCGCTTTTCTGAATGGGAAGATCGGGCTTTCTTCTGCCGAGGCGCTTGCCAACCTGTTGGAGGCACAAAACCGTCAGCAGCTTTTGCTGGCACATAGCGGAATGGGTGGCAAAACCGAAGAAAAAAGCGCCGAGGTTTATGCCCAACTGCGCCGCATTCTGGCTTCCGTTTACGCGGTGATCGATTATCCCGACGAAGATCTTGCCGATATGAGCCGCGAGGAGATGATTGCCGCTTTTTCGGAATGCTTGGTCAAATTGAAAACATTAGCCGAGACATACCGCACCGGGCATGCCGTTGCCGAAGGGATTGCAACCGTTATTTGTGGCAAGCCGAACGTTGGCAAAAGCTCGGTTTACAATGTTCTGGTCGGCAGGGAAGCTGCGATTGTTACCGACGTTGAAGGGACCACGCGCGATCTGTTGACCGAAACGGCAACGCTCGGCCGCGTGACCTTGCGTCTGACTGATACTGCCGGACTGCATGAAACAACCGATACCGTTGAAAAAATCGGCGTGGAACGCGCCAAAAAGGCAATGGAGAATGCCGAGTTGATCCTTGCCGTGGTGGATGCCGGCAAAAAAATGACCGCCGATGACCGCGCCGTTTTGGAGGCGGCAAAGCTTGCCGAAAAACCAACCGTCGTTTTGCTCAACAAAACAGATTTTGGCATTGACCCCGCAACGGTGGATGCTTGCCAATCAAACTGCAAACATACCGTTCTGCTTTCCGCCAAAACCGGCGAGGGCTTTGAAACGCTTTCGCAAATTGTGGAAACGCTGTTTACCGACGGCGCTTTGGATTTGGGGCAGGACGCCATTTTGACCAACGCGCGGCAACAGGCGGCGGTTTTGCGGGCAATCGAGGATATCGAACGCGCCAAAGATGCGCTTTCCGCAGGATTGCCGATCGACCTTTGCTGTAACGATGCCGAATCGGCAATGGGCTCGCTTGCCGAACTGGACGGCAGGGCGGTGTCCGAGGATCTTGTGTCCGAAATTTTTTCGCATTTTTGCGTCGGGAAATAACCCGAAAAGACGCTATATAATAAAAAGGAAAGGAGAGGCACCATGGGGGAATATACTTCCACCGCCAAAAAGGGCAAAGAAATTGCAACGGCGGTCATGCTATTCGGCGTTGCAATCGGAATTTTTTATCTTTCTAAAATTCCCGGCCTATCGGTTCCCGCCCTTTTTCAGCTTCTTTCCGTTTTTTTGCTGGTCGGGGCAGTCGTTGTCATCACGCGGCATATCCTGCGCCAATACACCTGCCGGCTGGACCCAAATTCCAACGGAATGGTTGACTTTGTCATCGTAGAGCATTACGGAAGACGAAACACCACCGTTTGCCGGGTTTATACCCATCAAGTTCTTTCCGTTGCCCGTTTTACAAAGGAAGAATGGAAGGCAAGCGCTCCAAAGCGGAAAGGAAAGCAGGTCTATCGCTATACAGCCGGTTTTTTCGCGCCCGATCGCGCCCTTGCGGAGGTTCGGGAAGAAGAAACTGGAAAAACCTTCTTTCTGTTGTTTTCCGCCGATGATTCGTTTTTGAATTTATTGCAAAGTAAAACAACGGATTTGATAGGATAATCAAAGCCTGCAAAAAACGCTTTGTCAAGCGCTTTTTGCAGGCTTTTTTTTGTTTGCTCGAACGGCTTTTCTGCTCCGATTGCAGAGCAATTCCTGAATTTAGCTTTTTTGCACAAAAGAAAAACCGGAAATTTGTAATTATTTATCTCTTTTGACAATCAAAAAAAGCTTGACTTTTTTGCATAAAAGCGGTATAATAATAGAGCTGTCCGAAAAAAAGGGGCAGCAAACGATCTTTGAAAACTGAACAACAAGAGAGAGACAAAGA
>CAMOLD010000108.1 GCA_946618395.1 uncultured Clostridia bacterium
TCGAGCGGCTGACCGGATTGCAGATCCACGAAGGATTCGGGCAATCCGAAAGCACCATGATTATTGGAAACATGGTTGGTATGCCGCATAAAGTTGGCTCCATGGGCAAGCCCGCGCCCATATATAACGTTGAACTGGTCGATGCGAACGGCAAACCGGTGAAGGAAAGCGAAACCGGAGAGATCGTCATCAATATTAAAGACGGACTGCCCTGCGGACTTTCGGTTGGTTACTACAACGACCCCGAAAAGACCGCCGAAACCTGGCATGACGGCTATTACCACACCGGCGATACCGCATGGCGCGATGAGGACGGCTACTACTGGTATGTCGGGCGCGTGGACGATGTGATCAAATCCTCGGGCTACCGCATTGGACCGTTTGAGATTGAAAGCGTGATTATGGAGCTTCCCTACGTTCTGGAATGCGGTGTTTCCGCCGCACCGGATGAGGTGCGCGGTCAGGTGGTCAAGGCTTCCATCGTTCTGACCAAAGGCACCGAGCCCACCGAAGAGCTGAAAAAAGAGATTCAGAATTACGTCAAAACGCATACTGCACCCTACAAATATCCGCGCATTGTGGTCTTCCGCGACGAGCTTCCCAAAACCGTTAGCGGCAAGATTCGGAGGAACCTGTTATGAGTTTTCGCCGCGTGACCCTGCTTTGCGGGCATTACGGGAGCGGAAAAACCAACATTGCCGTTAACCTTGCCTTGAAACTGCGCGAGGAAGAAAAAAAGGTTGCCGTTGCCGACCTGGACATCGTCAACCCCTACTTTCGCACCAAGGATAGCGGCGAGGAGTTTGCCCATGCCGGCATTCGCCTGATCTCCTCGGCGTTTGCAAACACCAATTTGGACCTGCCCGCCATGCCGCAGGATCTTTACGCCATTACCGACGACCGCTCGCTCCACGTGATTGTGGACGTTGGCGGCGACGACCGCGGCGCTTTGGCGCTCGGGCGTTTGGCTCCCGCACTGCTGGAAGAAAACGACTATGAAATGCTGTTGGTCATCAATCGCTTTCGCCCGCTCTCGCGTGACGCGCAATCCACAATAGAAATCAAGGAAGAAATTGAGGCGGCTTGCGGCATTCCCTTTACCGGAATCGTCAACAACTCCAACCTGGGTGCCGAAACCACCGCCGACGTGGTGCGCTCCTCGGTTGCCTACGGAAAAGAGGTTGCCGCGCTGACAGGGCTTCCCTTGCGATACACCACCGTGGAAGCCGCGCTCTACCCGGAGCTGAAAGACGAAATTCCCGATTTGTTACCGCTCCATTTGCAAAAAAAGATTATTGACCAATAAAAGGAGGAAAAATCAATGGCAAAGAAAAAGCAACGCATTGAAACCACCTGTGTGCAGGGCGGCTACCGCCCCGGAAACGGTGAACCCCGCCAGGTTCCCATCATTCAAAGCACCACCTTCAAATATAATTCCAGCGCCGATATGGGCAAACTCTTCGACCTGGAAGCCAGCGGCTATTTTTACACCCGCCTGCAAAACCCCACCAACGACTATGTTGCCGCAAAAATTTGCGAGCTGGAAGGCGGAACCGCCGCTATGCTGACCTCCTCCGGTCAGGCGGCAAACTTTTATGCCGTTTTCAACATTGCCAACTGCGGCGACCATGTGGTTTCGCTTTCGGCAATTTACGGCGGGACCTTCAACCTCTTCTCGGTCACCATGAAGAAGATGGGCATTGATTTTACCTTCCTTTCGCCCGACTGCACCGACGAGGAGCTGGAAGCCGCCTTCCGCCCCAACACAAAAGCGGTGTTCGGCGAGACCATTGCAAACCCCGCTTTGCGCGTGCTTGATATTGAGCGTTTTGCAACCGCCGCCCACAAGCACGGCGTTCCGCTGATTGTTGACAACACCTTTGCAACGCCGGTCAACTGCCGCCCGTTTGAATGGGGCGCCGATATTGTGACCCACTCCACCACCAAGTATATGGACGGTCACGGCTCGGGCGTTGGCGGCTGCATTGTGGACAGCGGAAAATTTGACTGGACGAAATATCCCGATAAATTTTCCGGCCTTTGCACGCCGGACGAAAGCTACCACGGCGTGATTTACACCGAGCGTTTCGGCCTTGGCGGCGCCTTTATTACCAAAGCTACCGCGCAGCTGATGCGCGATTTCGGCTCCATTCAATCGCCACAAAACGCATACCTGCTCAACCTGGGGCTGGAAAGTTTGCACGTCCGCATGGCGCGCCATTGCGAGAACGGGCAGGCAGTTGCCGAGTTTTTGGCAGGCGACGACCGTATCTCGTTTGTCACCTATTGCGGGCTTCCCGGTGACCGCGACCACGCACTTGCCGAAAAATACCTGCCCAATGGCTCCTGCGGCGTTGTCAGCTTTGGCGTCAAAGGCGGAAGAGCCGCGGCGGAAAAGTTTATGGGTAACCTGAAACTTGCCGCCATTGAGACCCACGTTGCCGACGCGCGCACCTGCTGCCTCCATCCGGCAAGCGCAACCCACCGCCAGATGAGCGACGCCGAGCTGATTGCCGCCGGCGTTTCCCCGGATTTGGTCCGGTTCTCCTGCGGTTTGGAAAACAAGCAGGATTTGATTGACGACATCAAACAGGCGCTGGACGCCCTTTGAAACCAATAGAATTGAAAGGAAAGGAACTTGTTATGTCGAAACTGACTTTCAACACCGACAACTGCAAGGGATGCGGTCTTTGTGTGGACGCCTGCCCCAAAAAGATTTTGCGCCTTGCAACCGAAAAAATCAACAAAAAGGGACACCACCCTGCCGAAATCGTTGATCAGGCAGCCTGCATTGCCTGCGCCTCGTGCGCTTTGATGTGCCCCGATGTTATTATCACCGTAGAAAAGTAAAAGGGGGCGAAACAATGTCTGAAAAAGTATTGATGAAAGGCAATGAAGCCATTGCCGAAGCCGCGATTGTTGCGGGATGCCGCCATTATTTCGGCTATCCCATTACACCGCAAACCGAAATTGCCGCCTACATGGCAAAAAAGATGCCCAAAATCGGCGGCACCTTCCTGCAAGCCGAGAGTGAAATTGCCGCCATCAACATGGTCTACGGCGTTTCCTCCGCGGGTCTGCGCGTGATGACCTCTTCTTCCAGCCCCGGAGTATCGCTCAAAGGCGAGGGACTTTCCTATCTTGCCGGCGCCGATCTTCCCGCGCTCATCGTCAACGTTCAGCGCGGCGGTCCCGGACTTGGCGGTATTCAGCCCAGTCAGTCCGATTACTTCCAGGCAACCCGCGGCGGCGGACACGGCGACTACCACATGATTGTTCTTGCCCCTTCCTCGGTGCAGGAAATGGCGGAGCTGACCGTGAAAGGCTTTGAACTTGCCGACAAATATCGCATGACAGCAATGATTCTTGCCGACGGCACCATGGGGCAAATGATGGAGCCGGTCGCGCTGGATGATTTGAAGGTCAACCCCATGCCCGAAAAACCCTGGGCAACCACCGGAACGGGCATGAAACGCAAACACAACATTGTCAATTCGCTCTTCCTCAAACCCGAGGAACTGGAAAAAACAAACTTTGAGCGTTACGAACGCTATGCGAAAATTCAGGCAACCGAGGCACGCGCCGAGGAATACCGCATGGAGGACGCTGAAATTTGCATTGCCGCTTTCGGCATTGCCGCCCGCGTTTCCAAAAACGCCGTGGATGAGGCACGCAAAATGGGCATTAAAGCCGGTTTGATCCGTCCCATTACCCTTTGGCCCTTCCCGAACGAGGTCTTCCGCAAAGCCGCCGACCATGTCAAAGCCTTCATCTCGGTAGAGCTTTCCATGGGGCAGATGATTGAGGATGTCCGCCTGGCTTCGGAATGCCGCGTTCCCGTTACGCTCTGCAATCGCGCAGGCGGTATGATTCCAACGCCCGAACAGGTATTGGATGCCATTGTTGCCGCCGCGAAAGGAGGTCATTGAACCATGGTCGTATTTCAAAAACCCAAAGCCCTGACCGACGCGCCCTTCCATTATTGCCCCGGCTGCACCCACGGCATTATCCACCGTCTGGTTGCCGAGGTGATTGATGAGCTGGGTATTGAAGGCAAAACCATCGGCATTGCTCCGGTTGGTTGCTCTGTCATGGCGTATGATTACTTCAACTGCGATATGATTGAAGCCGCGCACGGCCGCGCTCCGGCAGTTGCCACCGGCGTCAAACGCGCCAACCCCGAAAACATTGTTTT
>CAMOLD010000109.1 GCA_946618395.1 uncultured Clostridia bacterium
TTCCGTTCGGGAACCGAAAATCTTGTGGGCATCGCCGGCTTTGCCGCCGCGGCAAAAGAGGGCTTTGCCAACCTTGCTTCCAATGCCGGAAAAATGGAATCGCTCCGTGACCTTGCCAAAGAGCTGCTGGCAACATTGCCGGTGCGCGTCAATTTGCCAAAGGGCAAAACCGCGCCACATATTTTGAGCGTTACCGTTCCGGGCATCCGCTCCGAAACAATTTTGCATGCGCTTTCCGCGCGGGGAATCTATGTTTCCAACGGGTCGGCGTGTTCCTCGCATTCCGCCGCACCCAGCGTGGCGCTAACCGCGTTCGGACTGACCCCGGCGGAAGCCGGCTCCACTATTCGCATCAGTTTTTCGGCAGAGAACACAGAGGAGGACGTTCGCACGTTTGCCAATGCCCTGGGCGAGGAAATCTTCCGCCTGGTGCATATCCGATAACAAAAAAGGCGGACTTTTCCGTTGGGAAAAGTCCGCCTTTCATCGGGCGTATTTTCAGTTAAAATAGCCTTCGCGGTAAAGCAGTTCGGCAATCAGAACGGCGCCGCCCGCCGCACCGCGCAGGGTGTTGTGGGAAAGGCCGACGAATTTGTAGTCAAACAGCGTATCCTCGCGCAGTCTGCCGGCGGAAATTGCCATGCCGCCTTCCAGGTCGCGGTCCAGGTGCGCCTGCGGACGGTTGTCTTCCTCAAAGTAGTGAATGAACTGTTTGGGCGCGTGGGGAAGTTCCAGCGCCTGCGGCTTGCCGGAATAGGTTGCCCAGGCTTCCAGAATTTCCTCTTTGGTGGGTTTGTTCTTAAACTTGACAAACACCGCCGCCGTGTGACCGTCCACCACCGGAACGCGGATGCACTGGGTGGTAATCACCGGTTTCTCGGCTTTCACAACCACGCCGTCCTTCACCGTTCCCCAAACGCGCAGGGGTTCCTGCTCGCTCTTTTCTTCCTCGCCGCCGATGAACGGGATGATATTATCCAGCATCTCCGGCCATTCGCGGAAAGTTTTGCCCGCGCCGGAAATGGCTTGATAGGTGGTGGCAACCACCTCTTCAATGCCGTATTTGAGCAGCGGCGTCAAGAGCGGAACGTAGGATTGGATCGAGCAGTTGGGCTTCACGGCAATAAAGCCGCGCTTGGTGCCAAGACGCTTGCGCTGGTGCTCAATCACGGCAAGATGCGCGTCGTTGATTTCGGGAATCACCATGGGAACGTCGGGGGTCCAGCGGTTTGCCGAGTTGTTGGAAACCACCGGGCATTCGGCTTTGGCATACGCCTCTTCCAGCGCCTTGATCTCGTCTTTTTTCATATTGACCGCGCAAAAAACAAAGGAACATTCCGCGGCAACCGCGGCAACGTCCGCGGCGTCTTTCACAATCATTTTTTTGTATTTTTCGGGCATGGGAGCCGCGAGCTTCCAGCGGTCACCAACCGCGGTTTCGTAGGTTTGCCCTGCCGAGCGGGAAGATGCCGCCAGCACCGAAACCTCAAAGTAGGGGTGGTCTTCCAAAAGGGTCAAAAACCGTTGCCCCACCATCCCCGTGGCGCCAATCACGCCAACTTTCATCTTGTTGTTCGTTTCCATTGGAAAAAATCCTTTCGGGAATCAAATTTTTCGTTACACATTATACACTAAATTCTATCAAAATGCAAGACCGGAAACCATATTTTTCATTTTTTGGTAAAACTGCAAAGAAAAAATGCCTTTCCGCCCCGATTTTTGAGAAGAACGCAAAAAGGAGCCGCTATGAATCTGAATTTGGTTGCAACCTGTATGTTCGGTTTGGAACGCCTGGTCGGGCAGGAGATAGACGCCCTGGGCGGGCGCCGCACCGAAACCATGGACGGAAGAGTTTATTTTGAGGGAGACGAGCGCATGCTGGTTCGGGCAAATTTGCGTCTGCGGTGCGCCGAGCGGGTGCTGATTCTGCTGGGCAGATTTCCGGCAACCTCGTTTGAGGAGCTGTTCGAGGGCACCAAGGCGCTTCCGTGGGAGCAGTGGATTGGCAAAGAGGATGCCTTCCCGGTCATCGGACACGCCGTCAAAAGCAGACTCTTTTCGATCCCGGACTGCCAAAAAATCATCAAAAAAGCAATCGTCAACCGGCTTTCTTCCAAATATGGGCTTACCTGGTTTCCCGAAACGGGAGCCGTTTACCGGGTGGAGTTTTTCCTGTTCAAGGACGTTGCCGCGCTGATGATCGATTCCAGCGGAACTGCGCTGCATAAGCGCGGCTACCGCCCCGAGGCGGGCGCCGCCCCGTTGCGCGAAACGCTTGCGGCGGGATTGGTGCTTTCTTCGCACCCAAGGGAGGACACCTTGATTTGGGACCCCATGTGCGGCTCGGGGACCATCGCGGTCGAGGCGGCAATGATCCATCGGAATCTTGCCCCCGGGCTTTCCCGCGGTTTTGCGGCAGAGGCGTTCCCGGCAATTCCGGCAACCGCCTGGAAAGAGGAACGCGAAGCGGCAAAAAACGAGGTCAAACCGGAGTCGGGCGTCACCGTTTGGGCGTCGGACATTGACCCCAAAGTGCTCGCCGTTGCCAAGGAAAACGCGACCCGTGCCGGTGTGAAAGCGCAAATCAAGCTCTTTACCGCCGACGCGCGCACCATTCAAAAGCCGGATTGCCGCGGCACGATTATTTGCAATCCGCCCTACGGCGAGCGGCTGATGACGCCTGCCGAAGCCGAGGCACTCTACCGGGAGATCGGCAAAAATTTTGCCCGGTTTGATCCGTGGCAAATCTACATCATCACCTCGCATCCGCAGTTTGAAAAACTTTACGGCCGCCGCGCCGATAAGATTCTGCGGCAGTATAACGGCATGATCCCCTGTTTCCTGTATGAATTTTTCAAGCCGAAAGGCTGATGCCGCGTTTTCGCGCCGCCCCCCGTAAAAAGGGGGCGGCGCTTTTTCATATCGGACAGCCGCCCGGGCATAAACTAAACGGCATCCGTAAGAAAGGAGCCCTTCGCATGCCGCAAAAACGCTTTCCCGCATTGCAAATCGATCCGGTTGCCGTTGCCGTTTTGCTCGCGCTGCTGTTCACCGAGCGGTTGGAGACCGTTTGCGCGCTCTGTCTGGCAATTTGCGCGCACGAGGCGGGGCATCTTTTGGCGTCGCGGTTGCTCAAAATCCGGGTGGAAAAGCTCCGCTTCGGGTTGCTCGGCGCGCGCATCGGCGTTGCCGGGTTGCAATCCTACAAACAGGAGGCGCTTCTTGCGGCGGCAGGACCGGCGGCAAGCCTTGTTTGCGCGGCGGTGGCGTTTCCGTTGCGGTCGGTCGGCTTTTTCGGTCCGTTTTGCGCCCTTTCGCTGATTCTGGGGGGCTTGAACCTGCTCCCGGTCCAAACTTTTGACGGCGGCAGGATCGTGTCGTGCCTGTTCGCGCTCCGCTTTGGCGAGGCTTCCTCCCGGCGCGTTTTTCGGTGGCTTTCGTTCGGCTTTTTAACGCTTTTGTGGTGTTTTTCGGTCTATCTGCTTCTGCGCGCCGGAAGCGGCGTTTCCTGGCTGGGTTTTTCGGCAAGTCTGCTCGCCCGTTTTTTTGAGGTTGATTCCGGCAGTTTCGGATAGGTCATTTTCAAAGGAAAACAGAGGAAAGCAGAGGAAAACAGAGGAAAATGAAGAAAAAAAGAGCAAACCAAAACATTTTGCGAAAAAACCACAAATGGCACAAATTAGTTGCGCTTAATTGTGAAAAATAACAAAATTTGATTTTTTTTGAAAAACTATTGCAATTATAAAACATATCTGCTACAATATATGCGGAATTTGCGCACAATGTGCCGAAAGCCGAGGAAAAACGGGAACTTTACCCCCGCTTTTCCGGAGAAACCGATGGCGGGTAAAGTCATGCATTTCCATGAATATTTTTTTGTGAAAAAAGGAGTATTTATGTGGAATGAACAAAGATGTTCTGATTCGATTAAGCGGGATTTCCAAGGCGTTTGACGGGGAGACCGTCCTGGACAACATGGATCTGGAGATCCATGATAAAGAATTCATCACTCTGTTGGGCCCTTCCGGTTGCGGAAAAACGACCACGCTGCGCATCATTGGCGGTTTTGAAGTGCCGGATACGGGGGACGTTTTTTTTGACGGACAACGCATCAACGATCTGCCGCCCTACAAGCGCCAGGTCAACACGGTGTTCCAGCGTTACGCGCTGTTTCCGCATCTCAA
>CAMOLD010000110.1 GCA_946618395.1 uncultured Clostridia bacterium
GCTGGGCAATCGAAACCATCATGGTCACCGATGCCGTCAGCACCAACCCGGTGGGAATCATACCAATTCCGTAGGTTCCGCCGGTCACCGCAAGAACCGCCCAGGAAACGGGGTCTTTCAGGTTCAGCGGCGCCAGTTCAAACCAAATGGCGGGATCGTTGCCCGTCGTTGCAATTTTGACCGCCATGGTGATCAGCACAGTGACAAGCGCCATGCACAAGCCGACGGTCAGAATTTTGATGATCTTCATAATCGAAGACATCAACTCAGATTTGTGGCGCGCCCCGCTTTTCACCTTTTTGGTTAACTCGGCGGCGTAGGTATCGTTTCCAACGGCAACGGCGCGGCAATGGGCGGAGCCAACAATCACCGAGGAGCCGGAAAGAATCCGATCGCCGGCGCATTTTTTCACGTGGTCCGATTCGCCTGTCAGCATAGATTCGTCAACAAACACTTCGCCTTCCAAAACTTCCAGGTCGGCGGAAGCCTGATCGCCTGCGGAAACGGCAACAATATCGTCCAGCACGATTTTGCCGGCGTCAATTTTTTGCGTCTCCCCGTCGCGAATAACCTTTGCTTTCGATTCGGTCACAATGCGGAGCTTTTTAATCACTTTCAGGCTTTTAATTTCCTGGAAGGAGCCCATTCCAACGTTCATAATGGCGGGAATCAGAAAAACAAATTTGGAAAACCCGAAATATTTGTTTGCAATCTCCGCGTGTCCGGATACGTTCAGGTAGATGATAAAAGCGATGAACAGAAAAGCAATGGAAAAAAGAACAACGTTAAAAAAAGTAAACAGATTGCCTGCAATAATTCGCATGGTTCCTTTTTCGTTGGGATCATCCGCAAGGTTGGTGTATCCCTTTTGGACGCGCTCGGTTACCTGTTCTGCCGTCAACCCTTTTTGAAAGTCGGGGCAGGCGCGTTCCAGCGGAGCGCGTTGCTTCCATTTTTTCATTTTTCAGCCTCCTTTGGCACATATTGCCATTATTATAACATTATTTTGAAAACGATTCAATATTTTTTGCTTAAAAAAGTTGAAAATAAAAAAGAAATATGATAGAATAAAATTGGAAAATTAGAATAACGGAGAATCAATATGCAAAACGAAAAGCAAGCCATTATCCAATTAACCGGCAGAATCGATTCGGGCAACGCCGCGCAAGTTGAAACCGAGCTTTCGGCAAAACTGCCGGAAGACCAATCGGTTTGCGTCATTCTGAACGCCGGGGAGCTGGAGTATATTTCAAGCGCCGGACTGCGCATGATTCTGCGCATCAAAAAATCGCACCCGGTTTTGAAGATTACCGATGTCAATTCCGATGTTTACGAAATTTTGGAAATGACAGGCTTTACCGAAATGATGACGGTGGAAAAAGCCTACCGCCAGGTGTCTGTCGAGGGGTGCGAGGTCATTGGCGAAGGCTTTAACGGCAAAGTCTACCGCATCGACGGCGACAACGTTGTCAAAACCTACAAGAATGCCGATGCGCTTGCCGAAATTCAGCATGAGCGCGAGGTCGCCCGCCTGGCATTGGTGTTGGGCGTTCCAACGGCAATTTCCTATGACGTTGTGAAAGTTGGCGAAAGTTACGGCTCGGTTTTCGAGCTTTTGAACGCCAAATCCTTTGCAAAAATTCTGGCAAACGAGCCCGAGCGCTTTGATTGGTGCGTTGACGAATACGTCAAAATGCTCAAAAAAATCCACAGCATCTCGGTTCCCGAAGGGAAACTGCCCCCCGTCAAACAAAAATTCATCGAAAAAGTTCAACGGGTCAAAGCCCTTTTGCCGGAAGGGCTCGGCGAAAAGCTGGAGCGCATGGCAGTGGAAATTCCCGAAAGCAACCGGATGATTCACGGCGATTTCCACACCAAAAACATCGTCCTTGCCGGCAACGAAGTGCTTGTCATCGATATGGATACGCTTGCCGTCGGGCATCCGATTTTTGATCTTGTCGCCATGTATAATGCCTATGTCGGCTATTCCGAATACGAGCCCGAAATCGTGCATCAATTTCAGGGGTATTCCGCCGATACCGCGCGCAAATTCTGGCATGAAAGCCTTGCCGCTTATCTGAACACCCGCAACGAGCAGGAAATTTGCGCCGTGGAGGAAAAGGTGCGTTGCCTTTCCTATGCGGGGTTGATCGATTGGAAAACCCGGCATCCGGACCCGGACTCCCAAACGGAAGAGCAGACCTGCGCGCTTTGGAAGAGCCGCTTGATCGAGTTGCTCTCCCGCGTGGACTCGCTGAATTTTGAAACCGGCTTGCAGGAAACATCCAATGCCGATGAGATGGATATTGAGGCGTCTGTCGATAACCTGCAGAAGGTCATCAATTTTGTAAACGCCCGTCTGGAAGCTGTTGACTGTTCGCCCAAAGCGCAAATGCAACTGGAACTTGCGGTGGAGGAGATTTTCGTCAACATTGCAAACTATGCCTATGCGCCGGGCAAGGGAAATGCCACCGTCCGCGTTGAAGTATTCAAAAATCCGGTAACGGTCATCATCACCTTCCTTGACCGCGGCATGCCATACGATCCTTTGAAAAAAGAAGACCCGGATGTCACGTTGTCTGCAAACGACCGCAAAATCGGCGGACTCGGCGTTTTCATGACCAAGCAGCTGATGGACGACGTTTCCTATGAATACAAGGACGGGCAAAACGTTTTAACATTGAAAAAAACGCTGTAAGAGGAGCGCGGCAAATGTCTTTGAAGTGCAAAATTGATTTGCATATGCACACCACCGTTTCGGATGGGACCGATACACCGGAGGAGCTGATCCGGGCAGTTCGGGCGGCTGGCATCTCTGTTTTTTCGGTCACCGACCATGATGCCGTCAAAGCCCCGCAAATCCTGCGCGGCAGCTTAAAAAAAGACGATCCGAAGCTCATTCCGGGCGTGGAATTTTCCTGCAAAGACGAGCAGGGAAAATACCATGTGTTGGGTTACGGGTTTGACCCGGACGCCGCCCCTGTTCAAGCGGTCATTGCCCACGGGCATTCACTCCGAATGCAAAAGCTGACTGTCCGGCTGGATTTTTTAAGGGAAACATTCGGTTTCACCTTTCCAAAGGAGGAAATAGACCGTTTGTTTGCTTTGGATAATCCCGGCAAACCGCATATCGGCAATTTGATGGTGAAATACGGATATGCAAAAACAAAAGAGGAAGCCATTGTGCAGTATATCAACAGGATGCCCCCCGGCATTCAATCTGTCCGGCCCGAGGAAGCCATCCGCGGTATTCTTGCCGGTGGCGGCGTTCCGGTGCTGGCGCACCCCTTTTACGGCAGCGGCAACGAATTGATCCTGGGGGAAGAAATGGAAACCCGCCTTCGCCGGTTGATGGAATTCGGCTTGCAGGGTGTGGAGGCATACTATTCCGGCTTTTCCGAAAAACTGCGCGGGCAAATGCTCGCCTTCGCAAAACGCTTCCGCCTCTATGCAACGGCGGGGAGCGACTACCACGGAACCAACAAACTGGTCAACCTCGGCGACACCGGATTGAACGCCGAAAATGAGTATCCCGAAGAACTGCTTCGGTTTTTGAGGCATTTCGATATAGAAACTTAAAGGAGGATTTTAGGAAAATGAAGAACCAAAAAAGAAGTTTCGGTTCTATCCTAGTAACCGTTGTGTTGCTGTTTTTGGTTTGCGCGCTGGTTTTCACAGCCTGCGCAAAGAAAAACACCACAACCGAGCCGGATAACACGCCCCGCAACGAGGATCATTCCGGCAACAACGGCGGAGATAGTTCCGGAACCAATAAAGATAACTCCGGCAATACCGGAACTGGTGATAATACCGGAAATACCGGTGACAACACAGGCAACACAGAAACCGGCGACAATACCGGAAATACCGGTGATAATACCGGCACCAACACCGGTGATAATACCGGAAATACCGGCGATGATACCGGCACCAACACCGGCGATAACACCGAAAATACCGGCGATGATACCGGCACCAACACCGGCGATAATACCGGGAATACCGGTGATAATACCGGCACCGAAACTGAACCCGAACCCTTGAAAATTCGCGAGGATTTAATGCCCTTTTATAACCTGTTGATGCAAAAAGGTGACAAGGCGT
>CAMOLD010000111.1 GCA_946618395.1 uncultured Clostridia bacterium
AGCATGGATGCCGTGAACGCGGAGAACAGCAAATTGGTTGCCGCCATTTTTGAGGCGATTCCCAAAATTGCCGCCGCAGAGGGGCTGAAAAACGGTTACCGCGTGATTTCCAACTGCGGCGAGGATGCCTGCCAAAGCGTCAAGCACCTGCATTTTCATATCCTGGGCGGAAGAAAATTGCCGGAGCAGATGGCATAACGAAACCGAATAGAAGAAACAGGGACTGCAAAGCCCCTGTTTTATTTTTTCAGCGTTTTTGCCGCTTCCAAAAGGGCGGCTTTTTCATTCGGCAAACTGCCGTCGATCACGCGGTCAAGGAGCGCTTCCAAAAGTGCGCCGATTTGTTTTCCGGCGGGAATGCCGAGGGCGATCAGATCGTTCCCGGTGATTGCCAGCGCTTGCAACGAGGTGCAGTCACCGCGCGAAAGAACGGTTTGCAAAGCCGATTTTGCCGCGCAAACGTCTTGCCCTTTGCATTCCAGAACGCAAAGCAAACTGCCAACCGTTGGGGCAGGATAGTTTCGCAGCAGCCGGCGCAAACCAACCTCGGAAAGATCAAGTTTGCCGCGCTGTAATTCCACAAGTGCAATCACCTTTTCCTGCGTTTCATTGTCGTAGCGCAAGCGCAGGAGCGCTTTTTTTGCGTTTTCCGGCAAGTCGAACAGCAAAGAGAGCCGGACGGGAAGATCGAGCGGCGCCGCGGCAAGAAAGCCGAGCGTTTGCCGATTGATCGGGCAAATTTCCGGAAGGATGCGGGCAAACACTTCGGGATAGTCCTGCAAAATGGTTGCCGGCGTTTTGCCAAGGAGCAGTTTGCTCCATTCTTCGCGGATGCGCTCTTTTGCAATTCCGTCCAGCAAATGGGCGCAGTCTGTAACGGCGCGGGCGGTTTCCGCTTCCAAAACAAAGCCGAGCACCGAGGCAAATCGAACGGCGCGCAAAATGCGCAAACCGTCCTCATAAAAGCGGGCTTTCGCATCCCCCACGCAGCGAATGACGCCGTTTTGCAAATCCGCCTGTCCGCAAAACAGGTCCACAAGCCCTTTTTTGGGGTGATACGCCATGGCGTTAACGGTAAAATCGCGGCGCGAAAGGTCCTCTTCCACCGTTTTGGAAAAGGTAACGGCGGTGGGGTGGCGGTTATCGGCATAGGCGCCGTCCTTGCGGAAGGTGGTGATTTCCAGCGGCTCTTTCTCATAAAGAACCGTTACCGTGCCGTGCTGAATGCCGGTTTCAATCACGCGGCAGTCGGGAAATGCCGCAACGATTTCCGGCGGCGTTGCATTGGTGGTCAGGTCCCAATCGTGTGGAGAAGAACCCAAAAGAGAATCGCGCACGCAACCGCCCACGGCATATCCGTCAAAGCCGCGGGATTCCAGCCGGTCAATCGCAAAAGCGGCACCGGGCGAAAGGACGATCGGTTTCATACGCACCTCCAGTTATCATTTTAAAAACAATACTTTTTCCAACGGTTTTCGTGCCGCAAAGTAAAGGATCATACCTCCGGCAAATGCCACTACTACTTCGCCAATGCCAACGGAAAGGGAAAAGCCGAAATACCAGTTAAGCCCCCAGATTGCCTCCGAGAGATACCCGTATTTCAAAACAAACGGGACGATGACAGCGTTTGCCAACACCGTTGGAACGGGGACGAGCCAAGCCGATATTTTGCGCAAAAAATAGCCACCCAACGCTCCTAAAAAAGTTGCCAGCGTTCCAAACAGAATATCCATCCAAATACAGCCGGTGGTCAGGTTTGCCAAAAAGCAACCGATTGTTAAACCGGGAATTGCCGCCGGGGTAAAGAAAGAGAGGATGCAAAGCGCTTCGGAAATGCGAAACTGGATTGCGCCGCTTGCAAGCCCTATCAGGTTGGCAAGATGTGTTAAAACGACGTAGAGCGCGGCGATGACAGCCGCCTGGGTGATGAACAGAATGTTCATCCGGGTTTTGCTTTTCATAAATGTTTCTCCTTAGTTTTGTTTTACGTGAGGATGGTTACGAACTCACGTTTGCGGATTTTTGACATCCACGCCGATATTATAACATATCCCGCGCCGAAATGCAAGAACAAAATCTTTTTCGGCGCGGGATTTTTGCTTGATATTTTTTATTTTTCTATTTCAATTTCAATATCTCCGGTGGAGGTGGTAATTTCGCAGATCCCGCCTGACGTGGTTTTGGGAACACGCACCTTTCCGGTGGAGGCGCTGGCAAAGAAGATTTTTTCGGATTTCAGCGTTCCGGTCATGTCTCCGGTCGAAGTCTTGATTTTGATTTCTCCGGCGTCGCAATTTTCCAATCGCACGTCGCCGGTGCTCCGCTCTATTTGGAGCAGGTCGTTTGCAACCACATTGTTCAAGGTGATTTTTCCGGTGCTGCCGGTCGAGGTCAGAGCTTTGCAGGTCACGCCGGTCAAATTCGTTTTTCCGGTGCTGACGTTGATGACAAACTCCTCTTCGCAAGCAATTGATTCGGCTGTGATTTTGCCGGTGGAAACCGAAAGACTGATGCTTTTGGCACTTCCGTTTTTGATGGCAATGTCGCCGGTGCCTGCGTTCAATGTGAGCGAGCCGGTCACCGGGGATGCCCAAAGAATATCTCCGGTGCTAACGGTAACGGCGGCGCTGCCAAAGGTAAAATTGGCAGGAATGGTGATGTTTCCGGTGCCACTTTCCACTTGCAGGGCGGCATAGGCATCCATGGGGAGATATACCGTCATGGTCATGGCTTTGGGAAAGAAGGAAATATGGTCAAACCACGACCTGGTATCGTTTATTTTCACTTTCAGGGTGCCGTCTTCCACAAGGACGGTGTGTTTTATCTTTTCCCGCTCCTCGCAAACCACCTTGCAATTTCCATCGGCAGAGGGTTCCAGCACGATGTTGGTTTCCTTTGAGTTGATTTCAATTTTATCAAAGGAATCTTCCACGGTGTAGGTGTTGGTTTCGTAGTTTTTGCCGTTGCGATTGGAGATTGCGGCAAGCACACAGCAAAAAATGAGAAGTCCTGCCGCAATCAAAATGACGGCAATCAAAATGACGCGCTTTTTCATGTTGCCCCTCCTTTTTGACGACGAAAGAAAATGATGTTAAAAGTCTGTTGAAAAACTTTGTCAATCCTTTTTTATTAGTATAGCATAGAAATTTGAAATTTTCAATCCTTCGGCAAAAAACAATGGGTGGGAAATTGTACTGCTTGCGCCGCCTGCGCGTGTTCTTCCTATCCTGCGGATAGGAGATGGATTGAATCGTAGATTACAGCAAAAGGACGGTCGGCATAAAATGCCAACCGTCCTTTTGGTGGACCTGGTGGGATTCAGAACCCAAACACGCGCAACATTTTCAAAAAGCGGGTCTGCACCGCGGCGCGTGTTCTTCCTATCCTTGCGGATAGGAGATGGATTGAATCGTAAGTTCTGTCAAAATGGGAGATGGATCGCATTGCGACCCATCTCCCATTTTGGTGGACCTGGTGGGATTCAGAACCCAAACACGCGCAACATTTTCAAAAAGCGGGTCTGCACCGCGGCGCGTGTTCTTCCTATCCTTGCGGATAGGAGATGGATTGAATCGTAAGTTCTGTCAAAATGGGAGATGGATCGCATTGCGACCCATCTCCCATTTTGGTGGACCTGGTGGGATTCGAACCCATGACCTCTGCGTTGCGAACGCAGCGCTCTCCCAACTGAGCTACAGGCCCATGTGCTTTTTTATTATAGCATAAAAGGAAAATTTGTCAAGGTTTTTCCGCTCGAAAAGTAAAAAAACAGTTTTTTTCAAAAAAATATTGACAAACGGCAATGAATCCGATATAATATTCATGTTGCCGTGGATGCTGGTGTAGCACAGTCGGTAGTGCAGCTGATTCGTAATCAGCAGGTCGTAAGTTCAAGTCTTATCACCAGCTCCAGCAACAAA
>CAMOLD010000112.1 GCA_946618395.1 uncultured Clostridia bacterium
ATGGATCTTTCCATCAGCCGCGAGGCGCTCTCCTATTACGAAAACGGCAAACGATCCCCGGACGTTCACATGTTGTTGCTGTTATCCGACTATTTTGACGTTTCGATTGACTATTTGATTCGCGGCGAGGAGTTCACACCGAAAAACGGTTTATAATTTTTATTTATTTTTCAAAAAAGGGTTGACAAATAAAAACGGGTGTGGTATAATACCAACGTTATCCGAAGACAGCAGGTTCCGGTAAAAGCCTTGCTTTCCTGCCGAGGAGCGATTTGAATACCCGTAGAAAATCATGTGCGGGGCGTGTTTGAATCTTTCTTCGCGGCAAAAAGGGCTTGCCGGAGGAAAGATTTTTTTATTTCCACTTTACAACAGGAGGAGAAACAAAATGCCCAGCAATTCCATTCTGGCTCAAAAGCAACAGATCGTTGCCGACCTTGCCGAGCAGATCAAGAATTCCGCCGCCGGCGTTCTGGTAAACTACCAGGGCATCACGGTAGATAAAGATACTGCTATGCGTAAGGCGCTTCGTCAGGCAGGTGTGAAATACGTTGTTATGA
The DNA here is from genome assembly GCA_946618395.1 of uncultured Clostridia bacterium. Taxonomy (GTDB): domain Bacteria; phylum Bacillota; class Clostridia; order Oscillospirales; family CAG-272; genus UMGS1865. The sequence goes on from CAMOLD010000112.1 coordinate 561, forward strand.
AGAACACCCTGACCGGCAGAGCTTGCGATGAAGTTGGCTACGGTGAACTGAAACAGCACTTGACCGGTATGACGGCAATCGCTATTAGCGAGAAAGATCCCGTTGTTGCCGCAAAGGTGCTCAAAGAGTATGCAGAAAAGATTGAATCCTTCCAGATTTTGGCCGGCTATGTAGACGGAAATGTGATTGATGCAGACTCCGTCAAAGCGCTTGCCGACATCCCCTCGAAGGAAACGCTTATTGCAAAACTCCTTGGTTCCATCCGTTCGCCCCTTTACAGCTTTGCTTACGCTTTGCAGGCAGTTGTGGACAAGGACGGCACCGCCGCTCCCGCCGCACAGGAAGCTCCTGCAGAGGCAGCTGCCGAAGCATAATTCACCAAACTTTGCGGAGAGGTTCTCCGCCGGGCGCCGGTTCCGCATACCGGAAAAAATCAACAATTCAAACAAAATTTTGGAGGTAATTGAAAATGGCATCCGAAAAGATTACAAACATTCTGGAAGAGATCAAATCCCTTACCATTCTGGAACTCTCCGACCTGGTAAAGGCCGTTGAGGAAGAGTTCGGCGTTTCCGCCGCTGCTCCCGTTGGCGTTGTTGCCGCTGCCGGCGCTGCTCCCGCTGCTGCCGCTGAGGAGAAAACCGAGTTCGACGTTATTCTTGCTAACTTCGGCGCTAAGAAGCTCGACGTTATCAAGGTCGTTCGCGAGATCACCGGTCTTGGTCTGAAAGACGCAAAAGACCTGGTTGAGGCTGCTCCGAAGGCAATCAAAGAAGGCGTTTCCAAGGACGAGGCTGACAAAGTTAAAGCCGCTCTTGAAGAGGCCGGCGCAACTGTCGAAATTAAATAATTTCGCCTCAACTTAACATCTGTCCTACGATAACAGACCGCCGCCCGCCGGAAAATTCCGGCGGGCGGCGGTCTTTTTCCCCTTTGCAAGCTGTTTTTCAACTTTTTTTGAAAAATGTATTGACAAAATGGGCTGGGTTTGGTATAATATCAAAGGTCGGTGAAAACCGATTTGCTGGTATGGCTCAGTCGGTAGAGCACGTCATTGGTAATGACGAGGTCATCAGTTCGATTCTGATTACCAGCTCCAAAAAAGGCATTCGCAAATTGCGAATGCCTTTTTTGGTTTTTGCAATCTATCAATACATTCCGCCCATGCCGCCGGGAGCCGCGGGAGCGGGGGCGGGTTCGGGCTCTTTCTTGTCGGCAACGACCGACTCGGTTGTCAGAATGACCGAGGCGATGGAAGCCGCGTTTTGCAGCGCGCAACGGGTAACCTTGGTCGGGTCCACAATGCCGCTGGCAACCATATCGCAGTAGGTTTCGTTGTAGGCGTCAAAGCCGTAGCCGGTCTTGCCGCTGTTCATAATCTTATCCACAATTACGCCGCCGTCAAATCCTGCGTTCGCGGCAATCTGGCGCACCGGCTCTTCCAGAGCTTTGAGGACGATGCGAACGCCGGTTTTCTCGTCGCCGTCCACCGTGTCCATCACCTTTGCAACCTCGGGAATGGCGTTGAGGTAGGCGGTTCCGCCGCCGGCAACAATGCCTTCCTCTACCGCCGCTTTGGTGGCGTTGAGGGCGTCCTCGATGCGGAGTTTCTTTTCCTTCATCTCTGCCTCGGTTGCCGCGCCGACCTTGATGACGGCAACGCCGCCGGCAAGTTTGGCAAGGCGCTCTTGCAGTTTTTCGCGGTCAAAGTCGGAGGTGGTCTCCTCAATTGCCGTGCGGATTTGGTTGACGCGCGCTTTGATGGCGTCGGGATCGCCCGAACCGCCAACGATGATGGTGTGCTCCTTGTTCACCTTGACCTGGCGCGCATGACCGAGCATATCAACGGTGGTGTCTTTCAGCTCCAAGCCAACCTCGCTGGAAATGACCTGACCGCCTGTGAGAATGGCGATATCCTGCAACATTTCCTTGCGGCGGTCGCCGAAGCCCGGTGCCTTGACGGCAACGCAGTTGAACACGCCGCGCAGTTTGTTGAGCACCAGCGTGGTCAGCGCCTCGCCCTCAACGTCCTCGGCAATGATGAGCAATTTTCTGCCCGACTGCACGATTTGCTCCAACAGGGGCAGGATTTCCTGAATGTTGGCGATCTTTTTATCGGTGATGAGCAGGAAGGCGTCGTCAATGACGGCTTCCATTTTGTCCATATCGGTTGCCATGTAGGGCGAGAGGTAGCCGCGGTCGAACTGCATGCCTTCCACAACCTCGGAATAGGTGTCTGCCGATTTGGATTCCTCAATGGTGATCACGCCGTCTGCCGTGACCTTTTCCATGGCGTCGGCGATCAGTTGACCAATCACCTCGTCGCCGGCGGAAATGGTGCCAACGCGGGCAATATCAGCCGAACCATTGACCTTTTTGGAGTTGGCGATCAACGCCGCGACTGCCGCGTCAACCGCTTTTTTCATTCCCTTGCGAACGACCATCGGGTTTGCGCCGGCGGTCACGTTCTTCATACCCTCGCGCACGAATGCCTGCGCCAACAGGGTTGCGGTGGTGGTTCCGTCACCGGCGGCGTCGTTGGTCTTGGTTGCAACCTCTTTGACCAGCTGCGCGCCCATGTTTTCGGCTTCGTTTTCCAGCTCAATCTCTTTGGCAATGGTCACGCCGTCGTTGGTGATGAGCGGAGAGCCGTATTTTTTATCCAGCACCACGTTTCTGCCCTTGGGGCCAAGCGTAATTTTAACGGTGTCCGCCAGCTGATCTACGCCGCGGACGAGCGCGTTGCGCGCTTCCAGTCCGTAAAGAATCTCTTTTGCCATAATGTAGTCAATCCCCTTTCTTATTCAACCACGGCAAGGATATCGCCCTGCTTGACAATGGTATATTCGGTTCCGTCCACCTTGACCTCGGTGCCGGAATATTTGCTGGTAATCACTTTATCCCCAACTTTGACCTCCATGGGGATCAGCTTGCCGTCGTCGGTATGAGCGCCTGGGCCAACGGCAACGACCTCTGCCACCTGCGGTTTTTCCTGCGCGGACGCGGTGAGGAAAATGCCGGTTTTTGTTTTTTCTTCGGCTTCAACAAGTTTTACTACCACTCGATCGCCTAATGGTTTGATGTTCATGGAACATTCCTCCTTTTTTCCTGTGAAATTCGCCTTTTTCGACGAGATTTTAGCACTTGATTGCTCCGAGTGCTAACTCTATTGTTTATTCTATCCTATTTTGGAAAAAAATCAAGTGGTTTTGACGATAATTCACATACTGTTCATAATTTAGTTTGAAAGGATCCGGGAGGGGCGCTTGCCGAGCGCGGCTACGAATACAAGAACGGAAAGGTCATTGCCGCGGCGGAAGAAAAAGACAAAGAAAAAACCGCCGAAGCGGTTGAC
>CAMOLD010000113.1 GCA_946618395.1 uncultured Clostridia bacterium
GCCTTGACGTCGGCTTCGGTCAATTTTCCCTTATTGCGAAAACGCTTGAACGCGTTGCTTAATTTTTCACCCAAACTTTCAAACAAAGCGTTTTCCCCTTTCTGCGGTCAACGAACTGCCTGTGCAAGTTCCTCTGCCGCCTGGTGTATTTCGCCCTCGGGCGCTTTTTGGTCCAACAAATTCAATAGCCGGCCGGCGCACTCCTGCGTTTTGCGGAAGCGTTCGGCAAGCCCCAATTTTTCTTCCAAAAACCGGAGTTCCTCCCCGGCTTTGCCGATCAGCTCGCGCACCGCCTGGCGGCTAACGCCCAGCTCGGCGGCAATTTCGGCAAGCGAAAGATCGTCGTTATAGTAATAGTCCAGCACCGTGCGCTTGCGCTCGGAAAGCACTTCGCCGTAAAAATCGAGCAGATATCCGATTTTCAGGTCTTTCTCAAACATCGTCGCACCTCAAAATAGCTGTAAAGCAATTTGCTTTACAGCTATTGTATCATATTTCATCCGTTTTGTCAAGCCCTTTTTCGGATTTTTTTCGCTTTGGCAAAAATTGGTCTGATAAACCGAGCAACAAATTGGAAAGCGGGCGGAATAGAAACGGGAAAACAACTGCGTTGCAAACGATTTGCACCACATAAAACCATGTTCCGCGCACAAAGTAAATCCAAAAACGATGCCAGTAATTGTTGCGCATACCGGTAAAAAGTCCAACATCTACAAGCGATGTCAATACGCTGAACCAGCAGGTCAAAAGAACGGCAATCAGCGTTACCCCTACGCGGTTTTTAACGCGCAGTTTGCGCAATCCCATAAAAACAACGGCGACAAACGGCCAGTAAAGATAATAGGATACCACCCACGTATTATAGCCGTAAATCAACGGTTCGATGGAAACGAACACCACCGTTGAAAGCACCCCATACCAACCAAAACAATAGCCGAACAGTGCGCAAAACAGGGTTACTCCCTCCACATTCGGGATTGCCGCCAGCGCAAGTTTGACTGCTTCGATGAGCGCGGCGCAAATTCCAATCAGGGCAACCCGGAAAATGGCGCCGCGCGCAAATGTTTGCTTCATCAGCCAGAATAACTTTCAAGCGCAATGTAGTAGACTGCGTCTGCCTGAACTGTCATGGAAGAAGCACCCAGACCAGCGGTAAAAATCTTGGTTCCCTTATAATCTTTTTCTACCCCAAATCCGGAAGTGTCAAAATCCTTTTCCACAGAGGTATAAAGCGAAATATACGGATTACCGCCTGCTCCCGCTTCCAGTGAAAGGATTTTGGTCAGATAGGCGCCGTAGGAGATGCTTTCCGTCATTTCATAGGTAAGCCCCTCATTGTCTTTCAAATAATCCAAAACCGTCATCAAACCGTTTTTGATTTCTCCAACCTTGTCCAAATCGACCTTATAAACGGTTTCCGGCTCGGTGGCAATGACCACGGTGCAGTAACCGCTTACGTTCTGCGTTCTTTTGCAGGCAATCAACGGAAGGAAGACCATGCAAAGGACGAGAACCAGGGTTAAAAGTCTTGCTGCGTTTTTCGTGCGTTTCATTTTCTTTTCTCCTTGTTTTTGAAAAATGAAAAATATATCGAAATTCCGGCACGCAGAAAAAAGCCTCCTTCAAATTTGCATTTGAAAGAGGGAACGCCGAAAAAGCAGACCCCTGCCCTGTGGGTTCCGCTCCTCGCACGATCCGCACTCCCCATTGCCCGGAAATACCGATCCAATTCTAACGACCCGGCAGGTCTTCCGACTTGCGGAGCGAACGCCGCTCCTCATTCGCCTTGGGCGAATTCTTTACGGTAATGACTGTTGCCTCGGATTTGCACCGAAATTTCCCTGTTGATCAGCCGGCTGTCTTTGCTGAACCCAAGGGTCGCGTATGAACTTTTTTGGTTTTACAAACTATATTTTAGCATATTTTGCCGCAAAATGCAAGTGTTTGGCAAAAATTAGAACAAAATGGTTTTGGGGGCTCCGCCAAACGAAGAAATGGTAGCTTTGCCGGACACCAGGGCGAAAATTTCGGTATTCCCGTCCCCGGCGCGATACATTCCCTTCAATTCGGGATAGGCGGCAAGCATATGCTCCTGCGCCTCTATGCGCGCGTCCTCTTTGACGGTTGCCTCCACGCGGATCCATTTTCCGTCGGCAAAGGCGCAAATTTCAATTTTCGGGTTGGCGTGCATCTGGTGGGAGACGGCTTTGACTTTCCCGGTTTGAATGGTCAGTTTGCCGTCAAAAATGTCAATCGTTCCAAAAGGGCGCACACGGGGCTGATCCCCCTCAACGGTTGCCAAATAGTAGGTTCCGCAGGCTTTGAGAAACTCGTAAATTTCGTTCATGGTCTTGCTCCTTTTATTGTTTTCTTGCCGTTTCGGCATCCTTTGCGATTTGCGCTTTCAGCTCCTCCACGCTTGCAAAGGTTTGCTCCGGGCGGAGAAACTGCAAAAAATTGACAGTCAAGGGTTTGCCGTAAAGGTCGCCCTGGTAGCCGACGAGGTAGGTCTCGCAGTTGATGGTTGTTTTGGGCGAATCGACGGTTGGGTGATTGCCCACATTGCTGACGCCGCGGTAACGGGCGCCCTCCAAAAGACAATCGGTGATGTAAACGCCGTGCTTGGGAATCGCCGCAAGCGGCGGAAAATCCTGGTTGGCGGTTGGAAAACCGAGCTTGCGCCCCAATTCCTTACCGTGTTTGACAACTGCCGAGAGCGCATAGGGACGCCCCAAAAGCCGGGCGGCTTTTGCAACCTCGCCGCTATGGATGAGTGCGCGGATGCGCGTAGAGCTGACGGTATCGCCGTCGATTTTTACCGCAGGGCAAACCGAAACCGGCGCGCCGAGCAAGCGGCACAAATCCTCGGCCGTTCCTGCCGCGCCCTTGCCGAAGCGGTAGTTAAACCCGCAAACCGCCGCGGCGCAATGGCATTGCCCTGCCAAAACTTTTTTGGCAAACGCTTCGGGCGGTAGATCGCGCAAAGCGGCAAAATCGGCATAGATGACAAATTCCAATCCTGCACTTTTGAAAAGTTCCAACCTCTCTGCGGCGGTGGTCAATCGCGCGACCGGATGTTCCAGCAACAAATCCGCCGAGTGTTCCCAAAAGCAGAACGCGCCGCACGGAATTGAATTTTCCTGCAACGCTTTGATGCGGAGCGCTTCCCGGATGAGCGCCAGATGCCCGAGATGAACGCCGTCAAAATTGCCGAGGCACAAAATGGTCTTTTCCGGCAGGGGTATTTCATTTCCGGTTTGCAACGAGATGCAGGTCAGTTTGACGGGTTGCACGGTGGGGATTCTCCTTTCGTTCATGATAGACGGGTCAGGGTTTCTTTTTGTTCTTTGGTTAGGCGGTAGCTGTCCTTTGCCTTGCGGATTACCATTTTGCGAATGGTGGAATCCAGCACGCCGGGGCAAAAATAGGGCAAAATTTCGGAATACCGTTTGGCAAGCGCGGTTGCAAAATACCACGCGATCATCATTTGCAGGTAGTATTCATTGGTTGAAAATGCCGCAAGGCGTTCAGGATCGGTTGGCAGAAAATCGGCTTCCAAAAACTCGGTCATCATCGTTTTGATGGCAAATCGGACAACATAGGTGTGCGGCGAGCCAAGCCAGCGGTCAATTTCACCGCGCAACTGCGAATGGTGTTTGCGGAAGCACTTTGGAGAAAGCGAATCGCAGGTCGCCCAGTTATTGACATAGGGCAAAAAGCGATCCAGCGCGGCAATGGTTTGATCATAATCGCCCAATCGCTCAATCAGGAAAGCGTGCAGATTGTTTTCCTCATAATAGGTGTGGGGCAAATCCTGCAAAAACGCGGTCGCCGCTTCGGTTTTGGAAAGCTCCTTTGCATAGGCGCGTAAGGCAGGCGTGCGGATACCGATGACCGTTTT
>CAMOLD010000114.1 GCA_946618395.1 uncultured Clostridia bacterium
CGGGGCGGAGCAATCCGCCCCGGTTTTTTGTGAGTTGTGAGTTATGAGTTATGATTGGCTTTGCCAAACGATGAGAGCTTCGCACGTTTGGGTTGGCATTTTTTCAAAAGCTCTTGCGAAATTTTGAATTTGTGATATAATAATATCAAAGGAAAGGGAAAGGGGGAAAAACAGGCATGAAAGGCATTATTTTTGACATTAAAGAATTTGCCCTGAACGACGGCGCCGGCATTCGCACCACCGTTTTTTTCAAGGGTTGCCCTTTGCGTTGCGCCTGGTGTCATAACCCCGAGGGGCTGGACCCCAAACCCGAACTTTACGTCAAGCAAAACGGTTGCCTGCATTGCGGGCTTTGCGAGCGGCCCTGCACCCATCCCGAATGTCAACCCTTCGGGCGGTGCCTGCATATCTGTCCCAAAAATCTTGTCACCGTTAAGGGCGAGGAATGGGAAGCCGCCGACCTTGCCGCGCGTTTGTTGCGCGGGAGCGATCTGCTTGCCTCTTCCGGGGGCGGCGTCACGCTTTCGGGCGGCGAACCCCTCCTGCAAGCCGATTTTGCCTGCGAACTGCTGGATCTGCTCGGCGGCAAAGTCCACCGCGCCATCGAGACCTCCGGCTTTGCCAATGCCGAGACCTTTCAGGCGGTGGTTTCCCGGTGCGATTTCGTTTATATGGACCTCAAACTTGCCAACCCCGAAGAGCACAAACAATGGACCGGCGTTTCCAACGAAAAAATCCTGCAAAACGCCCGGTGGTTGCAAAAAAGCGGCATTCCGCACACCTTCCGCACGCCGCTCATCCCCGGCATTGTGGATACCCCCGCAAACCTTGCCGCGCTTGCCAAAATCGTCGGCACCGATTCCTGGGAGCAGCTGCCAAACAATCCGCTTGCCCCTGCCAAATACAAAAGCGTTGGCAGAGTTTGGAAGCTGTAAAAAAACAAAAAAATCCCTTGCCGTCCGGCAAGGGATTTTTTGTTGTTTCGTTCATTCTCCGGCGGGCGGTTCTTCGCCTTCCGGGGTAGCGGGTGCAGGTTTTTCGGGCGTTTCCGGTCTCTTTTTTTTGAAAACCAGCAGTTTTCCAATGGGAAAATTGATGGCGGTAACAAGGAAGACCGAAATGACGATGGTCAAATTGTCCGCCGTCATGTTGATGCCTCCCTCGCCGAACAGCCAAAAGGCCTTGTATCCGGCACCCTGCATGGCAACCGGAAGTCCAACGGCAAGGAAGAGCTCCAAAAAGTAGCAAAGAATGCGAGAGATGAAAAACCGCAGGAATTGTTGCCCAACCGGCTTCCAGCCCCATTGCTTGTTGCGAAAGACGATGACCTTATAAGGCATGAAGGAGAAGAGCAGCCCGGCAATCCAGCCAACGGTTTGCGCAACCGTGCGCAGCACCGAGCTTCCGCCAACCATGGCAAGATTGGTGGATTGCAGGTCCAGCTTGTAAATTTTGGCGTAAATATCCAAAATGAGCCAGCGTGTCCCGTAGGCAATAATCGCCGTCGCAAGCCCGACCAGCGAGTAGGCAATGAACTGCCAGAACCCGTTCCAAATTTTTCGCGTTTTGGGTGTCATTTCTGTTCCATGCGGAAGGTGGTTCCGTCCTTTGTGTCAATCAAGGTAATACCGCGTGCGGCAAGCTCGGCGCGAATGCGGTCTGCCTCGGCGTAATTCTTTGCGGCTTTGGCGGCGCGGCGCGCTTCTATTTTTTCCAAAATTTCGCGCGTCAAATCGTCGCTTCCGGCGGAAGTTTTTTCATCTTCCTTTGCCTCCAAAAGCCCCAACTGCAAAACCTGGTCAAAATCGGCAAGCAGGGCGCGCTTGGTGGCACCTGTGGTGGATAATTTAAGAACGTCATAAACCGCGGTCACGGCAAGCGAGGTGTTCAAATCGTTGTCCAGCACTTTTTGGAACGCCGCCTTTTGCGCGTTAAAAACGGTTTTGTCAACCTCGCCGTCTTCGGGGATTTGCGCAATTTTTGCAATCAATTTTTCGTAGGCGGTTTTGGCGTTGTCCAAGTTCTCGTAGGAGAACACCAGCGACTTGCGGTAATGCGATTGCAGGCAGAAAAAGCGATAGACCAGCGGGGAATAGCCTTTCTCTTCCAAAAGGGACAGGGTCAAAAATTCGCCGCTCGATTTGCTCATTTTGCCCGACGTGGTGTTCAGGTGGAGCACGTGGAACCAGTAGTTGCACCATTTATGCCCAAGATATGCCTCAGATTGGGCAATCTCGTTGGTGTGGTGGGGGAAGGCGTTGTCAATGCCGCCGCAGTGAATGTCCAGCCGCTCGCCAAGATATTTCATGCTAATGCAGGAGCATTCAATATGCCAGCCGGGGTAACCAACGCCCCAGGGGCTATCCCATTTCAGCTCCTGGTCGTCGAATTTGGATTTGGTAAACCAAAGCACAAAATCGGCTTTGTTGCGCTTGTTGCCGTCTTCTTCCACGCCTTCGCGCACGCCAACGGCAAGGTCTTCCTCCTCAAAATTGTGGAAGACGTAGTATTGCGCCAGCTTGGAGGTGTCAAAATAGACGTTTCCGCCGGCAAGGTAGGCATAGCCTTTTTGAATCAACGCTTCAATCACGCGGATAAAGTCGTCAATGCAGCCGGTTGCCGGTTGAATGATCTCCGGGCGGCGGATGCGCAGCTTTTCGCAGTCCTCAAAAAAGCGGTCGGTGTAAAATTTTGCAATTTCCATCACCGTTTTGTGCTCGCGTTTCGCGCCTTTCAGCATTTTGTCCTCGCCGGTGTCGGCGTCGGATGTCAGGTGCCCAACGTCGGTAATGTTCATCACGCGGGTCACGTCATAGCCGGAATAGCGCAGGTAGCGGTCAAGGATATCCTCCATCAGGTAGGTGCGCAGGTTTCCGATGTGGGCAAAATGATAAACGGTCGGACCGCAGGTATAAACGCTGACCTTTCCGGGCTCGTTGGGAACAAACTCTTCCTTTTGGTGGGAGAGGGAATTATATAAAAGCATTGGGTAAGCTCCTTTCGTTCAGGACTTTTTAGCGGTTTTCTTTTTGGCAACCGAAAAGCCGAATTTGCCAAGCCGGCGCCCCAGCTCATAGTAATCGCCGTGGGCATAGGCAACCAAATTTGCGCGGTCAATGCAAAGTTTGCCGTTCTCGTCCAACAGCGCTTCGTCGGCGTCCACGGCAACAATGTCGGCAAGGAACATGGTGTGCGAGCCGAGGTCGATCGTGTCGGTCACGCGGCATTCCAGCGCCAGGGGACATTCGGCAATAATCGGCGCAGAAATTTCGCTTGCCGGTTCGGGCGTCAGGTGACAGCGGGCGAATTTATCCACCTTTGCGCCGGTGTAAACGCCGCACCAGTCGGCGGCGCGGACCAGCGATTTGGGCGTGAGGTTGATGGCAAATTCGCGCGATTGCAGAATCATCCCGTAGGAATGGCGGGTGGGGCGCACCGAAATATAGGTTTTGGGCGGCTGACTGTTCAAAATCCCCGTCCAGGCAATGGTAATAATGTTTGTTTCTTCGCCATTCGCGCAGGTCACCAGCGCGGTTGGAACGGGGGAGAGCAGGGCGCTGCCTTTCCAGTGTATTTTCGCCATGGGGAACGCTCCTTTTTTCAAAGCACAAATTCAGCTCATTATACCATATTTTCGGCGGTTTGTCAAGATTCCGCGGCAAAGCATTCCGCAATCGGTTTTATATTTGAAATAGAAGAAGAAATATCAAAATAGATTCATGCTATATCAAAATGTTTGTATAGAATTTTCAACAAAAAAATGCTATAATTAACGTGGAATATGTTGCAGTATTCCAAAAAATCCATGGAGGAAGAAAAAGAATGAAAAAAACGTTAGTTATTTTGTTGGCGCTTGCAATGGT
>CAMOLD010000115.1 GCA_946618395.1 uncultured Clostridia bacterium
GAACCCGCCTGCCGGAGCATTTCGGCAAGCGCCGCGGTCGCCACGGCAAAATAGTTTGGCGCGGCGGAAAGCGAGCGCGCAAGATCGTCTGAAAAATACTTGCAGTCGGGCAGGTAAATGTCAATCAACCCGTCCAAAGCGCGCAAAGTGTCCACCGATTCGTAGCCGCCGCAGTTATAGACGACAGGGATGCGCAGGTCGGGGCGAATGGCGCGCAGGACCGGGGCAAGCGCCAGCGCGTAGTGCGTGGGGGTGACCAGGTCAATGCAGGCGGCGCCCTTTTCCTGCAGGTCGAGCATGGCGGAGGCAAGCTCCTTGGCGGTCATCATTTTTCCGGCGCCACCGCGGCTGATTTTTTTGTTTTGGCAGAAGACACAGCGCAGGTTGCAACCGGCAAAAAAGATGGTTCCGGCGCCCTTTTTGCCGCAAAGAACAGGCTCCTCCCAGGGGTGAAGCCCCACGCGGGCAACCGAAAAACCTTCCGGCGAATTGCAAAAGCCAACCGCTTTGGCGCGGTCAATGCCGCAGGCGCGCGGGCACTGGTTGCAAACAGACACGGCGAAAATTCTCCTTTCCAAGAATGAAAAAATGATGAAAACGCGTTTTTCGCTTTACAAGCGGAGAAAAATATGATACAATAAGAAAAGAAATTCCAAACACGGGAGGATTTGAAACATGAGTTTCCATTTACCAACCCGGCTTGCCGAGGATACGGTGGGAACCGAGATCAAGAATTTTGACTGGTCGGGGCTGTGGGATAAACTGACCGAACTTGCCGTCAGCGCGGCTTGGAGGATTTTGTTGACGGTGGTTGCGCTGGTTGCCGGCAAACTGCTCATCCGGCTGGTTATGCGCATAATGAAGCGCGGAAGATTGATTAAAAAAATGGATCCTGCCGCGGCGCGGTTTTTGACCTCGTTTGTCAAAATTGCGCTCAACGCGTTGCTCATCGTCGTGCTGGTGGGCATCTTGGGCGTTCCCATGTCCTCCATGGTTGCGGTGCTTGCCTCGGTTGGCGCGGCAATCGGCCTTGCCTTGCAGGGGTCGCTGGGCAATCTTGCCAGCGGACTGATGATCCTTATCTTCCGCCCCTTCCGGATGGACGACTATATTGAAGTGGGCGATTTTGCCGGCACGGTGACCGACATCGGCGTTTTTTACACCGTTTTGAAAACGCCGGACAACAAAAGCGTTACCATTCCCAACGGAACGGTGATGGGCCAGGCAATTACCAACTATTCGGCGCACAAAACGCGCCGGTTGGAGCTCTCCTTTACCGTTGCCTACGGCACCGATATTGAAAAGGTGAAGCGCGCGCTGCTGGAAACCGCCGAGGCGCACGAATTGGTGCTGAAAGATCCCGCGCCCTTTGCAAAACTCAAAGCGCACGAGGATAGCGCACTGCGCTTTATTTTGCGCGTTTGGGTGGAGCGCGGCGATTACTGGACGGTCAATTTTGACCTGATGGAGCGCATCAACAACCGCTTTGTTGCGGACGGCATTACCATTCCGTTCCCGCAGGTGGACGTTCACATGATCCCCTGCGACAGCGAAAAGAACGAAACGAAGGAAGAAACGCGCAAATGAAAGAGGAGCTGTTTGCCCTTGCCGGGCGCCTGGTGGCGGAATTTAGCCAAAAAGGATTGACGGTTTCCACCGCCGAATCCTGCACCGGGGGACTGATTGCAAAAAGCCTGACCGATATTCCGGGCTCTTCCGCCGTTCTTGCCGGCGGATGCGTGAGCTATACCGAGGCGGTTAAACAAAAGGTGCTGGGCGTTCCGGAAGAGATTTTGAAGACCAAAACCGCCGTGAGCGAGGATTGCGCCAAAGCCATGGCAGAAGGCGCAAGAAAACTGTTTGGCACCGATGTTGCCGTATCGGCAACCGGCTATGCCGGCCCCGGCGGCGGAACCGAAAAAGATCCCGTTGGAACGGTTTACATCGGGCTTGCAACCAAAGAAAAAGTTGTTTGCAAACGCATTTTCGTCCCGAACGCGACGCGCGAACAGGTGCGCGAAGAAGCGGCAAAAACCGCAATCGAGATGGCGATAGAGGCGTAAGGGGAATTTGCCGGGGGAGGCAGGCTTTTCTTGAAAGAAAATGCCCGCCTCCCCCGGCACCCCTTCCACCCAAAAGAACTTTGGGAAAGAGGATTGACTTTTCAAATTGAGTCTCTCACATGGTGAGGGGCTCTTTTTTTAATCCCTGCGTATCAAAACGCGATTTTTTCTTCGATGTAGGATTTGAGCTCGGAGATCGGAATGCGGACCTGCTCCATGGTGTCGCGGTCGCGGACGGTGACGCAGTTGTCGGCGGGCTTTTCCTCGTCGCCAACCGTTTCAAAGTCCACGGTAATGCAAAGGGGAGTGCCAATCTCGTCCTCGCGGCGGTAGCGTTTGCCAATCGAGCCGGTCTCGTCGTAGTCCACCATAAAGTATTTGGAGAGCTCTTCGTAAATTTCGGTCGCCTTTTCGGAAAGCTTTTTGGAAAGCGGCAGGATGGCGGCTTTGTAGGGCGCGAGCGCCGGATGCAGGTGGAGCACGGTGCGAACGTCGTTCTTCTCGGCGTCAATCACCTCTTCGTCGTAGGCGTCCACCAGGAAGGCGAGGGCTACGCGGTCGGCGCCCAGCGAGGGCTCAATAACGTAGGGAATATAATGCTCGTTTTTCTCCTGGTCAAAGTAGGTCAGGTCCTTGCCGCTGAACTTTTGGTGCTGACCCAGGTCGTAGTCGGTGCGGTCGGCAATGCCCCAAAGCTCGCCCCAGCCGAAGGGGAAGAGGAACTCAAAGTCGGTGGTCGCCTTGGAGTAGAAGGCAAGCTCCTCGGGGTCGTGGTCGCGCAGGCGGAGGTTCTCGTCGCGCAAGCCGAGGTTCAAAAGGAACTTGTGGCAGTAGTCTTTCCAAAAGGCGAACCATTCCAGGTCGGTGCCGGGCTGGCAGAAGAATTCCAGCTCCATCTGCTCAAATTCGCGAATGCGGAAAATGAAGTTGCCGGGCGTGATCTCGTTGCGGAAGGATTTGCCGATTTGCGCAACGCCAAAGGGCAGTTTGCGGCGCGTGGTGCGCTGGGCGGCGGGAAAGTTGACAAAAATGCCCTGCGCCGTTTCGGGGCGGAGATAGACGGTGGAGGAGGAATCCTCGGTGACGCCGATGAAGGTTTTGAACATCAGGTTGAACTTTTTGATGTCGGTAAAATCGCACTTGCCGCAATCCGGGCAGGGGATTTTGTTTTCTTTGATAAAATCCGCCATCTGCTCAAAGGTCCAGGATTCGGGTTTGACGTCGGTAAGCCCTTTTTCGGCGGCAAAATCCTCAATCAATTTGTCGGCGCGGTGACGGGTATGGCAGGATTTGCAATCCATCAAGGGGTCGGAGAATCCGCCAACGTGGCCCGAAGCCACCCAGGTTTGCGGGTTCATGATGATGGCGCTGTCCAGCCCGACGTTATAGCGGCTTTCCTGAACAAATTTTTTCCACCAGGCGCGCTTGACGTTGTTTTTGAACTCTACGCCCAAAGGACCGTAGTCCCAGGAATTGGCAAGTCCGCCGTAAATTTCCGAGCCGGGGAACACAAAGCCCCTGCCCTTGCAAAGGGCAACGATTTTTTCCATTGTTTTTTCGGTGTTTTTCATGGTTTTTATCCTTTCCAAAGGGAATTTATGCTTGATTCGGCATGTTTGCCGTATTGTTTGCGCTTTTGAGGGTGTTTTG
>CAMOLD010000116.1 GCA_946618395.1 uncultured Clostridia bacterium
ACCAAAACGTGCCGTTGGGCTCAATGCCGGCTGCGGCAAGGGCTTGAATTGTTTGCTCGTCGTAGGCGTAGGCTTTGGTTTCCAGGCGGTATTTGCCGTCTGTATAGTTGCCAAGCGCGGTGGGCAGATTGGAGGGAAGCCCTGCAAAAACGGCGCCCTGCTTGTGAACGTAGGTGTTGCGGTCAAACAAAAATCCGTTCGGGTTTTCGGATGTAACGGGTTGCGAGCAGTAGAACATCTTTTCTGCCGCGCCGTCAACAATGTTGTCAACCACCTTAACGTTTTCGGCGCGGTAAAGTCCGCGGCTGGATTTGATAAAGCCGTCAATGGGCAGACCGTCGCGCTCGTGTTTGTCGGGGCGCGTGGTGGCAAGACCGAGGCCGCAATCGTGAAAATAGTTGCCCGAAATGTCAAAGTCGATGAACGGGCGGTCGACCTCACTTCCGTCGCCGGTCCAAAGCTCCACGCCGTAGTAGGCGCGGCGAATGATGTTGCCGCGGTAGAACTGTTTGGTTTGCGGAACATTGTCGTTTGCCTGGGTGGTAATGGCGGCGTCATAAATTTGGTCAAAGTAGCAGTTTTCCACCGTCATTCCGTCGCAGGTTCCCCAGTTTTCAATGGCGTTGCCCAGGCGCGTGTCATAGTTTCTCCAGGTTTTGCCGAATCCGGGTTGCACCGCTCCGCCAATAAAGAAGAAACTGCAATTTTTGACCACCAAATTCCAGGTGCCCGCCGTGCGGATGCCGAATTCGCCGGCACAGCGCAGGTCCAGGTTATAAAAGGACAAATCACCAACGCCGCCGCAAAGAAAGATTTTTTGACCGCGCGCAAGCTCAATCGAGGAAAAGCGCTCGCCGGGGTTCCCGCCCTCGGAGTAAAGGTAAAGGTAGCCGGTCTCGGTGTTGTGGTAAAACGCGAGGTCGTAGCGTTGCAGTTCCTCGCCGGTGCGCAGGGGGAAGGATTCCAGCTTTTGGTAGGTGCAAAGCCCGTTTTCCACGTTTTCCAGCGCCAGCGATTGATATGCCGGAATGGTGTAAACCTCTTTTTCGTCCTTGGAATAGGTCATCTGAATCTTGATGCCCCAAGCCTTGCCGCCGTCAAAAACAATGCTGGCAATTTCGTATCTCCGCTCAATGGGAGTTGCAAAACGATAGACGTTCGGAGCGACCTGTTCCCAGTTTTCGGCTCCTTTTGCGTCCACCGAGCCGTAAATGACCGGCTTTGCGCCCTTGCCGTAGGAGGCGAAGGTCATGCCGTTTTTGGGGTAGATCAGCGAGGTATCTCCGGGGCGGGGCGCTTCGTGGTAAACGCTTCCGCATTCAATCAGAATGGTAGACCCCTCGGATAGGTCGTTTGCTTTGACCAAGCTTTTCCAGGGGGTTTTCGGCGTTTTTCCGTCGGCGGTGTCGTCACCGTGCAGGGCGGAAAAATAGTAAACCGCGCCCTTCGCTTCGGGGACCGGGGCAAATGCGTCGGATTGTGCTTTGAGGTTTTGGTATTTCGCATCCAGCTCGGCGCGTGCTTCTTTGGTCAGTTTTGCAAATCGAATGCTCATGTTCGGTTTCCTTTCCGGATGTTATTTGAATTGATCGGTCGAGTCGGTCTCAAAAAGGTCAATTTTGGGCGTCTGATCTTGCTCTTTTTCGGCAATTTCGGCTCCGTGGCGGCAAAGCAGGCTGGTGACCAGGAACATAATGCCCAAACCGACCGAGCCGGAACCGAAAACACTCGAATCCAGCGCCGCGACGTCCTTCATTGCCAGTTTGAAGATCCCGTAAACGATTGCGGCGACCAGCTGGGAGCCAAGCGGAATGGCAATGGTGCAAATGCCCAGCCGCAACATTTCTTTTGAACCTGCAAGGGTAAAGGGCGTTCCTGCCGCCAGCTCATTGATAAAATATTTCTCGGCGATTTTGCAAAGCACCGCTTCGCCGGCGCAAAGAATCATGCTGGTTGCCATAGAGGCGTAGCAGGTCCCCAAGCTAACCTCAGCAGATTCCTCGATCAAGCCGCGAATGGTGGTATCTCCAATTTGCAATCCTTCCGGAATGATGGCAAGCGAGAAAATACCAATGGCAGAACCGATCCCGCCGATTAAAGAAAAGATAAAGATGATTTTGCAAAGGATTTTTCCAACTTTTGCAAACTTTTGAATGGTGTCGAGCGTTTTCATTCGGATCCCTTCTTTCGCTTTATAAAATATCGAGCAGACACCGTTATCAGTGTAGCACAGTTTTGCTTTTTTTTCAAGTTATTCGAGAAAAATCCAAAAGAAAAAATGCTTTTTTCTTGCAAAAAAACAAAAGAACTGATACAATAAAGAAAAGAACCATTCAAAGCCATGTATATTGGGAAAATGCGAAGAGTCGGAGGAATCAAAATGGAACAAGTGGTAGATACCGTCATCATTGGCGGCGGCCCTGCCGGGATTGCCGCTGCAATCCGTCTGCAAAAGGGCGGCGTATCCAATCTGGTCCTGGAAAAAAAGTCATTCCCGAGGGAAAAGACCTGCGCCGGTATGATGACCGAAAAGACGGTGAAGATACTGGCAAAGCTCTTGGATTTGGAAGCGGACGCCCTTCCAAAAGATATTTTTTGCAATGTAACCGATACCGTTGAACTTTACCACCGGCAAACCATGCTGACGCGTTCCACCGTTGCCAAGCCGTTTCGCAAGGTCATGCGTTTTGATTTTGACAACTTTATGGCAACGCAATACAAAAACATGGGCGGCAACCTGTTGGAGAACACCTGTTGTGCGTCGCTGGATCTGCCCGGCAACAAAATGATGCTTTCCAACGGGGACACGGTCGTTTTCCGGCACCTGATTGTTGCGGACGGAGTGCTGAGCAATATGCGGGAGTTGCTCGGCTATCAAAAGCCCAAACTTGGTTTTTGCGTAGAAACGCATATTCCAAAAGAAAAATTGCCGGGCTGTGATGTGGAGCGGATCTATTTTGGCATTGTTCCCAAAGGATATACCTGGGTCTTTCCTTCGGGGGACAAGATTTGCATTGGCTTAGGCGGCGTTTATCAAAAAGGAACTCCATACGAACAACTGCTCAAAGATTTTCTTGCTAGGCTGGGGATAGATGCCAAAGAATGCACTTTGAAGGGCGCCTTTATGCCGTTTGGAAGTCCGGTCAAACAAAACCGCGGACCGGATAACGCCATTCTGATTGGCGATGCGGGCGGCTTTATTGATCCCATTACCGGCGAGGGCCTGTATTTTGCATTCGTGAGCGGTATGGCGGCGGCAGATGTGATTTTGAACGATCCTCAAAAGATTCGCCCCGCGTTCCTCAAGCAGATCGAGCCGTTTGCAAGGACCATTCGCCAGGGCAACTGGTTGCAGGGATTCTTTTACAGCGCCGTCGTGCAAAAAATGTTTATCAAAATGATCTCCGGCAAAAACGGTTTCGTCCGTTTTTACAGCGATCACCAACTTTCAGAATACAACTATCCTTACGCGCAAATGATGAAACTTTGCCGGGACTATAAGAAGGGAAAGAAGAGAAAGTAAGACGAGGAAAGGGAACCCACACGGTTCTGTTGCGGTGCCCAAAATTTTGTGGCGCGGCGATTGCATATGATT
>CAMOLD010000117.1 GCA_946618395.1 uncultured Clostridia bacterium
TGTCCCATAGGTTTCCTCGTTTCTGTTTTTTGGATGTGATTATTGTAACAAAAAAAGAGGGATTTGTCAAGTTTTTCCCTGTCGAAAAGCAGATATTTTCAAGAAAAGGAAAATAGAATGGAAAAAGGCACCCCAAAATTCGGGCAACCGGGAGGACACCATGCAAAAAAGAATTGATTTTCCCTATTGGGCGGCGGTTGGTGTCTGTCTTTGCGCCGGGCTTTTACTGTTCCGCTTTTTTGCGCTCCCGCTACTCGCGGCGGCGCTCCCTTTTGCGCTTTCTGCGGTGCTGGTATGGATTATTTCGCCTCTTGCCGAAAAAATTGCAAGCATTTTGCATTGGAAAAAGAGCGTTTGCGCGGTGCTTTTGTTCTTTTTGTGTTTGGCGCTGTTCCTGCTTTTGGGCGGCGTGGCACTCGGGGCGCTGATTCGCCAAGGCAGGGCGCTCCTTTCGCGTTGGCTCTATGACATCGGCTCGCCGACCTCGCTACTCTCGAACGCCGTTGACGCCTTGCGCCTGCCCGCAGGGGAGAAAAGCGAACTCTTCCGCGCACATTTGAAAGCCATGCTCACCGACGCTGCCAAGCGATTGTTTGATGAGCTTGCATCGGCGCTTCCCGGATTTGCCGCAAAAATTGCCGCGGCAATCCCCTCGACAATGTTCTTTTTTGTGATTGCCGTGTTCTCCGGCGTCTATTTTTCGGCAAGCGGGGAGCGCCTTTGGCGGCGGTTGCTTACCCGCCTGCCTAAAAAATGGGCGGTGTTTCTTTCCCGCCGCGGGCAAAACGCCGGTGCGCTTTTGCAAAAATACATTCGCGCCTACCTTTGCTTGTTCCTCATCTCCTTTGGCATTCTGCTTTGCGGATTTTGGATTTTGGGATTGGACTACGCCTTTTTGGCGGCACTTTTGGTTGCGCTGGCGGATCTGCTCCCCCTGATTGGCGTTGGAACGGTTCTGGTCCCCTGGGCAATTTTGGAATTGCTTTGCCAAAACTACTCCCTTGGATTTGGGCTATTGATCCTGTTCCTGGTTGCAACCCTGGCGCGGCAAATTGCCGAGCCGCACCTGATTGGCAAAACGCTGGGCGTTCATCCGCTCCTCTCGCTTGCGGCAGGGTATGCCGGCTGGAAACTGGCAGGCGTTGGCGGATTGTTGCTTGCTCCTTTGCTTTTGCCGGCCGCTCGGCAGTTATTATCCGTTTTCAAAGTTTTCAAGAAAAAATCATCATAACTATAAAAAAAGAAGCCGCTTTCGACTTCTTTTTTAATAATAAAATCAATTCTTATTCTATTTTTATTTCTTTTTGCAGAGCTCTCGCAAAACGGAAAGGGCACGGTCAAGACCGCCAACTTCGTCAATGATGCCGTAGCGCACGGCTTCGTCACCCTCCAAAATGGAGCCGCAGTCGGTGGCGATTTGATCGGGTCGCATCATCAGCTTGTGAATGACCTCCGGCTTTGCCTTGGAATGGGAGCAGATGAATTTGGTGATGCGGTCCTGCATTTCGCTCATATAGCGGAAGGATTGCGGAACGCCGATGACCATGCCGCTCACGCGCACCGGGTGAATGGTCATGGTGGCGCTGGGAACGATGAGCGAGTAGTCCGCCGCCGTTGCCAGGGGAACACCGATGGAATGTCCGCCGCCCAACACCAGTGAGACGGTGGGTTTGGTCATGGACGCAATCATCTCGGCAATGGCAAGCCCTGCCTCTACGTCGCCGCCCATGGTGTTCAGGATGACGAGCAAGCCGTCCACGCGGTCATCCTCCTCGACCGAAACCAGGGTTGGAATGATATGCTCGTATTTGGTTGCCTTTTGCCCCTCGGGCAAGAGCGAATGCCCCTCGATTTGCCCGATGATGGAAATGCAATGGAATTGCTCGCGGTTGTTGCCCATGGGTGTGTTGCCGTATTCGAGATCGGAAATCCAGCCGCAAAGTTCGCCGTCGCGGTAGTATTCCTTGCCGTCCTCTTTGCCGCAGTTGCACTTTTGTTTTCTCTTTTGCAGTGCGGGCTTGTCAGCGTCTTTTTGATCCGCCGGGAACGGAACAACGCCCGGCAAAACCGGCGCCTCCGGCAATGGCGGTGTGCGGCGGCGCACCGGCGCATCGGTGCCGCCGGCAACCGAGCGGGAAGGCAGGCGGAAGCTTTCATGTCCAAACGGGTTAAATTTTGTTTGCCGGTTCATGCGCGCTTGGAGCGCAGCAGGTTGTGCGTCAAAATCCTCGCCGTCCAGATCTTTGGGAAAATGCGGCTCCAATTTTGGGTTTTCCGAATGGGACGGGGTAGAAAAATCGGGCAACGGCGTTGCAATTTCCGGCACCCGGCTGGGCGTGACATCGCCCTCGGGAATCTCCCCAACACCGAATGCGGCGCGCCTTGGCAGACGCTTTTGACGGCGAGGGCTTTGGGTGGTGCTTTCATCGCATTCGGGGGGATCGTCGATGATAGTCGGGTTGGGATCATAGCCGACTTTTGCGCGCGGTGCGACCGGCTCTTTTTTTCGCGGTCTGCCGCGGCGGCGCGGGGCGGAAAGCGGGGAATTGGAAATATCGGTTTGCAAGATAAAATCTCCTTTCTCGGCAAAAAAATCCTATTGATAGTATGGACAAAAAATTTTTCTTTTATGTGGCGAATTTGTGAAAAAAATATCTTTACAAATAAATAAAAGAATGATATAATAAGTTTGTATGGGCAATTTTGCCCCGAGCAAATTTTTTGGAAGAAAGGTTTGATTGCAAACATGGAAAACAAAGTTTTGGTGGAAACCTCTGCAAGACACATTCACCTGACCAAAGAAGCCGTTGAAACCCTTTACGGCAAGGGCGCGGAACTGATTGTGAAAAAGATGCTGAGCCAGCCCGGTCAATTTGCCTGCGGCAATGAAAAAATTACGCTGGTCGGTCCCAAGGGCACGCTCTCTGTCAGCGTTCTTGGCCCGGAGCGCAAAGCCAACCAGGTGGAGCTCTCCTATACCGACGCGCGCACGCTCGGCCTTTCGGGTGTTCCTGTGCGCGAAAGCGGCGACGTTGCCGGCACCCCCGGCATTAAAATGGTTGGCCCCGCCGGCGAATTGGAAATTTCCGAAGGTGTGATGATTGCAAAACGGCACATCCACTTTCACACCAAGGATGCCGAAGCATTCGGCGTGAAGGACAAGCAGATCGTCAGCGTGAAGGTTGGCACCGACCGCCCGGTCATTTTTGAGGACGTGGTTTGCCGCGTGAGCGACAATTTTGCGCTTGCGATGCACATTGACACCGATGAATGCAACGCCGCCGGCGCATTTGGCACCGTTTACGGCGAAGTCATTAAATAATCTTGCAAGAAAATAAATTTTTTAAGGAGATAAAAACATGAGCAAAGTTAGCGAATGCCCTTACGCCATGAGTGCGGAAGTGCAAGGTCAGCTTGCCGTTACCAAAGGTTGCGACCACGGTCCGGCTCCGCTGCCCGAAGAAGGCAAATGGATTCAAGCAAAGCAGATTACCGATATTTCGGGCTACACCCACGG
>CAMOLD010000118.1 GCA_946618395.1 uncultured Clostridia bacterium
TGCGGGTGCAGGCAAAATTGCACCTTTCGGTTGCCTGCCGGGCAATTTCCCAAGGCGAGGATCCAAACGAAAATTTCTACATCCCCGCACCCATGAGCACTTGGGAGAAATAAAACATTATCAATGAAAAAAGGATCTGCTGATCGTTGCGGCAGGTCCTTTTCTTTTTCAAAACGGTTGACAAGAGATTTTTTGTATGGTAAAATAAAACTGCGACACAATTGAATATCAAGATCTCGGTGCGGGTATTTTTGTTATGGCAAAAATGTGCGCTCCCCTTTCCGTATGCCTGTATCGAAAGATCTTGGATATGTGAATTCAATTGTGTCGCAGCAATCGGAGACGTGCATTTTTCGGTGCGCAGCTCCGGTTGCGCACTTTTTTGTTTTTTCCAAAGAGTAAAAACAAAGGGATTCCCGCCTTGCCCGTAAAGCGCGCCACGGGATGGGTTTTTCGGCAATTCCACATTTTGTTGAGTCAATTCAACAGCTTGTTGCTTTACTTTTTCCACAAATTGTTTATACTGAAATATGGTAGAAATTGCCAAATTTTTGCATAAAGGAGCACTGCATTATGATTGGAGAACAAATCAAAAAATTAAGAGCAAAAGAAGGAATGACCCAGCAGAATTTAGCGGATAAACTGTTTGTAACCGCGCAGGCGGTATCCCGCTGGGAGAACGGAGAGGTGGAGCCGTCGCTGAACACCATTGCCCAAATGGCAAAAATCTTCGGCGTTTCCAGCGATGAAATGCTGGGGCTTGATCCGGCAACCGAAAAAACAAAGGAAAAAGAGAACACCAAAAAAGAAACGCGAGAGGAAACCGCGGAGCAACCTTCGCCCATGCTGGGGCTTTGCGAGCGTTGCCACCGCCCCATTTATAAACAGAATGAAATTTACACCTACCGCACCGGTCGCGCGTCTGTCACGCACATCAGCTGCATTCAATGCGAGGAGAAACGCCGCGCCCAAGAAGCGGCAGCCGCAAAAGAAACGGCGGCAAAGCGGAGACTGCGCTCCTACATTTGGGGCGGACTCGGCGCGGCGTTATTGCTGTTTTTCTTCATCATCGGCGGGCTTTTCAAAACGCCGGCGTATATTCCGATCGGTATTATAACGCCCATCGCGGCTTTCACCTTGATCTCCTGCCTGTTTTTGGATAACAACTTCATTTGGGATGTCATTTCCTGGATTTCCACCCGCAGTATTTCAATGCCGGGCGTGATTTTCTCGCTGGACCTGGACGGAATTATTTGGCTGATCACCGTCAAATTGGGCTTGTTTTTGTTGAGCGCCGTCATTTCGATTGCGCTGTTCCTGCTTGCCATTGCGCTGGGGCTTGTGCTTTCTATCTTCGTTTATCCGTTTGCGCTTGTCAAGAGCATCAAACACCCCGAAGACGACAACTGATGATTTTCAATTTCTTGAAAATATATAAAAACTAAAAAGGAGAATTTCTATGAAAAAAGTATTTGCCCTTTTGCTCGCCCTTTTGATGGTGCTTCCCCTTGCCGCCTGCGGGGCGAAAACAGAACCGGCAGGAATCCCGTCCGGCGCATCCGGTGAAGCCGACAAAGGTCAGTCCGGCACATCCGAAGGTCAATCCGATGAACCGGCAGGGAATACCGTAGAAACTTATACCGTTTCTTATTACAATGCCGGAATGAGCAATCAAACGGTGGAAGAAGGCACCGTTTTGCAACAACCGACCGATCCTACAAAAGCAAACCACATTTTCGGCGGCTGGTATGTTGACGAGGCGTTTACAACGCCGGCAACATTCCCCATCACCGTCAACGGCAATACATCGCTTTATGCGCGGTTTTATGATTATCAGACTGCTTTCCAAAACGCGCGCGAAAAGACCATCGGCGCGGCAGTTCCCGGATATGAATACGATTATACCACCACCGTAACGGCAACATATTCCGCCCTCTCCGCGCTCCCCCTTTCCGGGAACACTGCGGGGAATGCCAAATACAGCAGCACTGGGAATGTATCGTTCTATGACGCGCATACCAATTCCGGGGTTCTGTTCTATGATGGCTCAAAATATCAAATCCGCCGCGGCAATCAGCTGCAAAAAATCTCTTTGGACGAAAACGATCGCTTGATCGGTTACGAGGTTGAGGAAGTGGGCAGCGAATACCGCTTTGATTCTTCTTCTTTCGCCAAAGCGTTGTTTGACTACGACGCATCGCAACTCAAATCCATTGAAAAAACAAGCAAAGCAAACGAATACAAATTAAAAACCTCCTTCAACGCTTCGGCAGGAGTTGCCATGGCAAGCAAACTGCTGAACAGTGCGGTGGTCAAAAAGGCGGTGGAGGCAATTCCGGAAAATCAGGTCACAACCGGAATGTATGTCACCTTTGCCAACGGCGCAGTGTCTTCCTACCGGTATGAAATGCAAATTTCGGCGGCTTCGGTTGAATTTACGCTGGTCTATTCACTCACATTCAAAAACGTTGGCACAGCAAAAACCATTTCGCCGCGCACATTTGCAAATCTGGCACTCTCCCCGGAGCAGATTTCGCAAACCAAATCCGAAGTTGACGGCTATCTTTCCGCTTTTGAGGCGCAAACGGCTTCCGGATATGATTTCACAGTCAAAACAGGTGTAGATTTCCCCTCCACGAGCGAGATCAACTCCACATTCAAGGGGTCCGCGCAACGCAAAACGATTGACGGGGTTATCTATTTCCACAACGATATTGAAATTGACAGCGATTATAAAAACGAAGACCTTTACAAAACCGCTGGCATTGCCGACGTTCACATCAAGCGCACCCGACTGACCAACGGCGACGTTTATAACATTGAAAAGAAGCTTTTATCGATGTTTGATAGCACCGATAAAGACGAGCTTTGCGCCGAACCCCGCACCGATTTTTACTACCTGTTTGATCTGCTTGGGCAAATCGAGAATTACACCTTTGCCCAAAAGGTTGTCAAGGACGATACCGTTACCTATTCCATTGGCATTGCAAAGGCGGACGTTGCAAAACTGCTCGCCTATCTGAACACACAGCTCAATCTGGATCCGCTCGGAAAAACAGAAATAAATCCGCTTGTGTTCGGTGATTTTGCCGCCGCTTCGGTCGTGCCGGATGAAATCAGCATCACTGTTGTTGTCAAATCCGGCGCGCTTTCCTCGATTACTTTGAAGAGCGACGGAGAGTTCAGCACCTCGTTTGCCGAGTCCCGCGATTTTACCGCAGTCCAAACCGCGGAATATAACTTTACCTATACCTTAACGGTCAATGCAAGCGGTAGCTCGTTTACGCCTTATGAGACCGTGAGCAAAGCAAAATAATTCTTGCTTTCAAAATAAAAAAACAAAAAAAGGGACGGAAGTTTCCGTCCCTTTTTTGTTGTGCTCACCTCGGCATTCTCCGGCTGTCGAAGGCGGGATTGACCGCGTAAAAGTTTTTG
>CAMOLD010000119.1 GCA_946618395.1 uncultured Clostridia bacterium
TGGTGGAGATGATGGGAGTCGAACCCATGTCCGAAAACCCCTCGGCATGACTTTCTTCGTGGGCAGTCTGTTATTTCAGTTTCCCCTTGGGTGGCGCGAACAGACACGCTCCTCCTTTGGGTAGCCCTTTTTTGCCTGACCGGTTCAAGGGCGAAACACCGATGCAGGTTTACCACTCATTTGACGCTCGCACCAAAGCCGTGGTCCTCTTTGGCGGAACGGGTGACCCTCAGGTCACGGCACTGCCCTTAGGCAGCCAGAGCAACAGTTTTGTTGTCGTTTATTTTTAAGGTTGGGCAGTTATCGAGTTTACCCGGCTCGCCACGCTTATCATGTGTCAGAATCCCCGTCGAAACCATTGCACCCCCATTGGTTTGGGGTAACCCCTATTATAACGGGTTTTGGTTGGTTTGTCAAGTGTTTTTCATTGTTAATTATCGCCGTTATCCCCTTTCATCCGGCGCTCCATCATGCGGTCTGCCTCGCGTTTGGCGTCGCTCTCCCGTTTATCGTAGAGCTTTTTGCCTCGGCAAAGCCCGATTTCCATTTTGACGTAACTTCCCGAAAAATAGAGCGAGAGCGGAACCACCGAAAAGCCTTTTTGCTGGACTTTGCCCTGCAATTTGAGGATCTCGCGGCGGTGCAAAAGCAGCTTTTTATCGCGCAGGGGCATGTGGTTAAAGCGGTTGCCCTGCTCGTAGGGGCTGATATGCACGCCAACGGCAAAAATTTCGCCTTTTTCAAAGGAGCAATAGGAGTCTTTGAGGTTGACCTTCCCCGCCCGCACGCTTTTGATCTCGGTGCCGGTCAGCGCAACGCCGGCTTCGTATGTTTCGTCAACAAAATAATCATGCCACGCTTTTTTGTTTTGGGCAATGATCTTTTTTCCTTTTTCCGCCGCCACGCGTTTTTCCTCCTTTGCTTTTTACTTCCTTTTTCTTTTTCAATACAACGCCGCCCGGCAAAAGCCCTGCGGCAGTTTGCTCCACAATGCCGAACAGTCGGTTTGTGTTTTTCTTTCTTGCCTGTTTTTCAAAGTGCTTTGAAAGCGCCTCGCAAAGCCGTTTGCAAAGCTTTTTGGCAAACAGCAACATTTGCCTTGCGGGTTTCCATGCAATGCGGCAGACGAGGCGAACCGCTTTTTGAATCCAGCCGACAAAGTGCGCCAAAAACGCGCGCACCCATCTTCCGGCGGTCGCCCAATACAGTGCAAATCCGCCCAGCAAAAGAAAAAACGCGGCAGGGCGTATTTTTCCGTGATTCTTCTCATAAAAAAGCAGAATCACGCAAACGCTTCCCGCAATGCAAAAAAGAAAATCCTCCAAAAAGACGAAAACGCCTGCGACTCGTCTTTTGCGGAGGCTCTGCTTTGCGCTTTCTTTTTTCGGGTTTGCTTTTGGGGTCAATAACATTCTTGGCAAGCGGATCAAATCAAAGAAAAGCCCGAGAAAGGCTCCCAAAGCGAGCGCATACAAATACAGCCATGCAATTCCGGATTGATCAAAACGCATGAAAGATCAACGCCCCCGTCTGCCAAAAAAGCCCTTGCCGCCTTTGGAATCCGATTTTCGGTCTTCCGCATAGGTCAAAGCCGTAACGGTTCCGTCAACCGAAACGATTCCCTGGGCAAGGTTTAGAACTTTGATGTGCAACTCGCGTCCATCCACCGTCAAGTCTCCGCAAACGGTGGAAAGTTCGATGGTTTCCTCATCAAAGCTGATAACATCCGTAACGCCCCGCATCTCCAAAGAGCCCCGGTCACGCAAAGAAAGCGTATGGGGCTGTTTGGCATTTTCCTTGTTTTCCGCATTCATAGCAACACCTCCTGGGAGATTTGCTATATCCTATTCGGAAAATGGGGAAAATATGCGGGGCGCACGGCTATCAGGTTATCACTTCATATGCGTTTACGGCATCAGCCTTCTTCGTATATTCCGGAACGTCCAGAACACGAATTTTGAGTGTTCGCTCTCCGAACGTGATTTCCAATACATCACCAACTTTTACGTCATAAGACGCTTTTGCAGGACGGCCGTTTGCCGTTACGCGCGCGTTGTCGCATGCATCGTTGGCAACCGTTCTGCGTTTGATGATACGGGAAATTTTGAGGTATTTATCGAGCCTCAATTCACCTTATCCTTAATTGCTTTTGCAGCGGAGAAGGAAACGTATTTGGAAGCGGGAATTTTGATTGCCTGTTTGGTGCGGGGGTTGATACCGGTGCGAGCGGCTCTGGTCTTTACGGCAAACGTGCCAACGCCGGCGAGCTGAACGCCACCCTCTGCCAAGCCTTCAACGAATGCTGCATACAGAGCGTCATAAACTTTGGTTGCCTCTTTTTTGGAAACTTCGGCTTTTGCGGCTGCTTTCTCGATCAACTGTGTTTTGGTCATGGTAAAACATCCTTTCAAATTTCTTATGTCAGAAATTTCTTTCTGCATTATCAGTTTACCATATTATTGCCAAAAAATCAAGTGTTTGTGCGCTTCTTTTTTGTATTTTTGCCCGGTTTTTTCATTTTTTTTGCAATTTTAAGAAAAATTTTATTCAAAAATGTGATTTTTTTATAAAATGAAGGTTTGAGCAGGCTGAAAAATTATGTCATACCGCCTTCCTGTTTGCCTTGCCGGCGCCGGATTTTCTTCAAAACCGGGAGCATTTTTTTGCCCATCGGCAAAACGGCAAGGTCGGAATCGGCAACTCCGCCGCCCAAAACAGCAAGCAAGAAATACAACACCACCATGCTTCCCAATGCCGCCAAGGTCGTCAATCGTCCCTCTCCCGCCCGTTGCGTCAGCCACAAAGAAAAGCTCCATGCAAAGAACGCCGAAACAACGGAAAAGGCAAAGGGCTTGAAAAAGATCTTCCAAAGCGACGGAACGCGGCAAAGCCGATCCGCAAAGATGAGATTGCATAAAACCACAATCAAATTGCAAAAAAAGCTACTGATCGGCGCGCCCAAAATTCCAATGCGCGGGTTTCCGATTAAGAAATATGCAACAATGATTTTGACAACCGATCCGGCAAGCAAAGAAAGAATGGGACGGTTGACCGAACGATAGGCATGCAAAACCGAATTCGTTGCTGTAATCATGCAGGAAAGGAAGACCGAAACACCCAACACTGAAAGCAGCGGAGCGGTGGAAAGAACGGCGGCTTCTTCCCCGCCGAACAGCAAAGAAAGAATCGGTTTTGCAAAAATGGAAATTCCGACCGCCGCAGGAACGGCAAACAGCGCCGTAATGCGGTAGGACGCCTGCACCAAGGCAAGCTGCCGCGCGCGGTTGCCCGAAGCAATGGCGGCGGATAAGAGCGGGATCAACGGCAATGCGATGGAATTGACCAGAGTTGGCAACAAACCATA
>CAMOLD010000120.1 GCA_946618395.1 uncultured Clostridia bacterium
TTCCCTGCTACCCTTCCTTTGCCGAAGCGCCCGCCGACGTGGATATGATTGTTGATTTTTCGCACCCCTCGGTGCTTGCCGACCTGTTGCAATTTGCCGTTGCCAACCGCATTCCGGCGGTCATTGCCACAACCGGATTTACCCCGGCGCAAAAAAGCGACATTGCCAATGCCGCAAAAAAAATTCCGGTTTTCTATGCGGCGAACTATTCGGTCGGCATTGCCGTTCTGATTGACCTTGCCAAACGCGCAGTTGCCGCTTTTCCCAACGCGGAAATCGAAATTGTGGAAAAGCACCATGACCGCAAGGTGGATTCTCCCAGCGGGACCGCACTGGCACTTGCCGACGCCATTCGCGAAGTGCGCCCCCGCGCGACTCTGAACCTCGGCAGAAGCGGAAACGAAAAACGCACGCCGGAAGAAATCGGCATTCATTCCATTCGTCTTGGCAATATTGTTGGCGAGCACGAAGTGCTCATCGGCACCCCAACGCAAACGCTGACGTTGCGCCATGAGGCGCACACCCGCGCGCTGTTTGCCGAGGGCGCGCTTGCCGCCGCCGCATTCCTTTTCGGAAAGCCGGCAGGGCTATATGACATGAACAGTATGCTGAACGCAAAAGCCGAAAAGGAGATACCGGCAATATGAAACTTGCAATTTACGGCTACGGAAATCTTGGAAAAGGGGTGGAATACGCCGTTTTGCAAAATCCGGACGCAACCTTGACCGGCATTTTTACCCGCCGCGATCCGGCGACGGTGCATCCGGCTGGCAATATTCCCGTGTATCCCGCAAAGGAAATTTTGAAGCACGCGGGGGAGTTTGACGTCCTTATCATCTGCGGCGGCAGTGCAACCGACCTGCCGGAAATGACCCCTCTGCTTGCCCAATCCTTCAATGTGGTGGACAGTTTTGATACTCATGCAAACATCCCGCTGCATTTTGACCGCGTCAATCTTGCCGCAACGGGGGGCGGACACACCGCACTGATTTCGGGCGGCTGGGACCCTGGCATGTTCTCGCTGGCGCGTCTTTACGCCTCTGCCATTCTTCCCGAGGGGCAGGATTATACCTTCTGGGGCCGCGGCGTCAGCCAGGGGCATTCGGACGCCATTCGCCGCATTGACGGCGTTTTGGACGCGCGCCAATACACCGTTCCGGTTCCTGCCGCGGTGGAAGCCGTCCGCGCAGGCAAAAATCCGACCCTTTCCACCCGGGAAAAGCACACCCGCGAATGCTATGTGGTCGCCGCTCCGGGCGCCGACAAGGCGCGGATCGAGCGCGAGATTAAGGAAATGCCCAACTACTTTGCCGATTACGACACCACCGTGACCTTTATTTCCGCCGAAGAGATGAAACAAAACCACATGGGGCTCCCCCACGGCGGCTCGGTGATCCGCACCGGAAAAACCGGAAACGGCAATCGTCATGTCATTGAATATAGTTTGAAGCTGGATTCCAACCCCGAGTTTACCGCCGGCATTCTGGTTGCTCTTGCGCGCGCCGTTGACCGCATGAACAAACGCGGCAGAACCGGTTGCCTGACGATTTTTGACATTGCCCCAGCCGATCTTTCTCCCCTTTCGCCTGCGGAACTGCGCAAAAAAATGCTTTGAGAATTTGAAAAAACGATTTATGAAAGAATTTGAAAACGATTTGATTTGTGAAAACCTTTCGGTCAATTCCGAGGGACATCTCTGCTTTGCCGGTCTGGATACCGGCGCGCTTGCCGCAAAGTTCGGCACGCCGCTCTACCTGATGGACGAAGACCGCGTTCGCGCCAACTGCCGCGCCTACCAAACCGCCGCAAAAGCGGCTTTCGGCAAGAATTACCGAATCCTGTATGCCTCCAAAGCGGCTTCCTTCAAAGCGCTTTACCGCATCATGCGTGAGGAAGGGATGGGCATTGACGTAGTTTCGCAGGGCGAAATCTTTACGGCGAAAGCTGCCGGATTCCCGATGGAAAAAGCCTTTTTCCATTCCAACAACAAAACCGACGCCGACATTGCCGCAGCAATGGACGCCGGCGTTGGATACTTTGTTTCGGACAACCTGGAAGAGCTTGCCGCCCTGGAAAAAGAGGCGCAAAAGCGGGGCGTTTGCCAAAACGTGATCCTCCGCCTGACGCCGGGGATCGATCCCCACACCTACGAGGCGGTTGCCACCGGAAAGGTGGACTCCAAATTCGGCTTTGCCATTGAAACCGGTCTTGCCGACGACGCCGTTGCGTTTGCTTTGCAACTGCCACACATCAAACTTTGCGGCTTCCATTCCCATGTTGGTTCGCAGGTATTCGACTCGGATGTGTTCCTGCGAGCCGCAGACGTGATGCTCGCGTTCATTGCCCATGCAAAGCAAAAATACGGCTTTGTTGCCTCCATCCTCAATCTTGGCGGCGGCATTGGCGTTCCCTATGTTGCGCAAAACCCGAAGCCGGACCTTGCCAAAATCATTTCCGAAATTGGCGCCCGGATTGACAGCCGTTGCAAAGAGCTTGCCATTGCAAAACCCGAAATTTGTTTTGAACCGGGGCGCTCCATCGTTGCCGACGCGGGTTTGACGCTTTACACCGTCGGCTCGGTAAAAACCATTCCCGGTTACCGCACCTATGTTTCGGTGGACGGCGGAATGACCGATAACATTCGCTATGCGCTCTACGGCTCTTCCTACACCATTCTCCCCGCCCTGAAAATGGGAGAGGAACGCGGCCTGACCGTCGATATTGCCGGACGGTGCTGTGAAAGCGGAGATATGCTGCAACGCAAAGTGCCGCTCCCCCGCTCGATTGCGCGCGGCGATCTGCTCGCCTGCCTGACCACAGGCGCCTACCATTACTCGATGGCTTCCAACTACAACCGCATTCCGCGCCCCCCGGTGGTCATGATCCGGGCGGGAAAAGCCGAACTTGCCGTCCGGCGCGAAACGGTTGAGGACCTTGCGGCGCTGGATATTTAACGATCATAAAAAAACGGTTGACGATTTTCGTCAACCGTTTTTTATCATTCTGTTCGTTTCTTTTTTCGGTAATGCCCAATCCATCCGGCGGTAAGAACACCTGCCGAGAAAGCAAGGCACAAATACACAAACAGGTTTCCAATATAGCTGTAAAGCGTTTTTGACGCGGTGGTTTCCACCGGCTGCACCAGATATCCGCTCGTCAGCGGCGGCAGACTTTGCACGACCTTCCCTTTGGAGGTGATGACCGAGGAAATGCCGGTGTTCGCCGAGCGAAGCACCCATTTCCCGGTTTCGATGGCGCGCAGCCGCGCTTGCGCATTGTGTTGGTAAACGGCGATGGAATCATA
>CAMOLD010000121.1 GCA_946618395.1 uncultured Clostridia bacterium
ATTTGATCCAGCTCCCCCATTTTGACGCGCAAAAGATTGTTGATTTGGGCGATCTCCTGCGTGGTCATGGCGTAATGCTCAATCAGGGAGTCCACGTAAAAGCGGTAACCAAGCTCGCTCGGGATTCTGCCGGCGGAGGCATGGGGCTGTTCCAAATACCCCATTTCCTCCAATTCTGCCATCTCGTTGCGGATGGTTGCGGAGGAACAATTCATGCCTGCCGCCTGCAAAATGGACTTGGAGCCAACCGGCTCTCCGCCCTCAATGTGCGCGTTGACAATGGCTTTGAGGATCTGCTTTTTCCGCTCGCTCAATTCGCCCGACTTTTTCGCCATGATTTTGAACCTCCTTTTTCTATTTTTCGTCCGTTTTAGCACTCTGTTTGTTTGAGTGCTAACTTTCAGATATAAATTTACCACTTTTCTATGGTTTTGTCAATGCTTTTGCCAAATTTAATTGTGAACGAAATGTAAATATCGGGGGTGGAGTGCTAAAAAAGCGACACTTGTGTTTTTTCCGTTTTTTGGGAGAAAAATGAGGGTTTCAGCAAAAAATCGTATGGCAAAATTTGACGTCCTGCGCGCTTTCTCGCAGTCCGGCGGCGCTTCTCCGCCGAAAAATCGCCTTCCCTTTGCAAAATAGCAAAAAAAGAGCGCTTTCCCGACGGCTTTTCGGCTTTTTCGGGTTGACGCGTTTCGACCGAAAGGATAAAAAAAGAGTTGTAAAATAAGGTAGAAATACGAAGCGAAACGGAGGATTTTGCTATGCAGGAAAAAACCGCAACCGAAAGTTTGACCGAACGATTGAAGAAAAAGAACGCCGCCGCCCGTTGGCGGACGGTTGCAAGCGTTTTGCGGGAGACGCTCTGGCTTGGCGCAGGCTTTCTGTTTGGACAGGCTTCGCTCCTGTTTGAAACCAACCCTTTGGGCGTTGCCCTTCTTTGCGCCGTGAACGGGCACGTCCTACCCGTTTCCGCCGGGCTGATTCTTTCTTCCTGGTTCACGGGCGGACAGCCCTGGCTTTTCACGGTCGCCTATCTTGCCGCCGCACTGATTCGGGTCATTTCTTCCCGTCTTGCCGTTCCCCGCGAACCTTTGCGAACGCCCCTGCCGGACGGAATCCGCGCCAAGCTCTACCCCGAAAAAGAAACGCGCCAATCTTCTTTGGACAAGCCCGCCAAAAAGCCTTCGCGCATTTATACGCGGATGGAAGAGCTTTCGGTCCTTCCCTTTTTCCGCAATTTGGGAGGAGAGCTCAAAGGGCTTTTCCATGAATGGGTGCCGTTGCGCATGGCTTCGGCGGCGGTTTGTATGCTCATTGTTTCGCTTTTCCGCGTGATTGGCAACGGATTTGTTTATTACGACCTTTTTGCCGCGCTGTTTTCTGTTTTTACATCTGCCGCGGCGGTCATGGTCTATTCGGTGTTTTTGGAAAAGCGGACGCAACTGAAAATTCTTTATCCCGTTTCTGCCGGCGCCCTGCTGTTCTCGCTCGTTTGGGCAAGCGACGCGCTGATTGTTGGCTCGGCGCCGCTCTCCTTCTTTTTTGCCTTCTTCTTTTCCATCCTGATTGCGCACCGTACGGGACTCCCCATGGGAATTGCCGCGGCGGTGCTTTGCGGACTGGCGCACGACCCCATGATGATTCCGGCATACCTGCTTGCCGTTTTGCTGGATGCCCTGTTCCGCTCGCGCGGGCGGGAAACCATCGGAATCCCGGTTGCGGTGTTTGCCGCGGTTGGATGGGCGGTTTATGCCCACGGCTTTGGCTATCTGCTACCGGTATTGTTCGCAGATCTTGCCGCGGGCGCGGCGGCAACGCTGGCTGTCCGCTTTTCGGGAGGTGAAAAAGCCGCGGAAAAAGCCGACGATCCCGCGCTTGCCCACACAGCCGCCGCCGATTTGCGGCGGCTCTCCTCCCGGCAAGCCGAAACCACCGACCGCCTGCGCGGAATTTCGGAAGCATTCTCCTCGCTTTCCGAAATGTTCTATCATTTAAGCGACCGATTGCACCGGCCGACAACCATTGACCTGCGCCGCCTTTGCGACAATTCCTTTGACAATTTTTGCACCGACTGCCCCCACCGAACGGTTTGCTGGGGGCTGGAATATGCCGATTCGCTGGAAGTGCTTGGCGCTTTGGCAAAATCGCTGCATACGCACGGCACGGTAACGAAAAAGCAGATCTCGCCGGTGCTGGCGCGCCGATGCGGAAACATGGATCAAATTCTTGCGCAGATCAACCACGATTGCGCAAAGCTGACCGGCGAGTTGCTCCGCGACAATCGAACCGAGATTTTTGCCATGGACTATGAGGCGGCGGCAAACATCATCAACGACGCGCTGGAAGAAGACGGGCGCGACTACTGCGCCGACACCGAGCTTGCCGCAAAGATTGCCGAATACCTGCCCAGCGCCGGGCTTTCGGCGCAGGCAGTGATGGTTTGGGGCGGCAGACTGCGGCAGGTTGCCATCCGGGACGTTGACATTGACCGTGCCTCGGTATCGGCGGAAACCTTGCGGCGCGACATTGGCGAGCTCTGCAAAGCCGAACTCGCCACACCGTCATTTGAGGTGGAAGGCTCGGTTTGCACCATGGTTTTGCAGGCGCGCAGACGCTTTTTTGTGGTTGGAGCGCAAAAATGCGTTTCGGCAAACGGCGGCGTTTGCGGCGACGCAGTGGCGCTGTTTTCCAACCGCAAGGATTATTTTTACGCGCTCATCAACGACGGGATGGGCTCCGGGCACGACGCCGCCCTGACCGCCAATCTTTGCTCGGTATTCCTGGAAAAAATGCTCCGCGCCGGAAACCGGACGAACACCTCTTTGCGAATGCTGAACAACCTGCTCCTTTCCCGCACGCATGACAACAGCGCGGCGGAATGTTCCTCCACGGTGGATTTGCTGGAATTCGACCTTGTATCCGGAAACGGCGTGTTCCTCAAAAGCGGTGCGGCGCCCAGCTTTGTGGTGCGCGGCTCGGCGGTGCACCGGATTCAGACCGGCTCGGCACCCATTGGAATTTTGCGCGAATCGGGCGTGCAATGTTGCGAGTTCCCTTTTCGGGCAGGCGACACGGTGGTTATGGTGAGCGACGGGGTTTTGCAGGAGGACGCCGACGCTATATGGCTGACCGACTTTCTTTGCAACCTGGACGAGATCAACCCCGAAAAAATCGTTTCTCAAATCTGCGCCCGCGCCGCAAAAGCCGAGCGGCGCGACGATTGCTCCGCCATTGTTTTGCGGATCGAGGCGGAAGAATAA
>CAMOLD010000122.1 GCA_946618395.1 uncultured Clostridia bacterium
ATCTCTTTCATCACGTGCCGGTGGGTCACCGCATTGAGCATGGCGCGCGCCTGCGCGTTGGAAAACACCTTTTTTCCAAGCGCCTTGCGGTCCAGCGTGCCGTCCGGGGCAAGGATCGAATCGCCAAAAATGCGCGTCAGCTCCGAAAGGCAGGCGGAGGGGGGCGCAATCAAATCGTGATAGACCGCGTCGGCGTCAATTCCGGGAACGCCATAGCTTTCAAGCAATTTCCGAACGGTGCTTTTTCCGGCACCGGTAGGCCCGGTCAAACCGATAACGACCATCAAAAAACGCACCTCCCAAGCAAGAATTTCGGCAAGGTCAACCGATTCTGCCGATAAGAATCTAATTTATATTATACACTATTTTTAACCGTTTTCAAGGGCAAAAAAGGAAATTTCGGGAAAAAACCAAAAAAGAGTTCCGAAAAAATGCTATTGCAATTCCGGCAGATTGAGAGTATAATGATAGTAACCATACCGAAAAAACGGGGGTGGCGCCGGTGACTTTGCTGGAAATGCTGTTGGACGTTGACAAAATCCCGTTCCAAAAAAATTGCCCGCTTGCTCCGTTTTCCACCTTTCGCATCGGCGGCAATGCCGATTTTGCGGTTTTTCCGGAAACCATGGAGCAACTGTTGGTTGCTCTCCGCCTGTTTCGCAAGTGCAACGTTTCATATCACCTTGTGGGCAACGGGAGCAATCTCTTGTTTCCCGACGAGGGTTTACGCGGCGCGGTGCTGTTCACCAGAGCGGTCAGGCGCGTAAAGGACACGTTGGAAGGCATGATTGCCGAATGCGGAGCCATGCTCCCGGCGATTGCCCGCAGAGCCGCAGAACGGGGGCTTTCGGGGCTGGAATTTGCCGCCGGAATCCCGGGAACGGTGGGCGGCGCGATTTGCATGAATGCCGGCGCACACGGAAAAGAAATGGCACAGGTCGTTGTCAAAACCGATTTTTATGATGCTGAAAACGATACCTGCGGGCAGCTTTCGGGTAGTGAACACGCATTTGGCTACCGCACGAGCGTTTTTGAGCGTCAGCCGCAAAAAATCGTTTTGCGCACACAATTTTGCCTGCGTCCGGGTGATCCCAATGCCATTCGGCAAACCATGGCGGAAAATCTCGCCCTGCGCCAAAAAACGCAACCGCTTGCCGAGCCGAGCGCGGGAAGTGCCTTCAAACGCCCCCAAGCCGGTTCCGCCGCCGAGCTGATCGACCGTTGCGGACTGAAAGGACTTTCGGTGGGCGGCGCGGCGGTTTCCGAAAAACACGCCGGGTTCATCGTCAACCGCCAACACGCAACGGCAAAGGATGTCCTTGACCTGATGGAAACCATCCGGGAAGCTGTGCTTGCCCAAACCGGGATTTTGCTGGAACCCGAAATTCGCGTTTTTGGCAAAATTTGAAGGGCGTATATGCAAAAATCAGCATTTTTCAATCAAAAATAGGGGAAAAGGAGGGGAAAGCCATGTCGTTTGCGGATACCGTCCGGAAAGATTTGCTTGCGGTGCCGGTCAAAAAGAACTGTTGCCGGCGGTGCCTGATTTGCGGGCTTTTTCTTGCCGCGTTCCCCGATCCGAACGGCCAAAGCGGGGCAATCGCGCGCTTCCGCGATGCCGAAACCGCCGATCTTGCCGCCCGGGAGTTGCGCGTTCAATTCTCCAAGGAACCCTCCCGTCGCCGCGTTGGCTTTTGCGGAAAATATTACGAGGAAGTTTTGTTTTCCTCTCCCTCTTTCCGCCGCCTTTTGGAACATTTGCAGGCTCCGGTTGTGGACGACCTTTCCGGAATTTTTGGCAGTCGGTGCGAGGAATGCAACGGCGCGTTTTTGCGCGGTTTGTTTCTTTCCTCCGGCACCATCAACGATCTGCAAAAGGCGATCCACATGGAATTTCTCGTCCCAGGTGCCTGTAAAGCGGTTGTTTCGGCGTTTTTTGAGGAGATCGGATACCCTGCCGGATGCGTTGTGCGGGGGAACAAAATCGGCTTCTATTTCAAAAAAGCCGGATCGGTAGAAGACCTGTTGACCTTGATGGGCGCCCAGCGCAAAACCTTTGAAATGATGAACGCGCGCATCATGCACGACATCCGCAGCTATGAAAACCGGGTGACCAACTGCGAAACACGGAACCTGGAACGCACGGTGTCTGCCTCCGCGCGGCAGGTGGAGGCCATTTTACATTTGAAAGAAACGGGCAAATTGGGCAATTTTTCCGAGGAACTGCGCGAAACGGCGCGCCTGCGGCTGGAAAATCCCGATTCCTCTTTGGACGAGCTTGCCTTGTTACATAATCCCCCCATCACCAAATCGGGGCTGAACCACCGCCTGCGCCGGCTTTTGGACGCGGCGGAATGAAAAGAAAAAAACGAAAGGAGCGCGAGCCATGAGCGGATTTGTGCATCTTCATTTGCATAGCGAATACAGCCTTTTGGACGGTGCCTGCCGCATTTCGGAGATCCCGAAGCGCGTCAAGGAGGCGGGGCAGAACGCCGTTGCCATCACCGACCACGGGGTTATGTATGGTGCGGTTGCTTTTTGGCAGGCGTGCCGTGCCGAGGGGGTCAAACCCATTATCGGGTGCGAGGTCTATGTTGCCACCGGGTCGCGTTTTTCCAAGACCAACAGCGGCGAAGGGTATGCCGACCACCTGGTCCTGCTCTGCGAAAACGAGACCGGTTACCGCAACCTTTGCGAAATGGTGTCGCTCTCGTTCACCGAGGGATTTTACAACAAGCCCCGCGTGGATGAAGAACTGCTCCGCACCCATTCCGAAGGATTGATCGCGCTTTCGGCTTGCCTGGGCGGAAGGATTCCGAAATTGCTTGCCAAAGGCGACTTTGCCGAAGCCGAAAAAACAGCAAACCGCTATGCCGAATGGTTTGGCAAAGACCATTTTTACATTGAATTACAAAACCATGGTCTGCCCGAACAAAAAAATATGGTCCCCATGCTGGTGGAACTTGCCCAAAAGTGTAACCTGCCGCTGGTGGCGACCAACGATTGCCACTATTTGCGCCGGCGCGATGCCGACACGCAGGCGGTCCTAATGTGCATCCAAACCAATACAACGGTGGATATGGGGCGCCCCGCGGCGTTCGCCACCGATGAATTTTACCTAAAAACCGAGGAAGAAATGGCGGCGGTGCTGGGGGACTACCCCGAGGCGTTTGAAAACACCGTTCAAATTGCCGAGCGTTGCAATGTGGAGTTTGATTTTTCCACCACCTATCTGCCCAAATTCCCGGTTCCGGCTGGCG
>CAMOLD010000123.1 GCA_946618395.1 uncultured Clostridia bacterium
ACGACCTCCGGGTTATGAGCCCGACGAGCTACCAACTGCTCTACTCCGCGATATGGGGTTGTTTTCCTCGATGGTGCCGGTGACCGGGATCGAACCGGTACGATACTTTCGTATCACGGGATTTTAAGTCCCGGGCGTCTGCCAGTTCCGCCACACCGGCGTTCTCACCTTGGAACTTTGCTCTCCTTTTTCGGTTCGCGTTGCTTATTATACCATGCTTTTGGCAATTTGTCAACCCTTTTTTGGGGATTTTCTGTTTTTCTTTTCGCCCGGATTCGCCAATTTTACCGTTTGCGCCTGGCCGGCAAGCCCAAAAAGGAATCTGCCGAAACATCAAAGAAGATGCAAAGGCGTTTCAAATCCTCAATGCTCGGTTCGTTTTTGTCGGTTTCCAGGTAGGAAATTTTCCGTTGTGTGGTTTTCAGCGCCTCCCCCAGCTCTTTTTGCGTCAATCCGCGGTCCTGCCGCAGTTCCCGCAAGGTTTCTCCAAAAGTCATACCCATTCACCGCCTTTCCGCCTCTATTTTACCATAGACAAAAACCGTCTGCAACATCATAGACAAAAAATGTCT
Organism: uncultured Clostridia bacterium; assembly: GCA_946618395.1. Classification (GTDB taxonomy): domain Bacteria; phylum Bacillota; class Clostridia; order Oscillospirales; family CAG-272; genus UMGS1865. The sequence continues at coordinate 573 of CAMOLD010000123.1, forward strand.
GAACAAATCGGAAAAGCATGGCGCAACGGCTTGACAACCAGCGCGATTTATATTATAATGAAACCGTTGTTTTGCAATTCGGGAAAGGGGAAGAGAAGAACTATGCACGAGGAACATCGAAAACGGATGCGCGAGCGGTATTTGCAAAGCGGATTTGATGGTTTTTCCGACCATGAAATTGTGGAATGCCTGCTTTATTTCAGCATTCCGCGCGGCGATACCAACGAGCTCGCCCATCGGCTGATGGAGCGGTTCGGCTCGGTGCGCAACATTTTGGAAGCCCTGCCCGAAGAATTGATTGCCGAGGACGGAATCGGCGAGCATTCGGCATTTCTTTTCAAGCTGGCTTGCGAAACGCTCCGGCGCTATGCCAAGGATACGCTTTTGGTTGCCCCCACCTACCGGACGTTGAGCGCCGTCAGCGAATATCTTTGCCGCAAATTTATCGGTCAAAGCACCGAGTGCGTTTATTTGATGCTGTTGAACAACCGCCTTTCGCTCATTGATTGCTGCAAAATTTCGGAGGGCACTGTCAACAATTCCATCGTGCCAATCCGGAAGATCACCGAAAAGATGATCCTTCGCAAAGCCTCGGTGGTCGTGCTGGCGCACAACCATCCCAACGGAATTGCAACCCCCTCGCAAAGCGATCTGGATGTCACCGCGCAAATTGCCTCTATGTTCAACATGATGGGCGTTCAGCTGTTGGAGCACCTGATCGTTGCAGACGATACCGTATTTCCCATTCTGCAAAGCGGCAGGGTGAATGTGGGTGAGTTCCGCGAGGAGGTTTTGAGCGCAAATCCAACGCTGTTGCAGGACTTTTACGATATTGATGCCAACAACTGGCGCTTTTCCTTCTTTCGGGATTTGACGGGGAAGGGGGCTGAATAAAATGTTGTATTCTTCCTGCTTTCCGGACGTCCCGGTCGATGAAAACGCCTTGCGTGAGCTTGGATTTTTGCCCAAAGAAGGCGATTGGTTTTTGGAGCGGCAAGCCCAAACCTGCGGCTTTTCCATTGCCTACCGCATTCAAAAAAATTCCTGTCGCGTGGAAGTCACCGATACAGAGAGCGGATGGGAATACGATTTGTTCAACGTTCCGTCTTCCGGCGGCGCCACCGTAACCGCTCTGCGCGAGGAAGTGGACGCCTTTCTTTCCAGGGTCGGCGCGGCATGCTTCGGCGTTCGTCCGCACCGTGTCGAGGTTTTGCGCTATTGCAGGGAGACCTACGGGACCGAGGCGGACTATCCCTTCCGGGATAGCACCGCGCAGGTTTTGCGCAAACCCAGCGGCAAATGGTATGGGCTTTTGATGACGATTCCCGCCGAAAAGCTGGGATTGCAAAAAAAGGCGGATGTAGAAGTCATCAACCTCAAGGCAACGCCCGAACGCATTGCAAACCCGGATTTTCAATTCGTTTTTCCGGCGTGGCACATGAACCGCAAGTATTGGATCAGCGTGCTGTTGGATAGCGCAATTCCGCAGGAACTCTTGCATACCCTTTTGGACGAAAGCTACAATCTGGTCAAATAAAGGAGCAAACGGGGGAGATTTTCCCCGTTTGTTTTTCTAAAAAAGCAACACAGGCCCCATCGAAACCGAAAAAAACGCAAAAAAGATTCCGGGGGCTTGCATTTTTGGTAAAATTATGTTATGATAGAATATCATATTAGAGCAAAGTGAGGGCAAAACATGGCAAGACCGGCTGAATGGACCATTCCTGCGCTTGCCTATTTGGGCGATGCGGTCATGGAGCTGTTCGTCCGCGAGCACCTGGTGGCAAGCGGACTGGCGCATTCCGCCGCGCTCAACCGTGCGGCGCTCAAATTCGTCCGCGCTTCGGCGCAAGCGGCGGCCGCCGACCGGCTGTTGCCGCTGCTGACCGAGGAGGAAACCGCCTGGTTCCACCGCGGGCGCAATTCCAAACACCTCAACTATCCCAAAAACGCTGACCCTGCCGATTACCGCAAGGCAACCGGGCTGGAAGTGCTGTTTGGCTATTTGCATGAAACCGGGCAGGAGTCCCGTGCCCGCGAATTGTTTGCCGCCGGATATGAATTGCCGGAAAAATCTACGAAAAACGAGGAATAAAACCATGAAAAATCCGAAAATCAAAATCACCGTGCGCAATTTCGGCACCATGACCGCCGAGCTCTATCCCGAAAAAGCGCCCAACACCGTGCGCAATTTTCTTTCGCTGGTGGATAGCGGCTTTTTTGCCGGCATGATTTTTCACCGCGTTATTAAGGGCTTTATGATCCAGGGCGGCGGATTCACCGAGGATTTTTCCCAAAAGCAGGCGGCGGCCATTCCGGGCGAGTTCCGCGCCAACGGGTTCATGGCAAACGATTTGCATCATGCGCCCGGCGTGCTTTCCATGGCGCGCACGAGCGATCCCAATTCGGCGTCCTCCCAGTTTTTCATCATGCACGGTGACGCCGGGTATCTGGATAGCCAGTATGCCGGCTTTGGCAAGGTGACCGAGGGGTTGGAGATCGTCGATCAGATTGCAAACGTCAAAACCGGCCGCCTCGGCTGGTATGAGGACGTTCCCAAAACGCCGGTGGTCATCGAATCCATCGAGCGGGTGGAAGATTGAGAAA
>CAMOLD010000124.1 GCA_946618395.1 uncultured Clostridia bacterium
TGGAAAAATCCTATTTCTGCGGCAGCACCTCTGTGGCAGGTATTTGCGGAAGAACTAGCAATGCGCTGACCATTACCAACTGCCATGTCAGAAACACCGTTGCTCATGCCTACGACAACAACGCTGCCGGCATTGTTGGCGCCGTTTTCGGCGGTGCCTTGACGCTTGGTCAATGTAGCGCAACCGACATTCAGGTGGATGCGCCGCACACCGTTGGTGCGCTGGTTGCAAGCGCCAACTTCCAAAGTTTACTTGCAAGAAACTGCCTTGCCACCGGCAAAATTCATGCCTTTGTGAAAGACAACGGCACCGGCGGTTGGGATATTGGCATTGTGGTTGGCCGCGTTGGTCAATCGACCGTCACCGTCAGCAATCTGATTGCGGCTGTGACCGTCAAGCAGGATGCAGAAACTTCTACCAATCAGGCCTATACCGCATCCTGCGGCGTCATTTTCGGCGCGATTGGCAAAAACGGTGCTACCGGCGAAGAATTGCTTCCTGCAAATGCAAATGCAAGCAAATGCTATTATGTTAACCTGTTTGAGGCGAACGGCGAAATTCGCACCTTCCCGGGAACAACCGCGCGTGCGGCAAACCAACTTGCGGGCAGCAACGCAAGCACCCTTAAAGGTTTTGACTGGTATGATGAAGAAGAAAACCCCAACGGCATTTGGCACTTGGGTAATGAAGGGGAATACCCCTACCTGATGACTGCGGGACACCCCACCGCCACCGAGGATGTTGATCCCGGCAGTTCCGGCGAGGGCGGAGCAGGACATGATCATGATAACCCGGTGGAAGCAAAGGCGGCAACCTGCACCGAGGCCGGAAACGTATTCTATTATGATTGCTCCATCTGCGGCTATCCGGTAGATGAATACGGCTATGAGATCGACCCGGTCATTCCCGCAACCGGACACAAACTGAAAGAGAAGGCTGAAAAAGCCGCCACCGCAACGGCAGACGGTATGCAAGCGCATTATCAGTGCGAAAAATGCGGCGCATATTTCGACATGAATAAAAACGAAGTGAAAAAAGCCGACCTCGTCATCCCCAAGACCGGAAAATCCGGCTGCGGCGGTGTGATTGTTGGCGCTCCGTTTGTTGCAATCGTTGTTCTTGGCGCAACCATGCTGATGAAGAAAAAAGAGAACGAGAGCAAATAAAAATATAAATCTAAATGTAAGAGAAAAAGAATTTTCCGATGATTGAAACAAAGGAGAAAACCGCATGAAAAGAGTATTGATTTTGTTCCTTGCGCTCGTCATGCTCCTGGGTTGTCTTGCCGCTTGTAAGCGCAACACCAACAACACGGGCGGGGATGACGAAGAAGAAGAGGAAGAATTTGTTCCGCTGCCCGAAGCCGACTATACCGGCAAGGAATACACCATTCTGTATCGGTCGGGTTCCGAGTATGTAGAAGAATGGATCGGCGATCTCAGTAGTGCCGATGTCATCAGCGCAAACATCGCGCTCCGCAACCAAAGGGTGGAAAAACGCTATAATGTGACGTTGAACCTTGAAAGCGGAAGAAGCGGTGATGATTGGGCAGGCTTTTGGAAAAAAGTTCAAACAAACCTTGAGGATGAAAACTACCAGCTGGTTGCCGGAAAAACCTACGAAATGGCGGGTTCCTCGGTGCAGGGGTATTGCCTCAACTGGCTCAACAAAGAGCAGGTTCCGGTGGTAAGTTTGAGCGCCGATCCCAAAGAGGTGTCCGAGTGTTGGGACGCTGCGTTTACCCGCGCCGCAAGCTATAAGGGTTGCTCCTATATTGCAACCGGTCCTCTTTCCCTGACCGATATGTATTCCTCGGCGTGCATCTTTTTCAATAAAAAGTTGCTCAACAGCGCGCTGGGCAATAAATCGGATGATCCGACTGCCGATCTGTTCCAACTGGTCAAAGACGGCAAATGGACGCTGGACAAATTGATGGAGTATGCAGATAATTGCACTGCTGGAGTGGAAGGAGGTTCTGCCGGCACTTCCAGCAAGACTTACGGTCTTTCCTCCAACGATGCAACCTTGATTGACGCATACATCTATGCTTCCAACATCACGATGACTCAGCGGAAAAATGTGAACGGCGAGGAAACCATTGTGCTGACCACGGTGGGCAACAACAACCCGATAAACACCCTTGCCAACAAGCTGAAGGATCTTTATAGTGAATCCAGAGGAAGCGTGAAGAAGGAAGGCAACGACATGGTTGCTACCTTTGTGAGCGGCGGATCGGTCTTTACAACGGGTGTTTTGAGCTCTGCAAAGAGGATTCAAAGCGATTCTGAGATTCAATACGGCATCATTCCCTATCCGAAATATACCGAGAGCCAGAAAGAGTATCACACCTACAAAGTGGACTCCAAAACCGGCTTCTGCATTCCGCGCGCGGTAAAAGAGGAGAACCGCGAGTTTGTGGGCACCATTACCGAGGCGCTGGCATATTACAGCAACAAGTATGTCAAACCCGCTCTTTATGAAAAGGTTTTGAAGCACCAGAACGTCCAGGATAAGGATTCCTCCGAGTGCGTGACCATCATTCTGAACGGTGGTCTTTACGAGTTTGCAAACATCTATGCCTATGCTTGGGGCGACCTTAACAGCCCGGCGCACCTTTTGAGAAAAGTGGTGCAGAACAACACGAACTATGTAACGCAATATAATGCAAAAAAAGACAACTTCCAATTCTATTTGGATGCGCTGTTGGATAGCTTCAAGGGAGATACCGAAGGAGCAGATCCAATCGAAGAAATAGAAGAATAACAACCAACCCGGGGCGGAGAAATCCGCCCCGGGTTTTTATTTTTTTGCCATCCTGCAAGACGCCGCTGGTTTGTGCGGGTCGAACCAGCGCGGCCCGCCCCGGTCGCAACGGAGCGGATGCCCGCAAGCATAGCATTGCGTTCATCCGTCCGCGCTTTGCGGGGAGCGGCTACGCAAAAAGAGCCCACCGGGCTTTTTTTGCTTGACTACCCTTGGTCCCGAATGGTTCGGGACAAGCAAGACGCCGCTGGTTCGGAATGCAAACATTGCAAACAAAAAAGCAGGGGGAACGATTGTTCCCCCTGCTTTTTTGGTCGGAGTGACTGGACTCGAACCAGCGGCCTCTTGGTCC
>CAMOLD010000125.1 GCA_946618395.1 uncultured Clostridia bacterium
CAATGGTTCAAGGTGGTGGAGCTGATGGGATACCCGTGGTATTCCGAGCTTGTCCATGTTCCTTACGGCACCGTTTCGCTGGGCGGCGAAAAGCTGGCAACCAGAACCGGAAACGTTGTCCTTTTGAAAGATTTGTTTGCACGCGCCGTTGAGAAGGTTCGCGAGATCCGCCGCGAAAAAGGGCAGGTTGCCGAAAATGACGACCAGATTGCCGAAGCGGTCGGCGTTGGCGCCATTGTGTTCTACTATCTTTCCAACAACCGCATGAAAGATATTAACTTTACCATGGACGAGGCGCTGAACTTTGACGGCAATACCGGCCCCTATGTTCAATACACCTATGCGCGCGCCTGCTCCGTTTTGGCAAAAGCCGGCGGAAACGACGGCAAAACGGTGCGTATTACCTGCGAGGAAGAAGCGGCGCTTGTTAAAACGCTTTGCCGCTTTGGCGAGCGCGTTTGCAATGCGCTTTCGGATTATGAACCCAGCTTGATTACGCGCTTTATTCTGGATGTTGCGGCGGCGTTCAACCGCTTCTATCATAACTGCCCGATCCACACGGCGGAAGATCCTGCCGTGCGCGCATCGCGCCTCAATTTGACGGCGGCTGCCAAAACGGTGCTTGGTAACGCATTTGATCTGATCTGCCTGCGCCGAACTGAAAAAGTTTAATTTTTTAATACCGAAGGGAGAATACACCATGTCCGGACACAGCAAATGGGCAAACATTAAGCACAAGAAAGAAAAAACCGACGCCGCGAGAGGAAAAATCTTTACCAAAATCGGCAAAGAGATCACCGTTGCGGTCAAAGAGGGGGGCGGGGACCCGAACTCCAACTCCAAACTGCGCGATCTGATTCAAAAAGCAAAAGCCAACAATGTTCCCAACGATAACATTGAACGCTGCATCAAAAAAGCGATGGGGTCTACCGGCGAAAGCTACGAAGAGGTTACCTATGAGGGCTACGGTCCCGCAGGCATTGCCGTGATTGTCAACGCAACGACCGACAACCGCAACCGCACCGCGGGCAACGTGCGCGCTTATTTTTCCAAATACCACGGCAACATGGGACAAACCGGTTGCGTGGGCTACCTCTTTACCGACGTTGGCGAAATCGTCATCAACAACGAGGACGGTGACGTCAATGAGGATGAGCTGATGGAAAAGGCGCTGGAAGCAGGCGCATCGGATTTCAAATCCGACGGGGAAGTGTTTATTGTTACTACCGAGCCGGACGACGTTTACGCCATTCAGGAAGACCTTGCCAAGGCGGGATATGAAATCCTATCCGCCGAGAAGACCAAACAGGCTTCCAACTACGTGACGTTGACGAACGAAGACGACATCAAATTTATGGGTCTTCTGATTGAAAAGCTGGAAGAAGACGATGACGTTATGGACGTTTACCACAACTGGGAAAACTGCGACGATTAACGAAAAAACGCGGTATTTTCCATAAAAAGAGGTTTTTTAGCATGCAAATCCAAGGCGCAATTTTTGATATGGACGGGACACTGGTCGATTCGCTCGGCTCGTGGGACGACTTTATCAAGTTTTTTGAAGACAAGTATTCTTTGAAGTTTGACCACGATCACAACGCCGATCTTTTGCGGCAGTTCCGCACCATTCCCATCAACGAGGTGGCGGAGATCGTTCATAAAAAATTCGGCATCGGCGACAGCGCCGAAACGATTGCAAACGAGCTGTTTGAACGGTTGGAATTGTTTTACCGCACAAAGGTCAAATGCAAAGAGGATATTCCCGAATTTTTGCAGGGGCTTTCGGAAAAGGGCGTTTCCATGTGCATCGCTTCTGCAACCAATCCGGAGTTGATCCGTGTTGTGCTCAAACGTTGCGGAATTGAACGATATTTTTCGGAAATCGTTTCCTGCGAGGACGTTGGAAAAAACAAAAGCTTTCCCGATGTCTTTTTTGCCGCGCTGGAACGCCTTGGCACAAAAAAGGAAGAAACCTGGGTATTTGAGGACTCGATTACCGCTTTGAAAACCGCAAAAAATGCCGGTTTTTCTACCGTTGGCGTTTTTGACCGCAACAACGATATGCAAGAGCTGGTTGCCGCCTATTCGGACGAATATATTGCCGAGGGCGAATCCATTTGCCGGTTGCTTTGAAAATTTTTCGTTTTTGAATTAAAAGTCTATTTTATACACAAAGAAGGATAGAGCAATGGATCAATACAAAGAATTACCAAAAACTTACGATCCCGCATCATTTGAGGACCGCATTTATGCCGAATGGTGCGAAAAGGGCTACTTTACGCCCGATCCCAAAAACAATGCCGAGCATTTCTCGGTGGTCATTCCGCCGCCCAACGTGACGGGACAGCTCCACATGGGGCACGCGCTGGACGAAACCTTGCAGGATATTCTTGTTCGCTATAAGAGAATGCAGGGGTATAACACCGTTTGGATTCCCGGAACCGACCACGCCGGCATTGCCACGCAGATTAAGGTAGAGGAGCGCCTGCGCGAAGAAGAGGGATTGACCCGCTATGATTTGGGGCGCGAAAAATTTTTGGAGCGCGTTTGGCAATGGAAAGATAAATATGAGGCAAGAATTACCGGTCAGCTCAAAAAGCTGGGCGCTTCCTGCGATTGGACGCGCCAACGCTTTACCTTTGACGAAGGTTGCTCCCGCGCGGTGCGCGAGGTGTTTGTCAACCTTTATGAGAAAGGATTGATCTACCGCGGAAACCGCATTATCAACTGGTGTCCGCACTGCATTACCGCGCTTTCGGACGCCGAGGTGGAATACAGCGAGCAAGCCGGCTTCTTCTGGCATATCCGCTACCCCATCAAGGGCGAGGAAGGCAAGTTTGTGGAGGTTGCCACCACCCGTCCCGAAACCATGTTTGGCGATACCGCCGTTGCCGTCAACCCGAACGATGAAAAGAACGCATACCTGATTGGCAAAACGCTGATTTTGCCGATGGTTGGGCGCGAGATTCCGGTGATTGCCGACGAATACGTGGAAATCGGCTTTGGAACCGGCTGTGTGAAGATCACGCCGGCACACGACCCCAACGACTTTTTGGTTGGTCAGCGCCACAATCTTCCTATTATCAAGGTGATGAACGA
>CAMOLD010000126.1 GCA_946618395.1 uncultured Clostridia bacterium
GCGGTTGCCGATTTGGTCGGCGTTGCGCCGTTGTATTCCGGCATTTTTCCGTATTCTACGGCTTCATCGGTTTCCAAAACCGTTTCGGCATCATTCTTCCAGGTAACGGTATATTTCCGCAGAGTTTCTTTCCAGGTTGCGGTATAGGTGGCATCCCCGGTTGCGGCAACAACCTGTTTATCCCAACCGGTAAAGGTATAGCTGAATTTCGCAGTGGCAGGCTTTTCGGGTGTTGCGCCCGGATAGTTCGGCACTGCGCCGTAATCTACGTAATCTACGATTTGAACGACCGGTTCGCCAAAGCCGAGGTCCCAGGTGATGGTGCAACGCAACGGGAAACTATCCCATTGCGCGATATAGGTGACGTTTTGGCTGACCGGGGCAATTTGGGGCGCCCAGCCGGCAAAACGGTAAAACCAGGTATCGTCATCCGGGCGGGCGGGATCTTGGCGCGCAGGGGTTTCTCCCCAGGCAATCTGCTCTTCTTCAACCTTGGCGCCGGGATAGTTCAAATCCCATTTGACGGTATAGGCTCTCTTTTCCTGCCGGAACAGCGGAGAAAGCGAAAGATCGGTTGTGATTCCGGTCAGATCCATCGGCTTGGTGGCGTTGCTTCCGGCAACGATCCAACCCAAAAAGGTATAGGTATATTTCTCGGTTTGATAGTCGGGGCGGCTTGGCGGATTGGCAACGGCTTCGCCGTATTCAACTTCCTGCCGCGCGATTTCGGTTCCGTCGGCTTGATAGAAAACGACGGTGCGTTTGTTTTGGTAGGTTGCCGTTTTGGTGACGGTTTTGGTGAGAGAAAGCGTTTTTCCCTCGCCTTTTGCCGCCCGGTTGTGGAGCAGTCCGGCGTCATATTGGGCAAGGAGCGCCTCTTCCCCGACGGTCAGCGGCGCCGTCGTCGGCTCTTCGCCGGGCGCAACCACCGATTCGGGTTTTGCGGGCGCGGGTCCGGGGTTCGGCACCAGCGCGGGTTCGCCCTGTTGGGAGGGGTCCTGCGGCTTTTGCCGATCGGGTTCGGGAACCGCCTCCGGCGCAACCGGCTCCTCCATATAAGCTTCGGGGAAAACAGTGCCTTCGGGGTCCGCCTGGTTTTCGTCTGCCACGAGCGGCGTATATTCAAGGAAATTGCCGACGATAAAATTATCGTTACGACCGATTCTGGTGCCGTAATTGACCGTTACCGTATCGTTCAAAATTGCCTGCAAAGCATACATTTGCGAAAGGAACTGCTGGAAGTGCAAAACCTTATCGGGATAATTTTTGCCCATCTTATATTGCACTGTATTGTTGCAATAAATTTTGTTGATATTGGTATACAGATTTCCCAGCTTTTCGCACAGCTGGGAATAGATATTGCAATAAACCCGGAACAGTTCCCTTGTCTTTTCAAACTTGGAAACATAGGTCGCGTTTCTGGCATTGGCATACTGCGTCAGCAGATCGCGGACCGCATTGGTTGTATTCTTGGTTTCATCTAAAAACGCACTTTTGAATCCCACAGAGATCAGCTCTTCGCGTTTCTCCAGGACTTTATCCACCGTTTCACCCATCAAACTGGGGTAGAAAGTCCAGTCGGTTCCGTCGGTGGTTTTGGTAAACATCAGCTCCATGATGTCAAGGCGGTTCTTGACTTCCTCCATGGTTTGCTGATAGGTGGGATAGCTGTCCACGGCTGCCTGATAGTCCACCAGCGCCGCGCGGTAGGCTTGGTAGGCTTCCCATTCGGCACAGATTTCCTGATATTCGGCAACGCGGGCGTCATAATCGGCTTTTGCGGCAAGGTAAGCGTCATAGTTTTGTTTTTTGGTCTCCCAAGCGGCATATTTTTGGGGATAGGCGTCCCGCTTGGCGCAATAGGCTTCGTAAAGCGTGGTTTGCGTTTCCCATTCGGCATGGTCGATCGCATAGGCGTCCAGCCGGTCGCGGATCTCCTTTGCCACCGGGTAGGCGCCGGTCAGGATCGCGTCGGCGGTTGCCGCCGAAAGATCGACCGTCCAGGCGTACTCCACGGTAATTGGAACGTCGTTTCGGGAGTTCCAGAGGTCGGAATAGGTATAAGTATAGGTGCCCGGATTTTCGCTTTGCACAAGCGTTTTGGGGGCTCCGTCACCCATGCAAACGGTTTGCGGAATCCAAACCACTTCCTCGCCGTTCCGGGCGGTATAGGGGAAGGCGGCCGCCGTAATGGTCAGGGTCCCGGCGTTGCCGTCATAATTCCAGGACACCAGCGTTGCGGGCAGATCGGCGCCGGAATAAGAAAGCGCCAGCGTTTCCTGCGAGCGCAGCCATGTGCGCTCAAAATCGGTGAGGGCTTCCTCATCGGCAAACAGCAAATCAAACAACTCGTCGGCAAACAGCGTTTGGTCGGCCGTTCCGCTTCCGTAGCGCAAATCCTGCCCCGAAGCGGCGACCGAAAAGACGGGGAAGATCAGCAAAAACGCCAAAAGGACGCAACTCAAAAACCGGATTGCGTTTTTCATACAGTTCTCCCCCTTTCCATAAGATAGATTTAATTTATTTTAACATATTTTACGGGAAAAGTCAAGGAATATCTTTTTGGCAAGTTTTGGCAAACAAAAAAGGAACGCCCGGAGGCGTTCCTTTTTTGCCACTTTCACTCACGCAGGAATAACGTTGACTGCGCGAAGTTTTGCACTGTTTTTGGGATCGGGTTCGGTGTCGAACGTGACCTTCTGACCTTCGGTAAGAGTCTTGAAGCCTTCGACCTGAATTGCCGAGAAATGGACAAACACATCATCGCCGCCGTTGTCGTTGGAAATGAAGCCGTAGCCCTTTTCAGCATTGAACCACTTCACTGTTCCGGTGTTCACTCTGGGTACCTCCTGCAAAAATTTCGTACCCGGAAAAAATACAAGGTCTAAACCGTTCCGGCCAACCGCCGGGCGATGCAGAGCTGAAATCTATCTCGAATACGGGAACAGTATAGCACACTTTTGGGGGGCAGTCAATAGGTTTTTTGAATTTTTTGGGCGGGATGCCAAATTATTTTTCTTCTTTTTTCGCACTGAAAGGCGCTTTTTCCCGCTCCGTTTTCAAAATTCGGCAAAAAGCGGGGTCACTTGCG
>CAMOLD010000127.1 GCA_946618395.1 uncultured Clostridia bacterium
TTCAACAGCGAATGGCAAGTTGGGCATACGTTGGAGGATAACCCCGGGCTGGAACTTGTGGAGTTCGGCAAATAAAAATCGAAAAACAAAGCAGGCAGGGGCGGCGCCCCTGCCTGCTTTGTATTTTTGAAAATCAATCGTTGAAAAGGATATATCCGTATTTGCCGGAGGTGTAAACCGAATATTCCAAAGTGGGAGGCGTGTCAACTTCACCGGCAAGATAAAATTCCGCCGCACCAATATCGCGCAGTTCCAAATAGGCAACCAGCGCGAGCCAGTCGGTCTGCTTTTGAATCATGTAGGTATGGTTTTGCGCGTCGATCGCAACGCTCGCCGGTAACAGGATGGAGGCGTTTGCCGTGTCTTTTACCCAATAAGTTCCGTTTGCCGCGTTTTCAAGGTGTCCGCTTTCCAATAAGCCCTCCTCGTCCAGGAAGAGGTAGCTGAAGGTCACAATCTCGTTGGTTCCCGCTTTTTGCCGCGCCCAGGTGCAGTCCACACCAAAGATTGCGCCGCCAATCCAAACCTTGTTCCAGGCATGCCCGGTGGAAGAATCAGAGCTTTCATTGAATTGCCCAATCACCTCTTCGGCGCGGATGCCTTCAATTTGGCAGAGCAGGCGGAAAGCGCTTGCATATCCGTCGCAAACGGCAAGTCTATCTTTCAAAGCGCCCTTCAGCGTATAGGAAGTGGTGGTCATTCCGGCGGCGCTTTCCGCGGTGGCGGTATCGTAGGTCAGGTTCAGCCCGATCCAGGAGTAAATGGCTTTCACCTTTTCGTAGTCGCTCATGCGGCCGTCTATGATTTCGCGCAAAATGCCGCGGGCAATGTTGTAAATTTCTTCCGCCTCGGTTGCGGTGTTGGCAAACACCGGTTTTTTGCCAAAGGGCAAAACTTCCAACTCATAAAGTGTTTGAACGGTTGCGGTCTCGGTCAATGTGTCAATCGGGAACGCATCAAAATCCGCCGTGCGGCCGGGCGAGGTCAAAAGTCCCTGCCGGTCGGGAACGGTGTGCGTTGGTTGCGCGCTCTTTTTGGCATTCAGCCCGTTGTTGTAGGAAACGCTGATGGTTGCTTTCGTGCCTTTTGCGTCATTTTGGTAGGAAATACCGAATTTCGGGTTCATGGGGAAGGAGATCAGCCCGGTTGCCGAATCCAAAATTTTTTCTCCGTTCTGCAAGCGGTCATTCAGCCCGCCCCAAATAAAAATTTCCAATTCATATTTTCCGGTGGTTTCCCCTTTGGCTTGCAGCTCCAAAACACCGCCCACCAGGGCGCTGTATTGCACCAGTTTGCGGAATTCCTCCTCGGTGGAGGCAACCAGCGGCAACTGTTCGCCGCGGTAGAGGACATATTGGTTCAGGTAGGCTTTTCCGGCTTCCGGAATGCCGTTGTAGTTCGGTGTTTTCGGCGTTTCCTGTGCCGGAAGAGAAGCGGTCAGCGGTTTGTAAACCGCGGTGAGTTGCGTGCTGGCGGCGGCGAGCGGGAAGGTATAAATCACCGTTTCGGCAACCTTATTGCCGTTGATTTCCCAATGGTCAAATTCATAGCCGCCTTGGTAAACGGGCGCCGAGGCGTGAATCACCGTTCCGGCTTTCAGCACGTCGTCGTAGTAGGCGGCGGAAACGGGAATGGAGTTCACGTTGGCGGAAGCCGAGAATTGCACAGTTTTTGACGCCCAGTTGGCGCGCAGGATCAGGTCACCGGTTTGCCCCGCGGGAATCACCAGGTCGGTTTCCAGTTCGGCGTTCCAACCCAAAAAGGTGTAGCCTGTGTGCGAGGGGTTGGGAATGACGGTTTCGTCCTCCACCGTAAAGGTCTGGGGCATTGCGGCGGCTTCTTCGGTGGTCAGCCCTTCGTAGGATAAATGGTAAGTCACAATCTCCCAGGCGGCAACCAGGGTAATATCGCCGGTGAACCTCTTTGGAATCTCACCATCTACCGGGTTGCCGTTCTGCGTCCAGTAGCGGAAGGTATAACCCGGGCGTGTGGGGTTTTCCTGCGGCGCATACCCCTCGGACGGCGCATAGGTCACCGTGGTTTTTTGGTTGCCGTAACCCCAGTCATAGGTGGCGGTGTAGGTTGTTTCCGTCTCTGTGTTCGTGGTGCTTCCGGGAATGATCGAGCGTAGCATTCCGCAGGAACATAACGAGCAGAAAAGGGAAAGCAAAATCAAAAGGGAAAACAGTCGGATGGTGGATTTCAAAAGTCGGTTCCTCCTTTGCCCGGGCAGTATGCAATCGCTCGGGATACCCTATTATAACATGCGCTGTTCTCTTTTTCAAGAACCATTTTATAGAATTGTAACAAATTACCCTTGACAATTTCTATGTTTTCATGTATAATCATTATGTATAGGTAGGGGCGAAAACCCCCGGCACATTCAAATTTTTCTTTTTTTGGAGGAAACAACATGAAGGCAAGAAGATTTTCAGTCCTTTTGGGCTTGATTTTGCTTTTGCTGTGTCTGTTTATTACGGGTTGCGATGAAAAAATCGAGCCCGAACATGAACATACATGGGACGAGGGCGTCGAAACCAAAGCCGCGACCTGCACGGTCAAAGGGGCAAAACTCTTTACCTGCACAGAGTGCGGCGAGACCAAAACCGAGGAGATTACGGCGCTCGGGCATACCGAGGTGGACGATCCTGCCGTCCCGGCAACCTGCGCCACCGCCGGCAAAACCGCGGGCAAACATTGCTCGGTTTGCGGCGTAACCACCGTAGCGCAAGAACCGGTCGAAAAGCACGGCAACAGCTGGGATGATGGCGATGTTACCAGAGAGCCGACCTGCGCGGTCAAGGGCGTTAAAACCTACACCTGCACGGTTTGCCATGCAACCAAAACCGAGGATATTGCAATCAACCCGGAAAATCATATTCATCTCCAGACCGTGTCTACCGTTCCGGCAACCTGCATTGCAACGGGCACCAAGGCGCACAAACATTGCCCGGATTGCGGCGTGAACTTTGACGCGGCGGACAACACCAAAGAGGTGCAAGCGGCTGATCTTGTCATTGCCATTGATCCGAACAACCATGT
>CAMOLD010000128.1 GCA_946618395.1 uncultured Clostridia bacterium
AGCTGAAATACTCTTAATTTTGGTATTATCCCATGAGAAATTACCGTATTTACCTTCCGCATTTCCGGCATTGATATTAGCAAGCGATAATGAATCAATAACCGGGGTTGCCGCGTGCGCCGGTATTGCAAATAGCGTCACCGCCATCGCGAACACGAGCACAAGCACAAGGCTCATCACGATCTTCAAGGCAACAACGTTTGTTTTTCGTTTTGTTTGTACCATAGTTTTTTCTCCTTATAAAAAGTTTTCTTTTTTTCAAAAAGGGTACAGAATTATTATAACAAACGGAGTGCAACAGAAGTGCAACAAAAAACTGCGCAGATCGCAGGTTTTTGAATTAGGAATGAGGAATTAGGAATTGCGGATTACATGAAAATAGTTGCATTTTTGCAGGTTTTGTGAAAGAATAAAATAAGGAGAATGCAAAACAAAAAGGACTTGGAATATTCTCCAAATCCTTTTTTGTTGACCGCTCGAAAGTGCAATTACCATCGAATTTTAATTTTTCATAAAATCCCTACTGGAACAGCACTAATGACGCTCTTTTTTTTGTTCGCATTTTTCAAAGCCGCACGGTAAAGGTTGTTTGCCCTTGCTCGCTGGCAACACTGATTTTTGCGCGCAAGCCGTCGGCAAGGTTTTTGGCAATGGAAAGCCCCAAGCCGAATCCGCCGGTGGTTTCCCTTGCTTTGTCGGCGCGCCAGAAACGCTCAAAAATATGTGGCAATTCCTCGGCTGGAATTTCCTCGCCCTTGTTTTGCACCGTTAAAACCGCGCCGGAACCGCTCCGGGCAAGCGCAACCTTGACCGCCTCGCCTGCCGGGCAGTATTTTACGGCATTGTCTACCAAAATGTATAATAGGCGCACATAATTCTTTTCGATGCCGGGAACGCTGACCGCGGGCTCGATTTCCGATTCGATGAGCACGCCTTTTTCAAAGGCAAGCGGCTCCATTTGCAAAAGCGTGCGCTCGGTCGCGTCGCTCAAATTGACAGGGGAAAAGACCTGCTTTTCCACCTGCTCGGTTTGGGCAAGTTCCAGCATCTCGTTGATCATTCCCTTCATGCGCTCGCCTTCCTCGGCAATTCCTTCCAGCCATTTTGCGCGCTCTTCGGGGGGAGCCTCCGGCGCGCTTTGCAAAATTTGGGTGTTGGCAAGAATTACGGTCACCGGGGTTTTCAGGTCGTGCGAGGCGTCGGCAACAAAGCGTTTTTGTTGTTCCCATGCCTGCGCCGTGGGGCGAATGACAACGCCCGAAAGCAGATAGCTGATGCCGAAAAAGAGAACCAGCCCACCAAGCAGAACGCCGCCGGTCGTCAGCGCCGTGGTGCGCAAACCGCTCCAAAGATGGTCGGTCGAGGCAAAAATAATGGTGGTCATTTCTCCGGCGGAGACCTTTTTCCAGGCAAGGTTGAGCGAGCGGATGCTCCCGGAGACCTTTCCCGAAGCCATTGCCGTCTTTACCGCTTTGTCCAAAATTTCGGTATTTGCTTCGGCGCCAAACGCGTCGCCGCGAAAATAGTTGCCCTCCGAATTGACAACAACGGTAACGGTATAAACAAAAGACATCTCTTCTTTCCCGCCAATGGTGGGCAGACGGACGTCGCCGTCGCCGCGCGGACCGTTTCCGTCAAACCGGTCGGGCGGTGTTTGCATTCCTGCGCCGAAAGCACGCCGCTCGGCGGTTTCAATCGCCTGGTCCACGTCGGCTTTTCCGGTTCGGTAGGAAACCACGCAAACCGCGCTGAACAGCACCAAAAACGCAACGCCAACCAAAAGCATGTTGAACAGGATAAACCGCCATCTCAATCGTTTTAACATTCTTTTCCCTCCAATCGGTAGCCCATCTTTTTCAGCGAAACCAGCGCGCAAGAGGAACCGACAAACTGCATTTTTTTGCGCAGAAACGAAATATAGGCCTCCACGTTGTTGTCGCCGGCGTCCGAATCATAGCCCCAAACCTTGTTGATGATGGTTTCTTTGGAGAGGATAACGCCAGGCGAAGAGAGAAACAGTTTGAGCAACTCCCCTTCCTTATAGTTGAGCTGCACCGCCTTTTCGGAGGCGCGGCAGGTCAGCGTTCCGGAAGAGAGGGTATAAACCAGGTCGCCGCAGGTCAATTCATCCAGCACCACCTCACCGCGCCGCCGCGACAATACACGAATGCGCGCCAAAAGCTCCTCCGGCGAAAACGGCTTGGTCATATAGTCGTCGGCGCCGGCATCAAGACCGCGGACCTTATCCGGCACGGCATCCCGCGCGGTGAGCATCAGGATCGGGGTGCTGATTTTTTCGCGCCGCAATGCCGCAGCGACATCAAAACCGTTCATTCCGGGCATCATCACGTCCAGGATGATGCAATCGTAAATTCCGCTTTTGGCGTAGTCGTAGCCCTCGGTGCCGGTTCCAACGGCGTCCACCAGATATTTTTGACCACGCAGAATATGGCAAATTGCCTCGCGCAGGCGCTTTTCATCTTCTACAACCAGTATTTGCATAAAAAATGTTCCTGCCTTTCTTTGCTCTTTGACCTATCCTATCATATCAGGCTGAAAAAATGCTGAAAACGGGTTGAAAAAGAAAGACGCGAACGGGGCGCGTCTTTCTTTGTTATCATTGCGGAATCAAAACCTTGTTCAAAAGGTCTTCGGCATAGCCGGCAAACACGCCGAGCGAAGAGGCATTGGAATAGAACAGCCCCGTGGCGCGCGTCGGATTGGAAAGCGGCTCGCCGGTTGCTTCATCCAAAATCAGATTACCTGCCGCGTCGCGCTCCAAAACTTCCACCGTGAGCAAACATTTCCTGCCGCTGGAATCGTATTCGTAAAAGCGCAGGACAAGGTCGCAATAATTGTTTCCATCATAATAGGAGTTATAGTCGGCGGCGTAATCCTCCAAATGGTAGCGGATTTTGGCAACGCACTGATCATCGGCGGTATCCGAGGCGATGAATTCCTCCACCGTTTTGCCGGTTGCCGCC
>CAMOLD010000129.1 GCA_946618395.1 uncultured Clostridia bacterium
CCGAACCAGAAGAGGTAGAGGAAGAGGAGGAAGAATAAGGAGACGCCCTTGAGGGGCGGGAAACCCTTTTTGAAAAAAGCGGTTTCCCGCCCCTCAAACTCCCCACCCTTCCAAAAAACTTGGGGAAAGAGAAAGGAGATAACAACGCATGGGATACATCATCAGCCTGATTGCTTTGCTGGCGGCATACATTGCTTTGATTTTTGTAATGCCGAAATTCCGCCATGTCAAAGTTGTCAACGCCGTTTTGTTGGCAATTCCGCTGGCTTGCTATCTTTTTTCGCTGATTCATATTTACCGCAGCGTTGGGTTTTCGGATTGGAATTTTCAAAACGCATTGCCTTTTGCAAACGTTAGCCCTTTCATGTTCGGCTCGCTGGCGGTTTATCCCTTTTTGCCGCGCAAGGCAAAACAATATTGGGCGTTGCTCATTGCGCTGTTATCGGTTGGAATGTTCTTCTCGGCGGTTTTGGGCTGTGTTTCGCGTGCGGCGATTCACTACAAGTTCCATTTCAGCTTTTTGCTGGACTACATTGCGCATATGTCCCTTTCGCTGTTTGGCGTTTACCAGGTGCGCGCAAACCAGACAACGCTTGCAAAAAAAGATTGCCTTTGGAGCGGCGCCGCCATTGTTTTTGTTGCCGTTTTGATGTTTTTGATCAACGCCGTTTTCGGCACGGCGTTCTTCGGCCTGGCAACCAACGAAACTTACAGTATTTATAATATGGTTCTGGTTCCCTACTGGTGGCTTTCGGACCTGCTCTATTTCGTTGGTTTGACCGGCGTTCTGTTTTTAAGCTACTTTTATTTGCTGATGTTTGCAAAAATTCAAAGAAGGAAAAGTTGATTTTTAGGAGGAAACAATCAATGCCTCGAAAAATGCGAATTGCGTTTGTTTCCGGTTTGCTTGCCGTGCTGTTGCTCTGCCCGGCGGTGTTCTGCGCGTGTTCGGGCGCGCCAAAGGTGGAAGATTTGCGCACCGACGTGATCGCTCTTTTGGAAGCCGCCCCCGAGATCAACGAGGTCTTTTTTGGCGCAGGGCTGCCGGTGCTTGACCGGAACGCCCCCGAAAACGCCGACCTCTACCGCGAGGTTCCCGAATCGCTTTCGCTTTATGACGTTGTAGATTTAGAGCATTCTAAATTCACCTCGATTGAGCATATCAAAGCCGCCGCCATGCGCGTGTATTCCATGGCGTGCCTTACGGCGCGCTTTGCCGCCGCTTTTGAGGGCGTTTCCTCGGATGCCGACCCCTCCTCTTATCTGATCAGCAAGCCCTATTTTGTTGAGCAGGACGGGCTTTTATACCAGCTCCGCCGGAGCGAACTGGACCCCGACCGGTTTGACCCCATTCGCGACCGCTCGCTGGTTTATGATTACGACACCCTGCGCGTGGTCAAGCCCTCCAACAAAACGTCGGTCCGGCTTTCGGTGACCGCGCATCTCCTCTCCGACCCTTCCAAAACAGAAACCAAGACCATTCGCCTGCTTGCCACCCCTTCCGGCTGGCGGCTGAACGACTGGGAAGCCTGACATAAAAAAACAACCCCGCGGGGGCGGAAGACGATTTTGAGAATCGTTTTCCGCCCCCGCGTTTTTTTGCAACCTGAAAACCGCCCGCCAACGGGAGATTTCAAAGCGCTTTTTTCAACCGAGCAAAATCAAGCAAGAAACATTATTCGGGGCAAAGTATTTTCAAGGCTCCCTCCGGGAGGGAGCTCCCGCGGGACGCGGGTGAGGGAGAGCGCGGAAAGAAAAGGTTTGAGCAAGCTTTGTATTATAAAATAAAGTTTTGCCTTTTCGTTTGTAACGCAGGCTCCTTCCGTCGAGCAAGCTCGCCACCTCTCAATTGCCGCTTGCGGCAATTTTCCGGAGCGGAGGCAGATAACGGGCATCATTTATGGCAACAGGGCAAGTTTTCAGAGAACGAATGCTTCAAAAAGTTTCCAATCTTTTCGGAACCCATGCCCTTACAAAGCAAAAACCACCGGCAAAACCGGTGGTTATGATTTTGTTTGCCTTTTGCTTACTCTTCCTCTACAAAGTCTTTGATGAGGTGGTAAATCTCCTTATCCGAGGTGCAGTAAACATTGTCCCACTCCATGGTATACATGGCGCCCAGGAGCGATTTGCCGTTGACGGTAAAGTTATCGCCGTCGGTCAGGGTAATTTTGCCCGGATAGGCGGTTGCAATTTTGACAAAGTTGTTAACGTCGGTTAAAGTGTCCAAACGAATCTTATATTTCATAGTTTTTGCTTCCTTTCTTTTGTTTTTGCGGACAGGTATGGATTATTTGCGCTTTTTGCGCGGTCGGCGGTTGCCAAACAGCTTTTTAAGGACGGGGCGCAAGAACCGCGGTGCTTTCCAAACAATCACTTTCACAGGGGAATCCTCCTTCCGTTACCGGTTGTTTTTCTTGCTCCCAGTTTATGCGGAAAGGGGATGTTTTGTGAGAATATCGGTTGCCTTTGAAAACCCGATCAAGGATTTGCAATGGCAAGGCTGGCAATGGCGGCGCGCAGGACGGTTTTGTCGTTCTCGTGCGTCAGGCAGGCTTCGGCTTTTTCCAGCGGGACCCACTCGACCTCGGCGATCTCGCCTGCCCGGGGTATAATTTCGGTCTGCTCGGTGCGCGTTAAGAAGTAGACCACCTCTTTTTCCACGCCCGGCATGGGGGAATAATGCACCGTTTCGCGGAAGCCGGAATGAATGCGCACCTGGACAGCGGTCTCCTCAAAGACCTCCCGAATGGCGGTCATAATCTCGGTTTCTCCCGCCTCCATGTGTCCCTTTGGAAAAGAGCGGTGACCGCCGCGGCGATGCCGGATCATTAAAATATAATCTTTGCCGTCCGCGCCGCGCCGCAAAACCAGCGC
>CAMOLD010000130.1 GCA_946618395.1 uncultured Clostridia bacterium
TTTGAGGGCAACAACACCAGCGGAAGCCACAAACTCAATTCCGCCATCGCGCAGGCATATTACGCCAAAAAGCAGGGGCTCAAAGGCGTTACTACCGAGACGGGTGCAGGTCAGTGGGGCACCGCTCTTTCCATGGCTTGCTCCTACTTTGACCTGGACTGCAAGGTTTACATGGTGAAAGTTTCCTATGAGCAAAAGCCCTTCCGCCGCGAGGTTATGCGGACCTACGGCGCCTCCGTAACGCCCTCTCCCTCCACCGAGACCGCCGTTGGGCGCAAGATTTTGGAGGAGTTCCCCGGAACGGGCGGCAGTTTGGGTTGCGCCATTTCCGAGGCAGTGGAG
Organism: uncultured Clostridia bacterium; assembly: GCA_946618395.1. GTDB lineage: Bacteria > Bacillota > Clostridia > Oscillospirales > CAG-272 > UMGS1865. The sequence continues at coordinate 343 of CAMOLD010000130.1, forward strand.
GCCGCTGTGACCCGCGAAGGCTACCGCTATGTTCTTGGCAGCGTTCTTTCGCAGGTGCTTCTGCATCAATCGGTCATCGGTATGGAGACCAAAGCCGCGTTGGATAAATACGGCATCAAACCTGATATCATCATCGGTTGTGCCGGCGGCGGTTCCAACCTGGGCGGTTTGATTTCTCCCTTCATGGGTGAAAAACTGCGCGGTGAAAAGGATTATCGCTTTATCGCAGTCGAACCGGCATCCTGCCCGAGCTTGACCCGCGGCAAATATGTTTACGATTTTTGCGATACCGGTAAAGTTTGCCCGCTTGCCAAAATGTATACGCTGGGTAGCGGCTTTATGCCGGCGCCCAACCATGCCGGAGGGCTTCGCTACCACGGCATGAGCTCTATCCTTTCCGAACTCTATGACGAGGGGCTGATGGAAGCCACCAGCGTCAAGCAGACCGATGTGTTTGCCGCCGCCGAACAGTTTGCGCGCGTGGAGGGCATTCTTCCCGCGCCCGAAAGCTCGCACGCCATTCGCGTTGCCATTGACGAGGCGCTCAAATGCAAAGAGACCGGCGAGGAGAAGACCATTGTGTTCGGTCTGACCGGAACTGGTTACTTTGATATGTATGCTTACGAGCAGTTCCACAACGGCACCATGACCGACTATATTCCCACCGATGCCGAGATTGCCGCAAGTCTTGCAAAAACGCCCAAGCTTTCCTGAATTCCATTCCATCCCGCCTGCGTTTTGCAGGCGGGATTTTCTTTTTGAAAATCGCAAACTTCTATTGACAAAAACGGGAATTTATTGTAAAATAAAACAGTAAGTTTTTCTATGAAAGAAAGGATCGATAAACATGAAAATTCTGGTTATCAACGCGGGCAGTTCCTCCATCAAATATCAGCTGATCGATATGGAAACCGAAACCCTGCTTGCAAAAGGACAGGCCGACCGTATTGGCATTGAGGGCGGCAACTTTAAGCAAAAGGCAGAGGGCAAGCCCGAATACAAAGTGGAAATTCAAATGGCAAACCATGCCGAGGCAGTCAAACTGGTCTTGGATACTCTGACATCCAAAGAGTATGGCGTCATCCAATCGCTTTCCGAAATCAACGCGGTTGGGCACCGCGTTCTGCACGGCGGCGAGAAGTTCTCCGGCGCGGTCATCATTGACGAAAAGGTCATTGCAGCCATTGAGGAATGCTGCGAGCTTGGCCCGCTCCACAACCCCCACAACCTGACCGGCATTCGCGCTTGCGAAAAGATGATGCCCGGCGTTCCGCAGGTGGCGGTATTTGATACCGGCTTCCATCAGACCATGCCCGACTTTGCCTATCTTTACGCGATTCCTTATAAGTATTATCAAAAATATCACATCCGCCGTTACGGTTTCCACGGCACCAGCCACCGCTATGTCAGCATGCGCGCGGCGGCAATGCTGGGCAAGGACCCTAAAGACTTGAAAATTGTGACCTGCCATCTTGGAAACGGTTCTTCCATTGCGGCGGTCAAGGGCGGCAAATGCTTTGATACCACCATGGGGCTGACCCCGTTGGAAGGCATCATCATGGGCACGCGTTGCGGCTCCATTGATCCTGCCATCGTTCCGCTTTTGATGAAAAAAGAGAACATGACGCCCGATCAGATCGACCACATGATGAACAAAGAATCCGGCATTTTGGGCGTTTCCGAAGTGACCAGCGACAACCGCGACATTGAGGAAGGCGCGAAAGCCGGCAACAAGCGGTATCAGCTTGTGGAGAGCATGCTGGTGCACCAGTTGACCAAATACATCGGCGGTTATGCGGCGGCAATGGGCGGCGTGGACGCGATTGTCTTTGCCGGCGGCATTGGCGAGAACAACCCGCAATACCGCACCCGCGTTGCCGAGAATCTGGCATTCCTGGGCGTTAAAATTGACGAAGAACTCAACGCCAAGGCAAAACGGACCTCGGTGGAATATGATATTTCCGCCCCGGGTGCAACCGTAAAAATGCTGGTCATTCCCACCAACGAGGAATTGATGATTGCAAAAGATACCATGGAGCTGGTCGGCAAACGTTAAGCGCTTCCGACCCAAAAACGCGGATGCGGCGAGGAATTCGGCGCATCCGCGTTTCCTTTCAAAAAAAGGAGATGATTGTTTATGAATTTGATTGTTGTTTTGGATGACCGGAACGGAATGCTTTTCAATCACCGCCGGCAAAGCCGCGACCGCGCTTTGATCGACCGCATGTTACAGGTCAGCGGCGGCAAATTGATTGTCAGCGCCTATACGGCGGCGTTGTTTGAGGGGAAGACCGCGGATTTGACGGTTGCGGAAGACCCGCTTGCGGTTGCGACCCTCGGTCAGTGGTGCTTTTTGGAGGATCGTTCGCCTGCACCTGCCATCGATCAAATTGAAAAACTGATCGTCTATCGCTGGAACCGTGTTTATCCGTCCGATTTGAAATTTGATTTTGACCTTTCGGCAATGCAGTGCATTTCCAAAACTGATTTTGCCGGATATTCCCATGAAACATTGACCGAGGAGGTTTA
>CAMOLD010000131.1 GCA_946618395.1 uncultured Clostridia bacterium
TGCCGCCGAAGCGGAAATGGAAACTGCGGAAATTAGGATGACGAAAAACAAGAAAAAAGCAAATAGTCGTTTCATTTTTTCCTCCTGAAAAATCCTTTGTTCTATTATAGCATTGATTTTGGAAAAATGCAATACCAGCTCCCGAAAAAATCAAAACAAATCCACGATTTTTCCAAGGGAGAGGGAGAAGATGGAAATTTGATCCGGTCTTTTTCCAAAGAGTTGCTCCACCGCGCGCGCATAGTATTCCAGCTGGCTACCGTGGCGGTTTTGCAAATTCCGGCGCAACAGAGCGGGATCCTCGCGTTCCTCGGCGGTAATGTGATCGGTTTTGTAGTCGTAGAGTTCGATCTTTCCGTCCTGCCCGACCAAAATCAGGTCTATGGACCCTTGCACAAACAGCTCCTGCCCAGCAAGCGCCGCGGCGAGTTCCGGATTTTGGGTCAGTTCCGGGAGCGGAACGAACAGGGAAAACTGCTGCTCGCGGTAAACCGACTTGGCAGAGCTGATTTTTTGCATCAACGAGCTTTGGGCAAAGCGCTCCAACGCGCGCAAATTGACGATGTTTGCCGTTTCGCCCGGCAGATATTTTTCTTTGACCAGGCGGTCCAGCTCGCTTTTGACGCCGTTTGCCGCAAGATTTGCAAAATTGCATAGGGCAAGAAAGGCATGGGTAGCCGAGCCGATTTGGGCAGGGGAAGGGGTTTTGCCTGCATCCAGAAGCCCGGAAAAATCCGGCTGTTCATCCTGCATCAGGCGGATGCGTTCGGCAAGGGCGGCAGCTTCGTCCCCGCCTTTGAGAAGATCCAAAAGATTTTCCGTTAGTTTGGAGGCGGCGGCTTTTGTCGGGATGCCCTGCAATGCCTCCAACGGATAGACGAAGGTCTTTGCTTTTTCCAGAATTGCGCGGTAACGTGCGGTTGCGGGATTGGCGGATTTGGAGGGCGTGACAACAGGATTTTGCTGTTCTGTCGGCTCGTTTTTCTCGGTATTTTCCGCAAAAATACCGCAAAATGCAGGATAATCAACCTTTTTGAGCTGTTCGGGCGAATGTTGCAGCGCGGCGCAAATCCAGTCGAGATAGCTCTTTGCCGATAGGATGGAGGCGCGGTCGTTTTTCCGGATGAGCGAGATGTCGGCGCGGAAGGAATCCTCTTTCCGGGAGGGGGTTGCCGTGATGTAAAGTTTTTCGCGCGCACGCGTTATGGCGACGTATAAAAGGCGGATTTCTTCCTCGATTTCCGCATCCTTTGCGTCAAAATCGGCAATCGTTTTCAAAAACGATGGTTTGGCGCTCTCGATTTCCGCATCATACAAATTGGAGGCGAATCCAACGCCTTTGCGGTAGATTAAGCGCGGTTTGTTCACATCCCTTTGCATGGCTCTGCCGCAGTCCAAAAGGAAGACGACCGGATATTCCAAGCCCTTGGAGGCATGGATGGTCATGGCGCTGACGGCACTTTCGGCTTTGCGGAAACTTCCGCTTTCCAGCTTTTCGGCATCGGTCAGGCGTTCCAGATAGTTCAAAAAGCCGTAAAGCCCAGCCCAGGAGGACTGCTGATAGACTCTTGCCTGCTCATAGACGGTCAAAAACTCGGGTGAGAAGGCATACGCTTGGAAAAGCCCGTCCTGATACAGAACGCGCAAAAAGCGGTCTGCCGACTGCGCGGCGGAAAGACGGCGGTAGTTTTCCAGCCAGGAAACAAACCCCGCGGCTTTTGCCGCAAGGGGACTTTCGGATGCCGCGACCGCGACCAACGCGTCGTAGAGCGATTTTTCCGCCGGGGCGCCGGCACGGACGGTTTGTATTTCCTCCAGCGAAAATCCGCCGAAGCCGGAAAGCAGATACTCGGAGAGGGGAAGATCCCGATAGGGATTATCCACTACGCGGAGCAGATTGAACAGGTTGACGAACAGCGCGGAATGCGAAACCGAATTGCCGCTGACGTTGGCAACCGGAATGTTACGCACGCCCAGTTCTTTTTGAAACAGATCCAGCGCGTCTTTCTTTCTTGCCAGAACGGCGATGTCGCCCGGCTCGATTTTGGAGCCGTTGTCCTTTTTTCCTTCGCGCAAAAGCCGCTCGATTTCGCCGGCGACCCAGCGCATTTCCTCTTTTCCAATCTCTTCGCCGTCCGTTTCGGGTTCTTCTTTTTTCTCCGGCTTTTCAAAAACGCGGATGCTGACCGGGGCGGGCGGCAAAACAATGTCTTTTTGGGTTTTGGAATATTGCAAATCGTCCTGCGGCAGGTATCCCACGCTTTGGGGTGAGGCAGAGAACAGGAAGGAGCAGACGGCGTTTGTGAGGTCGATGATGGGCTGATTGCACCGGAAGTTATTGGACATGAAGACACAGACCGAATCCGCGCTCTTGGCGCCGGGGTCGGTGGAAAGCGGCATTGCGCTGCGGTAGCCGGCAAAAACGGAGGGATCGCTGCCCCGGAACCCGTAAATGCTCTGCTTGATGTCGCCAACCATGAAGCGCTTTTTGCCGCCAATGATGGCGAAAATTTCGTCCTGGATTTCGTCTACATCCTGGTATTCGTCAATGTAAATTTCTTGGTAGGTATTGCGGATGGATTCAACCAAAGATTGGTTCTTGGGGTCGGTCAACAGCCGGTAGAGCGCGTCGCGGACGTCGTTGAAATCCTGTATTCCGCGCGCAATTTTTTCGGCATGGAAGCGCTTTTGAAACGCCGAATAGAAATGATAGAGCATATCGGCAAATGCGGCGGTTTTCAAAAAGGCTTTTTTCTGCTCGTAGGGGGTGATTCCGTTGACAAGCTG
>CAMOLD010000132.1 GCA_946618395.1 uncultured Clostridia bacterium
GGGGTGCTTTTTCCGATAGACCGGAATGAAGATGAGCAGCGCGGCGCCGATTAAGAAGCAGAGCAACCCAACCAGCTGGGAAATGCGAATGCCGTCGGTGCCGAAAATGCCCTTGCAGATATACAGACTGTCGGTGCGCAACCCCTCGATGAACATTCTGCCAAAACCATACCAGGCAAGGTAGGAAAGCAGGATTTGCCCGTTGAATTTCTTTTTGCGGTAAAACAGGTTGAGGAGCAAAAAGCCAATCAAATTCCAAAGGCTTTCATAAAGGAAGGTGGGGTGCACATAGGCGAGCGTGTTTCCTGTAAACTCGTTGGGGGAAAGCCCCATGCGGAGCCAGGAGGGAACGGGAATGGAGAACTCTTTAAGAAAGAAGAAATAGCGCGAACCGCCGTTCACAATTTGGTAGCCGTAGGCTTCGCCGTTAAAAAAGTTGCCCCAGCGCCCCAGCATTTGCGCAAACATCACGGCAGGCACCGCGGCGTCATAAAGCCGGAGCGATTTGATTTTTTTGACGCGGCAGACAATGAAAATGCCCAAAGCGCCGCCCAGAACGCCGCCGTAAACGCCGAGTCCGCCGTTCCAAAGGGCAATGACATCCAAAAAGGAATCATAGCGGTATTCGCCCAGCGTTGTCAGCACGTAGTAAAGCCGCGCGCCGATGATGGAGAGAATGATGGTGACCAGCCCGATGTCAATGACGTCATCGGGTTTGACCCCTTCGCTCTTTTTTGCGCGCCAAAGCACGTAAACCAGGGCAAGCATCATTCCCAGCGTAATGAAAATGCCATACCAGCGAACTTCAATTTTGCCGAACAAGGTGAACGCCACCGGGTTCAGGGTGGTTTCGCCAATGCCCAGCCCGGGGAAAGAGACGGTTACCTTTTCCATAAAAAGACCTCCCAGAAGAGTTATATCAGGTTGCCCGTTTGGGCAGGACCACCGAAAGGCAGGTGCGCCCGGGCAGCAACAATTCGTCCAACAGCGCGCGGCAATCGTTGATGGTGACCGATTCCAGAACGGGAACGTAGGAGAACAGGTCAACATCTTCCAGCGCGTAATCCAAAAGGCTGTTGCCAATTTCCTCGGTGGAGTCAAACGAGCGGATCTCCTCGGCAATCAGGCATCTTTTGGAGCGTTCAAAATCGGAGGGGTCGATTCCGTTTTGCCGCACTCTTTCCAAATACTGCCGCACGCGGCGGGCAACTTCTTCGGGGTCGGGGCTTTCGCCGCAAACCGTGTGCAGGGCAAAGCGGTCGGTGCCGGAATATCCCGCCGAATAGGCAGGGGTGAGCAACCCCTGTTCAAACAGGGTGGAATAAAAGGGCGAAGCTTTGGAAAACAGCGTGTCCGAAAGAAGCGAGAAGGTCGCGTCCCGGCGCAGGCGATCCATCGGGTCGGCGGGCAGAACGGGGTCCTTGGTTGCCAGATAGAACAGCGGTTTTGCCAGCGGCATATGCGCCGTTTTGCGCGCCTCGTTTACCTCTTCCGGCTCCAAAAACGGCGCGCGGACGATTGGTTTTGCCGGCGGCGCGGCGGGAAGCATTTTGTCCACCACCGCAAGCACTTCCTCGGGCGTGACGTTGCCGCAAACCGAAAGGATGAGGTTGGAGGGCTGATAGAACACGCGGTAGCAGCGGTAAAGCGTTTCGGCGGTAATCTCCCGGATGGATTCCAGACTGCCGGCAATTTCTTCCCGCACGGGGCATTCCCAATAAAGGCCCGAAAAGGCGTTTTGCAAACAGCGGTCGGAGGGGTTATCCAGCCCGGAGCGGATTTCCTCGGCAATAATGCCGCGCTCCTTCTCCACCGATTCTTTGGTGAAATAGGGGTTCAACACCAGCCGGAAAAGCTCTTCCAGCGCCGGCGCAAAGGGCTCCGGCGTGCTGAAATGGTAGGCGGTGACGGTATAGCCGGTGTAGGCGTTCAGGTCGGCACCCAGCTCCGAAAAGCGGACAAAGGGGTCCACCCCTTCGGGGTTATCGAACAGTTTGTGTTCCAAATAGTGCGCCGTTCCCGCGGGAACGGTGGTAAATTCGGCTTCGTCCGCGGTGCGGAAGGTGCGGTCCACCGAGCCAAAGCGCGCGGCAAGTGCGGCAAAAGCGGTGGTCATCTTTTTTGGGAAAATATAGATTTGCAAGCCGCTTTTGTGCGTCATTTTTTGGTAGGATTCGCGCAACAGGGGGGATTCAAACTTCATCATCGCCGCTTCCCCCTTTCGTGCCGGACAAGAAATAGACGGTATCCAAAGAGAGGAGCTTTGCCGCCGCAAGAACATCCGCGCGCGTCAGCGCTTCGGTCAGGGCAATCATTTCCTCCGGGGTTTGCGTGTCGCCCGTCCGCTTTTGACGGAACAAGACCTGCTCCATGCTGCCGGGATTATCGGCAACGGTGCGGTAATAGTAAATCAAGGATTTGCGGGCGGCATCCAGTTCGGCGTCCGAAAAATCGCCGTTTTTCAGGCGCTCGACCTGCAAAAGAATCTCGCGCTCGGCAAGGGCGCGGTTGGCGGGATCCAGCGCGCACCGAATGGTCAGCGCGCCGCGCGAGGCAAGATAGTATGCCGAAACGGCATAGCAAAGCGAGCGCTTTTCGCGCACGTTCATAAACAGAAGGGAGACGGGGGAACCGCCCAAAATCTCTTTGGCAAGGCTCATTGCCGCCGTGCGGTGATCACCGTAGACAATTCCGCCGGTATGGAAGAACAGCACCAAATGCCCCTGGCTGAC
>CAMOLD010000133.1 GCA_946618395.1 uncultured Clostridia bacterium
TGCGGCTTTATGGTCGGCTCTCCGGGGCAAACGCCCGAAATGCTGGCAAAGGACCTCAAATTTGTGGAAACCTTCCGCCCCGAAATGTGCGGCATCGGTCCTTTCATCCCCCATCATGCAACGCCGTTTGCAAACGAAAAGCCGGGCAGCGTGGAGCAAACCTGCTATCTGCTCTCCCTCTTGCGCCTGATTCATCCGCCGCTCTTATTGCCGGCAACCACAGCGCTGGGAACGCTGGACCCCGCCGGGCGCGAAAAGGGCATTCTTGCCGGCGCCAATGTGGTCATGCCCAATCTTTCCCCGGTGGCTGTCCGCAAAAAATATGAACTGTATAACGGAAAAATCTGCACCGGCGAGGAAGCGGCCGAATGCCGCAAATGCCTTGACGCGCGCATGAAATCCATCGGATACCGTGTGGTCGTCTCGCGCGGCGATCCCAAATCAACACCCCAAAAAGGAGACCATTGAACCATGGCAATTTACAATCCCAAATCCCTCCATGCCGAGGAGTTTATCAACCACGAGGAAATTTTAGAAACTCTCCGCTATGCCGAGGAGAATAAACATAACATTCCGCTCATCGATGCCATTTTGGAAAAAGCGCGCCCCAAAAAGAGCGGGAAGGGCAGCGTTTGCTCGGGGCTGACCCACCGCGAGGCCTCGGTGCTTCTCGCCTGCGACATTCCCGAAAAAATCGAGGAGATCTACCGCATTGCCGAGGAGATCAAACTTGCCTACTACGGCAACCGCATTGTGCTGTTTGCGCCGCTCTATCTTTCCAACTATTGCGTCAACGGGTGCGTGTATTGCCCCTACCACCTCAAAAACAAGCATATTCCGCGCCGCAAACTCACGCAGGAGGAGGTTGCCAAAGAGGTCATTGCCTTGCAGGATATGGGGCATAAACGTCTTGCCATCGAAGCCGGCGAGGACCCTGTCAACAACCCCATTGAGTATATTCTGGATTGCATCAAAACCATTTACAGCATCAAACATAAAAACGGCGCCATTCGCCGCGTCAACGTCAACATTGCGGCAACCACGGTGGAGAACTACCGCAAACTGCGCGAGGCAGGCATTGGAACCTACATTCTCTTCCAGGAGACCTATCATAAAGAAAGCTATCTTCAACTGCACCCCACCGGACCCAAGCACGATTACGACTACCACACCGAGGCAATGGACCGCGCTATGGAGGGCGGAATTGACGACGTGGGCCTGGGCGTTCTGTTTGGCTTGGAGCTTTACAAATACGAGTTTGCCGGACTGCTCATGCACGCCGAACACCTCGAAGCCGTGCATGGCGTCGGCCCGCACACCATCAGCGTTCCGCGCATCAAACACGCCGATGATATTGACCCCAGCGCATTTGACAACTCCATTTCGGATGAAATTTTTGAAAAAATCACCGCCTGCATCCGTTTGGCTGTGCCCTATACCGGCATGATCGTTTCCACGCGGGAGACCGAAGAAGTGCGCTCCAAACTGCTCCGCGTGGGCATTTCGCAGGTCAGCGGCGCCTCCCGGACGTCGGTTGGCGGATACTCCGAAGAAGAGCGGCCCCACGATACCGAGCAGTTTGACGTTTCCGACCAGAGAACGCTGGACGAGGTCGTTCGCTGGCTGATGGAGAACGGGCATATCCCGTCCTTCTGCACCGCCTGCTACCGCGAAGGGCGCACCGGCGACCGCTTTATGTCGCTCTGCAAGAGCGGTCAGATCCTCAACTGTTGCCATCCCAATGCGCTCATGACCCTGACAGAATACCTGGAAGACTACGCCAGCCCTGCCACCAAAGAAGTGGGCTACAAACTGATTGAAAAAGAGCTGGAAAAAATTCCAAATCCCAAGGTCAAAGAGATTGCAACACAGAACATTGCCGACATCAAAAACAGCAACCGCCGGGATTTCCGCTTCTGATTTTTCAAGCGAAAGGAGCATACTATGGGACTTAACGATACCCCTGCCGCCGAGCGGCTGCACATCGGCTTTTTCGGCGTGCGCAACGCCGGCAAATCCAGCCTGGTCAACGCCGTAACAGGGCAGGAGCTTTCGGTCGTTTCGGATGTTAAGGGAACCACCACCGATCCGGTCAAAAAGGCAATGGAACTGTTGCCGCTCGGCCCGGTCGTCATCGTGGATACCCCCGGCATCGACGACGAGGGCGAACTCGGCGGTCTGCGTGTCCGCCGGGCAAAGGAAGCCCTTGCCTATACCGATCTTGCCGTGCTGGTTGCCGACGCGAAAAAGGGATTGACCGAAGCCGACAAAAGCCTGATCCGCACCTTTGAGGAGAGAAATACTCCCTACCTCGTTGCCTATAACAAAGCCGACCTGCTTGCCAAAATTCCCGATACAGGTGCGCGCGAAATTTACGTCAGCGCCAAAACGGAGTTGAATATTCAAGCGCTGAAAGAGCGCCTTGCCGCCCTTGGCAACACGGCAAAAAAAGAAAAGCCCATTGTTGCCAATCTACTCAAACCGGGCGCCGTTGCAGTTCTGGTCGTTCCCATCGACAAAGCTGCACCCAAGGGAAGATTGATCCTGCCCCAGCAGCAAACCATCCGCGATCTTTTGGATGCGGGCGATATCGCCATTGTTTGCCGAAACGAAGAACTTGCCGAAACGCTGAACAAACTGACCGCACCGCCCGATATCGTCATCACCGATTCGCAGGTGTTCGGCAAGGTGTCCAACATCCTGCCGCCCGAAATTCCG
>CAMOLD010000134.1 GCA_946618395.1 uncultured Clostridia bacterium
GTGTTTTTCACAAAAAGAAAAACCATTTTTTGTGTAAAAAGCCAAGAGAAAAAAGAAGATTGTGAAAAAGAAGACGGGAAAAACACGTTTGCGAGGTTCAAACCGGTGAAGTTCGGCGAAAGATAGGGGCGCGGAAAAATGCGCGCCCCTATCTTTGGTCGGAATGACAGGATTCGGAACCTATTTGCGCGCCGGAGATTGTTTTTTTCGCGTTTATCCCTTTCTGCGCGCAAGTGCAAACTGCGTTTGCGAGGTTCAAACCGGTGAAGTTCGGCGAAAGATAGGGGCGCGGAAAAATGCGCGCCCCTATCTTTGGTCGGAATGACAGGATTCGGAACCTATTTGCGCGCCGGAGATTGTTTTTTCGCGTTTATCCTTCTATGCGCGCAAGTGCAAACTGTGTTTGCGAGGTTCAAACCGGCAAAGCCAAACGAAAATTTGGGCAGAGGAAACTCCTCTGCCCAAATTTTGGTCGGAATGACAGGATTCGAACCTGCGACATCTTGGTCCCAAACCAAGCGCGCTACCAACTGCGCTACATCCCGAATTGCACCTATTATAGCAAACTTTTCTCAACTTGTCAAGAATTTGCGCTCAATCCGATAAAAAAATAAAAATCTTCAAATTTGCAAGAAAAATTTTGGAAAATTGCAAAAAAACGCTTGACAAATTCTGTGCAATGTGCTAAAATATCTCTATTCTAAAAAAGGCGATGACGGAAAGGGCGACTTTGACCGGCTCCCGAAGAGAATTGGCGGTTGGTGCAAGCCATGGAGAGCAAAGGCGCAGGTAGTTCCCGAGCCGGGAGGAAGAAAGCAAAAACTCCGTTTTTTTTGCAAGTAGAACTTCCCCGTGATTGCTGCGTGAAAGCATAGGGATTTTGTGGTCCCGACGAGGGGCGGCTACGGCCGCAATTTGAGTGGTACCGCGAGTGTGAATGGATGAATCCGCACCCGTCTCAAAGTTGCTTGCTTTGGGACAGGTGCGTTTTTTTTCGCACCGGAAAGGATTTTTGAACATGACTGAACTGGACCAAAAAATTTTGGAAATGGCAAGGCGTATCCGTGAGCTGCGCGAGATTGAGGGCAAGACGCCCGAGGAAATGGCAAAAGCCACCGATACCTCTTTGCAGGAATATTTGGACTGCGAAAACGGCAAACAGGACCTGAACTTTGCCTTTATTTACCGCTGCGCAAACATTTTGGGCGTGAACGTGACCGATATTATTGAAGGTTACAGCCCCAAGCTGCGCTCCTACACCGTTACGCGCAACGGCGACGGTCAAGAGGTGGCGCGCGCGCACGGCATGACCTATTTCAACTTGGCATACAATTTTCAAAACCGGATTGCCGAGCCGCTTTACGTGACCATTAACTATGACGCCGAAGCCGAAAAACGCGAGATTGAATTGACCACTCACGATGGACAGGAATGCGATATCGTCATCAGCGGGCGCCTCACCGTTCAGGTTGGCAAGCACAAAGAAACCCTCGGCCCGGGCGACAGCATTTATTTTGACAGTAAAACGCCGCACGGCATGATTGCCGCAAACGGCGAGGATTGCGTGTTCTACGCCATTGTCCTCAACCCCTCCGGCGAGCCGATTCCCGAGCTGGAGGCTCCCGGCACCGTTACCGAGCCGGCTCCCCTGCGCCGCGACGACAAAGACCGCATTTGGCACAACTACATTGACGTTGAAGAAAGCGAAACCGGCGCTCCGCTTTCCATCAAATTCAAGAACACCGAACACTTTAACTTTGCCTTTGATTTGGTGGACGTTTTGGCACGCCGCGACCCCGAAAAGCTTGCCATGCTCCACGTCTCGCGCGATAAAACCGAGCGCCGCTTCACCTTCAACGACCTCAAACGCGGCTCGGCGCAATGCGCAAACTATTTCAAATCGCTGGGCATCCGGCGCGGCGACCGCGTGATGCTCGTCCTCAAACGGCATTACCAATTCTGGTTTGCCATGCTGGGGCTCAACAAGCTGGGCGCCATTGGCATTCCGGCAACCAATCAGCTCCAATCGCACGATTTTGAATACCGCTTCAACGCCGCCGGTGTTTCGGCCATTCTTTGCACGGCGGATGGCGATACCGCGCACCAGGTCGATCTTGCGGCGGCTGTTTGCCCCACGATGAAGACCAAAATTTTGGTTGGCGGCGAGCGCGAAGGCTGGCACAATTTTGACGAAGAATATCAGCTTTACAGCGCCCACTTCTACCGCGACGAAAATTCACCCGGCGGAGATGACCCCATGGTCGCCTTTTTCACCTCCGGAACTTCGGGCTATCCGAAAATGACTTTGCACAATTATAAATACGCTCTTGGACACTTCCATACCGCAAAATACTGGCACACGGTCAACCCGGACGGTTTGCATTTCACCATTTCGGACACCGGCTGGGCAAAGTCCATGTGGGGAAAATTTTACGGTCAATGGCTCTGCGAAGCGGCAACTTTCGTTTACGATTTTGACCGTTTTGACGCCGCCGACATTCTGCCCATGTTTGCCAAATACCACATTACCACTTTCTGCGCGCCGCCCACCATGCTGCGCATGATGATTAAAGAGGATATTTCCAAATACGATTTTTCCTCGGTGGAGCATATGACCACCGCCGGCGAGGCACTGAACCCCGAGGTTTACCGCCAATTCGAGCGGCTGACCGGATTGCAGATCCACGAAGGATTCGGGCAATCCGAAAGCAC
>CAMOLD010000135.1 GCA_946618395.1 uncultured Clostridia bacterium
GCGCGTGAAAAGGAACACATCTCATCACTTTTGCCGCAGGCAAAATCATCACTGTTTTACTATTTTTAACCAGCAAAAAGCGAACGATTAAAAATTCAATCGTTCGCTTTTGCTTTATCCAAATCATTTAATTGTGTTACCAGTTCGGATCCCATTCGGAATCATTATCGCCGGTTGACGCATCGGTCGTTTGCTCATCCGATGCCGGCGTTTCCGATGTTTCGGACCCCGCCTTTTTTTTCGGTTTGCATGCGCCAAGCAAAGCGGTTGCAAACAGCAAAACGGCAAGCATCAAAGCAATCACTGCAGTTTTTTTCATGTTACAAATCCTTTCCGGCAAAAAGCCGTAAATTCTTTGGTTGCAACCCCGAAAAAATCGGGGTTGCAATTTTGATCAGTTCGCCAAGCCGGATTGCTCAATGCCCTGCACCAGGAAGCGTTGCAGGAACACATACAGAATCACAAGCGGGAAAATGATTGTCAAGCCAAAGGTATTGGTAATTGCCGATTCATACAATTTCTGCCCTGCATAGCTTGTATTCAATGCGCTGTAATATTTCACGCTGATGTCCTTGGTTGCAATTTTGACCAACGTCTGCGTCTTTTCTGCCGGGAAGAACAAGCTGGTATAGAACTGATCTGTCCACTGCCAACAGAACGAGAACAGGAAAACGGTAATCAACATGGGCACCGAAAGCGGAAGAATGATTTGAACAAAGGTGCGGAAGGTTCCGGACCCGTCAATATAAGCCGATTCTTCCAATTCATCCGGAATTCCGCGGAAGAACTGACGGAACAGGAAGATGTAAAGTCCGTTCTTAAAGCCCAAACCAGCCAACGAAAGCATCACCATCGGCGCATAGGTATCGGTCAATTTCAAACCGTTCTGCGTCAATTCTCTGCCAAACATGGTGTTCGGCAAAATGTTCAACTTTTCAAAGAAAGATGCAACGCCGGGGCCCCATTCTTTAATGTTATGACCGAAGACCTGGATTCCGCCGCCCTTCAAAAGACGCAAAATTCCAAGCACGTCAAAATAGCGGAACTCCATGAACATCGAAACCTGCATGGTTTGGTGAGGAATGACGATGGTCAGGATGACAAACAGAAAGACGATTCCCCTGCCCTTGAATTTGAACTTTGCAAATCCATATCCGATCAACGCGCAAATCATGGTTTGAATGACCGCAACGATCAAGGAAACGATCAGCGTGTTGCGGAATGCCGTCCAATAACCCAAATCCGAGTAGATTGTGCGGTAAATATCCAGCGTAAAGTTCTTGGGAATCAAGCGGACGGTTGCGTCCACAAAATCCTCTTTCGCCATTACCGAGCCGGAAATTTTGGCAAGGAAAGGATACAATACAATGTAAGCAACACCCACCATCAAAACCAGGCGGAAAATCCAAACAACAATTTTGGAAATGAAATAGAAGTTTAAGAATCTTGCTTTCAGACGGTCTTTTAAGGGGGAGCGATCAAATTCGGCGCGAATCCGGTTTTTGGATTCATGCTTGATTACAGCTTTTCTTTCGGTATTCTGTGCATTCATTTGTCCGCCCTCCTTATTCCGATTTGCGCTGGTAGAAGACAAACGCCGAAAGGATTGCCGCCACCAAGCCGATAATCGCAATAACGATGGTAAAGTAAGTCCATGCCATTGCTGCGCTCAAACCATTGTCACCTTTGCCATATACCTCTGTGATATACTTCATCACTTCGTTCTTTTGCGATGTAAAGGAGTCGATGATCGTGTAAATCGCATTGACCAGGATCATCGGCGTAATCATCGGGAAGGTGATTTTCCAAAACGTTTCCCAAGCGGTCGCACCGTCAATCTTGCAGGATTCATAAATTGCGGGAGAGATGGATTGCAAGCCGGAAAGGAAGATCAGCATTTGAACGCCAGAACGGTTGACAATATCGTAAATATTGTTAATTGCCGTGGTAACGTATTCCACAATCCCGTCGCCGACCTTCATGCTGTCAAACAGCTTTTGCAGGTCCATGCTGGAAACCAGCTGGGTTGCCGCGCTCGTTCCGGAGCCGTCCTCAATGCCGCTGCTGCTTTCCATATATCCCGTCAGCGAATCGCTTGCCGAAATGGTTTCCATCAAACCGGTGGTAAGAATAACCGGAATGAAGAACACCGCGCGGAAAAATCCGCGGCCCGCCATTTTCTGGTTGAGCATAATTGCCATAAAGAGCGAGAAAATGACGATTGCGGGAATGTCAAACGCCAGTTTCTGCAAGCCGCTGATCAGCTTTTGCGTAAACTGCGGGTCGGTCCGAAACGCCGCAATATAGTTTTTGAATCCGACCAGCGAGGTCGTATTGGTTCTGGGGTCCAAAACGCTGAAACTATACCGGAGCGATTCAATGACCATGGGGAAATAAATGATTACAAACCCGATTACAAATGGCAAAATGAAGAACCACCCTGCCCTTGCCTTTTTGCGGTCCAGGGAGACGATTTTGCGTTTTCTTGCTTTGCCGAGCGTTGCCGGCTGTTGATTGATTTCTTGTGTCATTTCAAACAGCGTCCCCCTTTCATCAGTGGTAAATTACGGCATAACCGTAAGCGGGAATGGTGTATTCAATTCCGCCGTAAACCGTGCGGATAGAATAGTTGTTAAAGTTGAGAATAAAGGACTT
>CAMOLD010000136.1 GCA_946618395.1 uncultured Clostridia bacterium
TCGCTCAAAGAAATTCCGGCATGGTCGAAATCATATTGCTTGGTGGAAGCGTCATAGAAGACGACCGGGAAGTTCCCTTCAAAAATTTCCGTCAGGTTCTCGGCTTTGCGGTATTGCTCGCATTCCTTGTCCGGCACGCGCAAAAACAGGCGCTTGGGCGCTTGCGATTTTTGCGGCATCGGCGGATTTTGCGCGGTTTTTTCAACTACAGGTTCTTCCGAAGGAGCGGACGGCTCTTTGAAATCGGCATTTTCAATCAGCTCCTCCACCGAGCCAACCAGCAGTTTTGGCGTTTCCTCGTCGCGCACCGAAAGCGCCCCCGAAACGAACACGGCGCGGTCCTTTTGCAATAGCGGCGCGATTGCCTCAAACACCGAGGAGAAGGCAACGCACTCCATTTCGGCATACTGATCTTCCACGGTGAAGAACGCCATGCGCTCACCGGAGCGGGTGTTTTTGACCGAAATTGCCGTAATGATGCCGGCAATGCGGATGCGCAGGCGGTCGGGGTATTCCTTCTCGCCCGAAACGAAATCGGAGATGAAATCCGGCGAGAGCGTTGCCAGATGGCGCGAAAAGCTTTCCATCATGGAGCCGGAGAAAAACATTCCGGCAACCTCGCGTTCCATCATCAGTTTTTCCCGGACAGTCAGATCGGGAAGCGGAGGATAGGAAAACGCCGGAGATTGCTCGGCTCCGCCGGGCATGGAGAACATATCCAACTGCCCCGAAAGATTGTTCTTCCCTTTTTCCACCGCTCGTTCGATCAGCGCCTCGCAAACCGCCAACAGGCGACTGCGGTAAACGCCAAGGCGGTCAAAGGTTCCCGCCTTGATGAGCGACTCCACCATACGGCGGTTGAGGTCGCCCGTAGGCATCCGGTTGATAAAATCCTCAAACGAAGCGAATTTGCCGTTTTTGCGCTCGGCAAAAATATGGTTGAGAAACTGCTCGCCAACGTTTTTGATGGCAAGAAGTCCGAAGCGGATATTCCCGCCGTCCACCGAGAAATCGGCGCGGCTCTCGTTGATGTCGGGCGGCAGAACGCGAATCCCGCGCGAAGAACACTCGGAAATATACTCGGCAATTTTGGACTGATTGCCGAGCACGCTGGTCATCAGCGCGCAGAGATACTCGCGCGGAAAATGTTGTTTGAGATAGGCGGTGCGGTAGGAGATGACGGCATAGGCGGCGGCATGCGATTTATTGAACGCATAGTTGGCAAAGCTCTCCATATCGGTAAAGAGTTTTTCCGCCGCGGCAGGGTCGATGCCCCGTTCCTTTGCACCGGCAACGAAGGTCTCCCTCTCGGCAAGCAGAACGCTTGCCTTCTTTTTGGACATGGCGCGGCGAACCACGTCGGCATGGCCAAAGGTATAGCCGGCAAGCTCGCGGAAAACGCTCATGACCTGCTCTTGATAGACAATGACACCGTAGGTGGAGGACAGAATGGGCTCCAACTCGGGAACGTCATAATGCACGCGCTCGGGATGGTGGCGCCCCTCAATAAACCGCGGAATAAAATCCATGGGGCCGGGGCGGTAAAGCGCAATGGCGGCAATGATGTCCTCAAACCGCTCGGGGCAAAGCGATGTCAACGTTTTTTGCATCCCGGCAGATTCCAGCTGGAAAACGCCCCCGGTCTTGCCCGAAGAGATGAGCCGATAGGTTTCGGCATCGTCCATGGGCAGGTTTTCCAGATCAAACCCCGGAACGCTTTCGCGAATCATTTTTTCCGCGTCATGCAGAATGGTGAGGTAGCGCAACGCCAAAAAGTCGAATTTCAGAAGCCCGAGATGCGCGATGGTATCCATATCAAACTGCGTGACCACCGTGCCGTTGCTGACGGCAAGGGGCACATAACTGGATACAGGTCGATCTGTAATAACCACGCCGGCGGCATGAATGGACATATTGCGCGGCATTCCCTCCAGCGCCAGGGCGGTGTCCACCAGGCGGCGGACTTTTTCGGAGCTTTGATACAGTTCCTGCAACTCCTTGTTTTTCAGCGCGGCGGAAATGGTGATGCCCAATTCCTGCGGCACCGCTTTGGCAACCACGTCCACCTCGGCATAGGGCATTCCAAGGGCGCGCCCCACATCGCGGATGGCGGCGCGCGCCGCAAGCGTTCCGAAGGTGATGATTTGCGAAACGTGGTCTTTGCCATACCGCCCGGCAACATAGTCAATGACCTCGTCGCGGCGGTTATAGCAAAAGTCCATATCAATATCCGGCATGCTGACGCGCTCGGGGTTGAGGAAGCGCTCGAAAAGCAGGTCGTATTTGAGGGGGTCAACATCGGTAATGCCCAGCGAAAAAGCAACCAAACTTCCAGCTCCCGAACCACGCCCCGGCCCCACCGGAATATCCTTGGAGCGCGCAAAGGAAACATAGTCCTGAACGATGAGAAAATAATCGGCATAGCCCATGCTGTTGATGACCGAAAGCTCGTAATCCAGCCGCTCGCGGTATTCTTTTTCGGTATGCGCACCAAAAACGATTCTTCCTCTTGCCACGCGCCCGTCAAAGCCGCGCAGGGCAAGGTCGCGCAGATACGCCTCGGCGCTCTCGCCAGCCGGAACCGGGAATTTGGGCAGATAGGTGGTGGAAAAATCAAACTCCAC
>CAMOLD010000137.1 GCA_946618395.1 uncultured Clostridia bacterium
GTCATTTCCTCCTGCCCCACCAACTGGGGTATGACCCCGCAGGCGGCGCTGAAATGGATTGACGAAAAGATGATTCCCTACTACCCGCTGGGCGTTTACAAAGACCGCTCGGCAAAAAAGGAGGAAACGAAATGAAAACCACACAGTTCCTCTTTTCCGGTTTTGGCGGCCAGGGCATTCTGTTTGCCGGTAAATTCCTTGCCTACAAGGGATTGATTGAGGGCAAACAGGTCAGCTGGCTCCCCTCCTACGGTCCCGAAATGCGCGGCGGAACGGCAAGTTGCAGCGTGATCGTCAGCGACGAGGCGGTGGGTTCCCCCATCGTTTCCAAGCCCGACGTGCTGATTGCCATGAACCTGCCCTCGCTCGACCGTTTTGAAGGCGCGGTTGCGCCCGGCGGCATCATTTTTGCCGACAGCACGCTGATTGAGCGCAAGGTTACGCGCAAGGATGTGAAAGCCATCTATGTCCCGGCAACCAAGCTGGCGAGCGACAACGGATTCCCCACCCTGGCAAATATGATTCTGCTCGGCAAAATTCTTTCCGAGCTGGGCGAATTTGACGAAACCACCGTGGAAGCCGCGCTGACAAAGGTCATTCCGGCAAAACACGCCGACATGAAAGAAATCAACCTGAAAGCTCTGCGCCTGGGCGCAGAGCAGTGAAAGGAGTTTTGAAAAATGAACATTCGTTTTGAAAAAACCACCGCGCCAAAGGCAAAACCGCAGGACAACACCCTGGGCTTTGGCAAATATTTTACCGATCATATGTTCATTATGAACTATGATCCCGAAAACGGCTGGCATGACGCGCGCATCGTTCCCTTCCAGAACATTTCCCTGCACCCCGCCTCCACCGTTTTGCATTACGGATCCGAAATTTTTGAAGGTTTGAAAGCCTATCGCCGCGCCGACGGCGGCATTCAGCTCTTCCGCCCCATTGAAAACATCCGCCGCATGAACAACTCGGCAGAGCGCCTTTGCCTGCCGCAGATTCCCGAGGAGGACGCGCTGGAAGCGCTGACCACCTTTGTTCGCACCGAGGCGGATTGGACGCCGCACTCGGAGGGCACCTCCCTTTATTTGCGCCCCTTCATGTTCGGCAATGACGAAAGTCTGGGTGTTCACACCGTTCATCATGTCACCTTCATCATCATCGCTTCCCCTGTTGGCAGCTACTATGCCGAGGGCATTAACCCGGTGCGCATTATGATTGAGGATGAAGACGTTCGCGCCGTTCGCGGCGGCACAGGTTACGCCAAATGCGGCGGCAACTATGCCGCTTCCAACCGCGCCGGCGAGCGCGCCGCGCAAAAGGGATATTCCCAAGTCCTCTGGCTGGACGGCGTAGAGCGCAAATACATTGAGGAAGTTGGCGCAATGAACGTCATGTTTCTGATTGGCGACGAGGTTGTCACCCCGAAGCTGACCGGCTCCATTCTTCCCGGCATTACCCGCAAATCCTGCATTGAAATCCTGAAAAAAGAGGGCTACAAGGTCAGCGAGCGTCTGCTTTCGGTCGAAGAGCTCTCCAACGCCATGAAGGACGGCACACTCAAAGAGGCGTGGGGCTGCGGAACCGCCGCGGTCGTTTCCCCCATTGGCGAACTGCTCTACAAGGATCACAAATACATTGTCAACGAAGGCAAAATTGGAAAACTGACCCAGCACCTTTACGATACCCTGACCGGTATTCAATGGGGCAAGATCGCCGATCCTTACGGTTGGATCTACAAACTTTAATATAAAACAAGAATGAAAGGAGAACTACCATGTTTCAATCCGAATATCTGAAAAAAGTTTACGCCGGCGTAGAAGCGCGCAACCCCGGCGAAAAAGAATTTCTGCAAGCCGTGCGTGAAGTGTTGGAATCCCTGGAACCCGTTGTTCTTGCCAACCCGAAGTTGGAGGAGCAAGGCGTTCTGGAACGCATTGTGGAGCCGGAGCGTCAACTCTTCTTCCGCGTTTCCTGGGTAGATGACAAGGGACAGGTGCAAGTAAACCGCGGCTACCGCGTGCAGTTCAACTCGGCAATCGGCCCCTACAAGGGCGGCATTCGTCTGCACCCCTCTGTCAACGCCTCGGTCATCAAGTTCCTGGGCTTTGAGCAAATCTTTAAGAACAGTTTGACCGGTCTTCCCATCGGCGGCGGCAAGGGCGGCTCCGACTTTGACCCCAAGGGCAAATCCGACCTGGAAGTCATGCGCTTCTGCCAGAGCTTTATGACCGAGCTTGCCAAACACATTGGCGCCGACACCGACGTTCCCGCTGGCGATATCGGCACCGGTGCGCGCGAGATTGGCTACATGTTTGGTCAATACAAGCGTCTGCGCAACGAGTTCACCGGCGTTCTGACCGGTAAGGGCTTGACCTACGGCGGTTCTCTTGCCCGCAAGGAAGCAACCGGCTTTGGTCTTTGCTACTTCGTTGACGAAATGCTCGCCTGCATGAAGAAAGAATCCTTCAAGGGCAAAACGGTGATTGTTTCCGGCTCGGGTAACGTTGCCATTTATGCCAACCAAAAAGCCACCGAGCTGGGCGGCAAAGTGGTTGCCATGTCCGACTCCAACGGCTATGTTTACGACCCCAACGGCATCAACCTGGATGT
>CAMOLD010000138.1 GCA_946618395.1 uncultured Clostridia bacterium
TAGCCATGTTCACACCATCCTGGCGCAGGGCATGGAACACGTTACCGAATAAAAAATTCACCCTTCAAGGAGATCTGGTATGAAAAAAACGTTTGCTTTGATTGATTTGGACTGTGCCAACTGCGCCGCAAAAATGGAGCGCGCCATTGCAAAAATTGACGGCGTGAACGAAGTGACCGTCAGTTTCCTCGCTCAAAAACTGGTGCTGGACGCCGACGACGCCCGCTTTGACAAGGTTTTGGACGAAGTGATTGCAACCATCCGCAAAGTTGAGCCCGACTGCCGCTTGAAAAAATGAACGCCGCAAAAAAACATTTGACGCGCAAGCAAAAAAAGAGTCTTTGGCGCATTCTGATTGCCGCCGGGCTGTTGGCGGTTTTGGCGGTGCTTTGCCGGGTCGGGGTCATTCCCGATCTATGGTATTGGCGCCTGCCGCTGTTCCTCGTTCCTTATTTTGTGGTGGGGTATGACGTCCTGCGCAAATCGGTGCAGGGAATTCTCCACGGGCAGTTGTTGGATGAAAATTTCTTAATGTCCATTGCCACCATTGGCGCGCTTGCCATTGGCGAATACCCCGAGGCGGTGTTTGTTATGCTTTTCTACCAGCTGGGCGAGCTTTTCCAAAGCATTGCCGTTGGGAACAGCCGCCAATCCATTGCCGAGCTGATGGAAA
This sequence comes from uncultured Clostridia bacterium, assembly GCA_946618395.1. Classification (GTDB taxonomy): domain Bacteria; phylum Bacillota; class Clostridia; order Oscillospirales; family CAG-272; genus UMGS1865. The sequence continues at coordinate 674 of CAMOLD010000138.1, forward strand.
TTTGCCCCGAAACGGCGCGCGTGGAGCGCGGCGGCGAGGAGCTGGAAATTGACCCCGGCGAGGTTGCCGTTGGCGAGATCATTATTGTCCGTCCGGGCGAGAAGATCCCTTTGGACGGCATGATTATCGAGGGCGTTTCGGCGCTTGACACCCGCTCGCTGACCGGCGAATCGCTCCCGCGCGAGGTTGCTCCCGGCGATGAAGTGGTCAGCGGATGCGTCAACGGCGAGGGGCTTTTGCGCGTGCGCGTGGCAAAACCGTTTGCCGATTCCACTGTTTCCAAAATCCTGGAACTGGTGGAAAACTCGACCGCGGCAAAATCCCGCGCCGAGGGCATGGTGACCAAGTTTGCCCGAATTTATACGCCGGTGGTGGTCGGGCTTGCGGCGCTCATCGCGCTGGTTCCGGCAATCATCCATTGGGCAAGTCCCGCAACGCTGCCCGACCCGATGGGTCTGGTCAAAACGGCGCTCATCTTTTTGGTGGTTTCCTGCCCCTGCGCGCTGGTCATCTCGGTTCCGCTTTCCTATTTTGCCGGCATTGGGAGCGCCTCCAAGCGCGGCATCCTCATCAAGGGTGCCAACGATCTCGAATCGCTTGCCAATGTGGACACCATTGCCTTTGACAAAACCGGAACGCTGACCGAGGGCAGTTTCCGCGTCAGCGCAGTCTATCCGGCTGGCATGACCGAGGAGCGGCTTTTGTCGCTTGCCGCTTCGGCGGAACAGCATTCCAACCATCCCGTTGCGCGCTCGCTTGCCGCCGCAATGCCGCCAAAAACCCGCGTTGCCATCGAGCAAATAGAGGAAATTCCCGGGCGCGGAGTGCGTGCGCAAGCCGGGGGAAAAGAGCTTTTGGTTGGCAACGCGCGCCTGCTTGCCGACCATCAAATCGACCTTCCCGCCGACCTGCCGCAAGCGGTTGGAACGGTGGTTTACGTTGCCCTGGGTAGCGTTTTTTGCGGGATGATTGTGGTTTCGGACGTTTGCAAGCCCGAAGCCGCCGGAGCCATCCGCGATCTTCGCGCCCTCGGTGTTCGCCGCGCCGTCATGCTTTCGGGCGACCGCGAGCCTGCCGCCAAAGCGATTGCCGCCGAGGCTGGGCTGGATGGTTACCGCGCCGGGTTGCTCCCCGGCGACAAGGTTGCCGCCGCCGAGGAGCTACTTGCCCAAAAGCAGGGCACCTTCGTTTATGTTGGTGACGGCACCAACGATGCCCCGGTCCTTGCGCGCGCCGATGTTGGCGTTGCCATGGGCGCCTTTGGTTCGGATGCCGCTATCGAAGCCGCCGATGTGGTTCTGATGGACGATTCGCTCTCTCGTCTGCCCGTCCTTTTCAAAATCGCCCGTAAGACACGCCGCATCGTCCTGCAAAACATCATCTTTGCCATCTCTGTTAAAGTCGCGTTCCTCATCTTCAATCTCTTTCTCCCCAATCTCTGGCTGGCAACCTTCGCCGACGTCGGCGTCGCCGTCCTCGCCATCCTCAACGCTTCCAGAGCAGGGAGATAGGGGAGAGGGAAGACCTTGAGGGGGCGGGAAACCCTTTTTTGAAAAAAAGAGGTTTCCCGCCCCCTCAAACTATCCTGTTGCGGTACCCGAAAATCGCGGCGGGCGCGTCCGCGCATATCCTTGCGCTTTTCGACCGCGGCCACTCCTTGTGCTCCCTTACCCCGTCCCCGGCGGCGGTCGCACTCGTCCCCCCACCCTTCCAAAAAAACTTTGAAAAAGGGGATTTTTGGGAACCGATTGCAAATCCGATTTCGCAATGCAAAAAAATAAAGCCCCACCCGGAGCCGAAAACCATATCATTTTCAAAAAACTCCCAAAATCCTTTTTTGGGAGTTTTTGAAAGAGGAGGAGGTTTGGGGGAGGGAGAAACTTTTTGCAAAAAGTTTTCCCCTCCCCCAA